>JAHFRL010000007.1:82337-136990 GCA_023266235.1 Betaproteobacteria bacterium
CGTAAAGCTGGCGGCGCCGTCGACACGCATGGCGCTCGCAATCAATGGATGTGCGTATTCGTTTACGAAGTCGATAACTCTTCCGAACCTGCGTCAGACCGAAATTCGCTCCGGTTTACCGAGATCTACCTGGGGAAAGTAGTTGTAGCCGATTTTCGCAAGAACGCTCGCGGGGAACTTGGCACGAGGACAGCGACCTTGCATGCCAAAGGCATCGCGAAGCTTCGGCAGAATTGGATTTATAGAACCTAGTCCGTGTTTAATGACAACTTGGCCAATTTCGGTATCGCTTTGATAGCGACGTTGAAATAGGCGGCATCTTTCTCCACACCGATGCTTTCGTAGCCAATTGTCTCCGATGCCGCCAATGTGGAGCCCGCCCCGGCGAAAGGGTCAAGCACAATGCCTTTTCCGAGCGGTAAAACACCACGCACCAGCTGCCGCAAAAATCCCTGGGGTTTGAGACTCGGGTGAGGAGCCAACGCGCGCTCGGATGATCGCGTTGGAGAAGACTCAATGACGTCCCCGAAAGGGCGCTCTGCCGAAATCCGTCTGAACCCGCCGGTGCCCCATTTACGAAGATTGTCCTGCGCACGTCCTTCGAGGGGCTTGCGAAATACCAACCAGGGTTCCCACATTGATCGTGGCATGACACTCACTCCGGAAAATTCCTCGTGAGCGTGTTTGGGACGGTCACCCCCGCGCATTGTCATCACCAATCTGGCGATTTCGCCGCGTCGCTCAAGCCCGGCGCGAGCCAGCGCGCCCGATACCAGATAAGAAAGCAACGGATTGCTTGCAACAACGACATTCGCCCCCGGGACCAATACCGGCAGCAAGCGCGCTCCCCACGCAGTAAAAAATTGCTCAAGGGCGTCGAGATCAGTCTGCTTGAGTACGGTGAATCTAGGCAATGGAGATCGCTTAGTGCCGTCGAACGAAGGAGGGATTCTCCAGATCCCGCCTTTGCCCGCCCGCAATTTCTTTTGTTCCAGTTCCGAATACTCAACCAGCCCATAAGGCGGATCAGTTACGACCGCATGTATCGAGTTCGATGGTCTCTGCTCCAGCCAGGCGAAACAGTCGCCCAGGATCAAAGTGGCTTTTTCGAAGTTGAAAGATCGGCTTGCGAAGCTCTTGGTGGAGGCTAATGGCCGATACTCCAATCCATTTAATGCATATTGGGCGCGATTCGTTCGCGCAAAAAGCTGAGGGGTGTTCAATTGCAGATAAGATCTGACTGACGAGGCCGGAACCGCGCCAATGAGCGTTGCCACATGCTGAGTGATCTCCGCGACGCTGGCTCCGTGAGGGCGCGCTTTGAGTACGCTGACGATCGCGTCTCGCACTTCGCCCGGCCGTTTTCTCATCGCGGGAAAATCTCAAACGAAAAAGCACATCTTAGCCGTAGCGACGTCTAGACGTCAATTATTATTTCGAGCGCGTCGCGACCCCTTTGAATGCGTTGTGGGCGCGTTTCCCCGTTCCAGGTAATTCACTTCGACCCATCGCCCTGCCCCCGCATTCCCTCCGTCGCTCCGCGCGCGATTGCGCGAGCTTCCTGTCCGGCGTAACGTGGGGATGCATAAGGGGGATAAAACGAATCACGGGGCCAGTTCTTGACTTTGCACTTGCGTAAATGAATAACACCCCACTTCGAGTCCTGTTCGCCGGGATCGTCGTCGCCTCCACGCTGTTCGTTTACCTTACGTCAATGCAATTGCCCGATCCGGTCGCATCGCAGTTCGATATGGGAGGAAAAGCCATCGAAGCGAACGCCCGCGTGCCGCCGCAGTTCAACAACACGTTTCTGTTCGCGGCGGGCGGATTGTTCGTCGCGTGGGTCATCGCCGCTGCAGTCACGCTGTCGCTGCATTTCCGGCGCACGGCCTGATGCCGCACGGATGCTGAACCGCACACAAATGCGCGGGGCGACGCATGAAGCTGTTTTTTGTCCGGCAGGTGTATACTTAATTTATGAGCATCGTTGACATCACCCGCCTCAGCGCCGACGAACGATTGCGGCTGCTTGACTAGTTGTGGGAAAGTCTGTCCGCGAATCCGGATGCGATCCCGCTTACCGATGCTCAGCGTGAGGAGATCGACCGACGGCTTGACGATCTTGAGCGCGAAGGTCCGGTCGGGATTCCCTGGGAAGAAGTTCTCGCCCGGATCCGCGCCCGCTCGCTTTAATGCCGCTCATTGTCCGTCCGGCGGCGGCCGCTGATATCGATGAAGCGTTTCTCTGGTACGAGCAGCAGCGCGCTGGCCTGGGTGAAGTCATCGTGATCGTCGCTTGCATGCACGTTCGCCGTAATCCCCGTCGGTGGAGAGCGAGAACCTGAAGCTGCCCAATTAATAGGGCTGAGGCAATACAAGCTGCATGCGCTGGTTCACTGCGTCGTCGGCACCACGATCCCGATTACCTTGCGGTCCTTGACGAGCGCGAGCGCCTCGGCATAACGCTCGAGTGGAAAAGCCGCCATCACGTGCGGGGTGAGTTTGCGCGCGCACTGCAACCGTTAGCCTGACGGCTTGGCATAGTGCTATATTGACGAATATCTGTCGAATAGAGACGAAGATGGACTGGAAACCCTACATCACTGCCGATCCTGAAATCATGCACGGCGCCGTGTGCTTTCGCGGAACGCGCGTGCCGGTTACGGTCGTGCTGGACAATCTCGCTGCCGGCGAAACGACTGAACGCATTCTCGATAATTATCCATCGCTCAAGCCCGAGCATATACCGGCGGCAATTGCGTATGCTGCCGATCTCGCACGCGAACGCATCCTGCCGATACCCGCATAGCACCAGTGGATGGCTGGCCGTTTCAAGCTTGATGAAAATCTGCCGCGTGCCGCAGAAGCTCTGCTGCGCAAAGCGAGCCACGATGTGGATACCCGTGCTTGCCGAGCAGCTCGGTGGCAAGACCGATGCCGAGATCCTCACGGCGTGTATTCGCGAAAACCGGACGCTGATTACTCTCGATCTCGACTTTTCCGACATCCGCCTGCACCCGCCAGAAAATTATCAAGGCATCTGGGTGCTGCGGCCTGCCTTGCAAAGCATCGGCAACACGCTAGATTTGCTCCGCCGCGCCCTCTCCATGCCCGCGACAGAACCGATTCAAGGCAGGCGGTGGATTGTCGAGCCGGATCGCGTACGCATCAGGGATTAGCCAAGCAAATGCTCGTTGGCATCAACGCATCGTCAACACCACCTTCCCAATCACCTTTTGATCTTCCAACAGTAAAGCAAGATCGAACCATTCGACAAAGGAGGAATCCATGCATCCCATGCCACGCGCCATGCGCCGGATTTGCCGCGGTCTTGCGCTCGCGATATGCGCGCTCGCTGCCCACGTTGCGCTGGCGCAGGCTTATCCGGCCAAGCCGGTGCGCATGATCCTGCCGTTCCCGCCCGGCGGCCCGACCGACCTGCTGGGGCGCGCCATCGCGCAAAAGCTCTCCGACCAGATCGGGCATCAGGTGATAGCCGACAACCGGCCGGGCGCGGGCGGCAATCTCGGCCTGGAGCTCGCCGCGAAATCGCCGCCGGACGGCTACACGATCGTGCTGAGCTCGCCGCTGATCGCGCTCGGTCCGTTGCTGTACTCCAGGCTCAATTACGATCCGTTCAAGGACCTTGCGCCGATCTCGCAGATCGCGGTCATTCAGAATGTTCTGCTGGTCCATCCGTCGGTGCCGGCAAAAACACTGAAGGAACTGATACAGGTCGCGCGCCGCAGCCCCGGCAAGCTCAACTACGGCTCCGGCGGCGTCGGCACCACGACCCATCTGGCGCCGGAATTATTGAAGAGCCTCGCCAGGATCAACATGGTGCACGTGCCGTACAAGGGCTCGGGCCTGGCGCTGATCGGGCTGATCGGCGGGCAGGTCGACGTGTTGATCATGGCGGTGCCGGCCTCCGCTGCGCAGGTCCAGGCCGGCAAGGTGCGCGCGCTGGCCGTGTTGTCCACGCAGCGGGCAGCGGCGCTTCCCGACGTGCCCACCACCAAGGAAGCCGGCGTCGAAAACCTTGAAGTCCCGATCTGGTACGGCATCCTCGCGGCGGCGGCGACTCCGCGCGACATCATCGCGCGCCTGAACAGCGAACTCACCAAGGCATTGACGTCCTCCGACCTGAAGGAACGGCTCGCGGGCGCCGGCATCGAGCCGATGAACAGCACACCGGAACAGTTCGGAACCTTCATCCGCAGCGAAAACGTGCGCTTCGCCAAAGTCATTAAGGATGCCGGCATCAAGCCCGAATGATCAACGCGGCTATTGTCGGTCTCGGCCGCTGGGGCCAGAATCTCGTCAACTCGGTGCAGGGTAAAAGCGAGCGCCTGCGCTTCGTGCGCGGCGTAATCCGCAATCCCGACCGCGTGCGCGACTTTGCCGCGCAGCACGGCCTCAAACTCTCGCGCGACTTCGGCGCCGCGCTTACCGATCCGGAAATTCAGGCGGTCGTGCTGGCGACGCCCAATTCGCTGCACCCGCAACAGGTCATCGCGGCGGCGGCGGCGGGCAAGGCGGTGTTCTGCGAAAAACCGCTCGCGCTCACTCGCGCCGACGCGGAGCGCGCGGTGGCGGCGTGCCGGCGCGCCGGAGTGCCGCTCGGCATCGGGCAGGACAAGCGCTACTGGCCATCCATGCGCGAGCTCAAGCGTAGCGTCGAGAGCGGCGAGCTCGGCGAAATCCTCCACGTCGAAGGCCATTTCAGCAACGACAACGCGAGCAAGGGGCTGCACCACGGCTGGCGCGAGTCGCCGGACGAGGCGCCGGGGGCAAGCATCACCGCCACCGGCATCCATGTGCTCGACGCGTTCGTCAACATGCTGGGGCCGGTGCGCCGCGTGCAGGCGCAGCACATCTCGCACCGGCCGCCGCCCGCGACGCTCGATACGCTCGCCATCCTCTGCGAGTTCGAGAACCGCGTGAGCGGCGTGCTGTGCGGCGTGCGGGCGACGCCGACGTATTGGCGCGTCCACGTGTTCGGGACGACCGGCTCAGCCGAGGCGCTGGGCCAGACCGGGCTGGTGCTGCGCAAAAGCGGCGCGCAGCCGCAACAGCTCACCTTCGAGCCGGTCAATGCGCTGCGCTGCGAGCTCGAGGCGTTCGCGGACGCCGTTACGGGACGTGCTGCGTACCCGATACCCGACACGCAAATGATAGCGACCATCGCGGCGCTCGAAGCCATCTGCAAGTCGATGCAGTCGCAGGTTGCGGTGCTGGTCGGCAACAGTTAAAGCAAACCTATGCAACCGCCGATGAACGACGATGAACGACGATAAGAGCAACACGAGAAGCAAAAACGGGAAATAGGGAATTTCATTCACCATTCACCATTCACCATTCACCATTGGACCTTTCCTCATCCCTCATCCCTCATCCCTCATCCTCAGGTACCCGCCCGGCAGCAGCGATTCCCGAAGCAGCGGGCTGCGGCCTATAATCTCCATCCGGGAGCTTCCGCCGAGCGTGTTCCGGCGACGACCGGCGGCTTTAGCGAAATGACATTAAACAGAACGTATGCGATGCCCGGGAAAAGGGAGGGGCTTTTATGCAGAAAGCCCATGCTGATCGCCCGCTGAGCCGCCTGGGTGAATGTCCTTGACCGCCAGCCGGCACGTTTTCCACCGGCACACCCGTGCCGACCTGCCCGTCGCCGTGCGCGGCGAGGGGATATATCTCTACGACGCGGACGGCAAGCGCTACCTCGATGCCTCGGGTGGAGCCGCCGTATCCTGCCTTGGGCACGGCCACCCGCGCATCATCGCCGCGATCAAGCGGCAGCTCGATCAGCTTGCCTACGCGCACACCTCGTTCTTTACGAGCGAGGCGGCCGAGGTGCTTGCCGACCAACTTGTCGCCCATGCGCCGGCCGGCATCGAGCGCGTGTATTTCAACTGCGGCGGCTCCGAGGGCATCGAGGCGGCGCTCAAGCTGGCGCGCCAGTATTTCCTCGAAATCGGCCAGCCGCGGCGGCAGCACATGATCGGCCGCTGGCAGAGCTATCACGGCAATACCATCGGCGCGCTGGCCGCCGGCGGTAACCGCTGGCGCCGCAAGCCGTTCGAGCCGCTGCTGCCGGCGTTTCATCATGTCTCCGCGTGCTACAGCTACCGGGAACGCCGTGCCGACGAGAGCGAGGAGCAGTACGGACTGCGCGTCGCCAACGAGCTTGAAACCGAAATCGAGCGCCTCGGCGCGGGCACGGTCGCCGCGTTCATCGCCGAAACGGTGGTGGGCGCGACGCTCGGCGCGGTCGCGGCGGTGCCGGGCTACTTCAAGCGCGTCCGCGACATCTGCGACCGGCACGGCGTGCTGCTGATACTGGACGAAGTGATGTGCGGGATGGGACGCACCGGCACGCTGCATGCCTGCGAGCAGGAGGGTATCGCGCCGGACCTGATGGTGATTGCGAAGGGACTCGGTGGCGGCTATCAGCCGATCGGCGCGCTGCTGGTGGCCGGGAAGATTTTCTCCGCGGTGCGCGACGGCTCGGGCTTCTTCCAGCATGGCCATACTTACATGGGGCACCCGGTCGCATGTGCCGCGGCGCTGGAAGTCCAGCATGTGATCGAGGAAGAGAATCTGCTCGCCAACGTGCGCCGGCAGGGAGATAACCTGCGCCGCGCGCTGACGCAGGCCTTCGGCGAGCACGCGCACGTCGGCGATATCCGCGGCCGCGGATTGCTGCAGGCGGTCGAGCTGGTGGCCGATCCGGAATCCAGGGCGCCATTCGATCCCGCGCTGGGCATCAATGCACGCGTCAAGCGCGAGGCGATGGCGCGCGGATTGATGTGCTATCCGATGGGCGGGACGGTTGACGGCCAGCGCGGCGACCACCTGCTGCTGGCGCCGCCGTTCATCGTCGACGAGCAGGCCGTGCGGACGATCGCGACGCAGCTGCGCGAAGCGGTCGACGCGGCGATTGCCGGCGCCGGGGATTAGGGAGTCGGGCGGACGATAGTGCAAGGCGATGACAGAAGAGGGAGGCGACATGTTTTCCTGTAGGCCCGCGGTAAGGCGAGTTGCGCCCCGTCCGGAGCAAAGCTCGGCGAGGCGCAAAGCGGCGTGGCGTTTCACCCTGAGCGACCTTTGGCTGAGCCGCGTTTGCCACGTTGCGGCGATCATCGCGGCGTGCGGCGCGACGCTGCCCGGAGCGCAGGCGCAGGGGTATCCGTCCCGGGTTGTGCAGATCGTCGTGCCTTTTCCTGCCGGCGGCAGTTCGGATGTGATTGCGCGGCTGATCGGCGCCAAGCTCGGGGAGTCGCTGCGGCAGACGTTCCTCGTCGACAATCGCCCCGGCGCCGGTACCCTCATTGGCACGCTGTACGTCGCGAAGGCCGCCCCGGACGGCTACACGTTACTGCTGGCTGACGTGCCGTTCACGGTGAACCCTACGGTCCTGCCCGAGGCCGGATACGATCCGGTGCGGGACTTCACGCCGGTCACGCTGATCGGTGTCTCCGCTCAGTTCATGTACTCCAACCCGGCGCGCTTCACATCGCTCGCCGACCTGATCGCGGCGGCACGAGCCAATCCCGGCAAGGTCACCATCGCGACGGCGGGCACCGGCACAACGACGCATCTGATGACCGAGATGCTCCAGGCGGGCACCGGCCTCAAGTTCCTGCAGGTTCCCTACAAGGGGTCGGCGCCGGCGCTCAATGATGCGGCCGGGGGTCAGGTCGATGCGGCATTCTCCACCCTCGCTTCAGCGGCTCCGCTGGTCGCGGCGCGCAAACTCCGGATCATCGGCGTTACTTCGCCGACCCGGTTGCCGGCCTATCCGGAGGTGCCGACGTTCGCGGAAATAGGCGTCGGCGAGCTGGTCGTCGAGCACTGGTGGGGCTTGCTCGGCCCTGCCGGGCTGGCGCCCGAAGTCGTGCAGCGTCTGCAGGCGGAGACCGCCAAGGCGGTTGCGGCGCCCGACATACGCGAGCGCTTCAGCGGCCTCGGGGTCGAGCCCCGGGCCAGTTCCCCCGGGCAGTTCCGGGACCTGGTGGAAAGCTATGTCAGGCGCTGGACCAGGGTCGTGCGTGAGAACAACATCAAGGCCAACTGAATATGCAATCCCTCGGCGAGCTGGTCAGCGATCCCACCACTTTCATGGGGGTTCCTCACACCCAGGATCTGTCTGGAGCGAAGGCCGCGATTCTCGGCATTCCGTTCGACTGCGGCGTGCATCCGTTCCGGATCGGCTCGCGGCAGGGTCCGCAGGCAATCCGCGAGCAGTCAAAGCTGATGCGCCCCTACAATCCGGAACTCTCGGACTACAATCCGATGCAGCGCCTTGGCCTGGTGGACTGTGGCGATGTCCGCCTTACGCCCGGGCGCATTCCCGATGCATTCGAGAAGACCGCGGCGACGCTCGAGCGGATCGTCGCGCGCGACGTCGTGCCGATAGCAATGGGGGGCGACGGCAGCGTTTCCCATCCAGCGCTGCGCGTGATCGGACGCAAACATCCCGGACTCGCCGTGATTCACCTCGATTCGCATACCGACACCACGCCACCGGTGCCGGGCAACGAATATAACGCGGGGACCCAGTTTCACTATGCCGCCGTCGAGCGCTGGATCGACCCCGCGGCGTCATATCACATCGGCATCCGCGGGACGACGTATCTGCCCGGCGGTTTCCCACGCACCCGGGCGCTCGGTTACGGCAACATCATCACGCTCAACGCGTTGCTCGACCGCGGCATCCCCGCTGTGCTGAAGCAACTTCAAGCGGCTCTAAAGGGGCGGCCGGTCTACCTGTGCGTGGACATGGACGTGTTCGATCCATCGTGCGCGCCGGGCGTTTGTGCGCCGAGTTGGGGCGGTCTGACGGCGCGCGAAGGGCTTGCGATCGTGCGCGGGCTGGCCGGTCTCGACGTCGTCGCCGCGGACATCAATACCGTCAGCCCCCCGCATGACGTAATGGGCATGACCGCGTTTCTGGCTGCGGCCCTGATTTACGAGGTGCTCGTGGTGTTGTGTCGCTACCGCGCGCTCGATACGCCCGACGCGTAGAGCTCGTGCCCGCTCGCCCGGGGATGTGGGGGCTTGTCGGCAATAGCTAAAGCAAAAAACCGAATTCCAGGAAAATTTCACGATGCCCAAGGCCAAATGCATCGACGTGCATAGCCATGTCCTGCCCAGGGAAACACTCGAGGCGATCCGGCAGCGCCCGCGCGACTACCAGATGCGCATCGACGGCTCGAGCGCCGGGCAGCGCGAGCGCATCCTGAGTGTCAACGCCCTGCAACTGCTCGACGAACGCTAGGCCCCGCTATTTCTACTCGGCGCGGATGCCCGCCGCCTGGATGACCTTACGCCATTTTTCAATGTCCGAGCGCAGCACCGTCCCGAATGCCGCGGGCGATGTGGGAACGGGCTCGAGGCCTTGCGCGCCAAACTGTTCCTTCACGGCCGCCGAGGCAAGGATTTTCGTCGTTTCTCGATTCAGCGTGTCGAGAACCGGTTTGGACGTTCCCGCGGTTGCCAGCATTCCGTACCACCCGCTGCTCTCGTAACCCGGGACCCCGGACTCGTCCACGGTCGGTGTTTCCGGAAACAGCGGAAAGCGCTTGCGGGTGGTTACCGCAAGCAGGCGCAGCCTGCCCGCCTTTACATGGGGCAGAGCGGTAGACACGTTGGATACGACGAGTTGCACCTGCCCTCCCAACAGGTCCGTGATCGCGGGCCCCAGACCTTTGTACGGAACATGCAGCATGTCCACCTTGGCCATGAGCAGGAACAGCACGGTGACGAGATGGCTGGTGCTGCCTATCCCGCCGGTGCCATAGCCGAGCTGTCCCGGCCTGGACCTTGCCAGCGCGAGCAGCTCGCCCATCGACTTGGCGGGCACCGACGGATGCACCACCACGATATTGGGCTGCTCGCCTACCATGGTCACCGGCGCGAGGTCCTTGAGCGTATCGTAGGGCAGCCTCGAGTAAAGCACCGCATTGACCGCGAGGCCCATGCTCGCGATCAGCAGCGTGTGACCATCGGGCGGCGCCTTCGCGACGATGTCGGCGCCGATGGTGCCGCCGGCGCCGCCGCGATTATCGACCACCACCGGCTGGCCGAGCGCATCGCTCAACCTGACCGCAACAATCCGGGCGACGACGTCGTTGGCCCCGCCCGGCGCGAACGGCACCATCAGACGAACCGGGCGCGCGGGGTACTGCTGCGCAACCGTGGCCGGGCAGCCAAACGCGATCATCAGGCCGCCCACCATGGCGGCGACTGCGGCGCGGTTGCGGCCCATGTCAGTCAGTCAGCTGCTTGACGAATTGATCCACGAAACGCAGCGTGACCTCGCGCATCTGCTCCGGCGTAAGGTTGCTGATCGGATGCGGCAACTCGATGAACGGATGCCCGTCCATGCCCTTCGCGCGAAACGAATGCACCGCCGCGTTCCTGAACGTCTGGGTGAGAAACACCGTTGCCGGGATGCCGCGCTTTTCGAACTCCACCGTGTCGTGCACACTGCACAACGTGCAGGATCCTCATCCGCCGACGGCCGCGGCCGCCACCTGCACCCTCATCGCCAGCGCATCGAGCAGTTCGGCCCGCGCGGGCTTCGAGAAAGCCTCCTTGCGCTCGATGATGACCTCCTTGACGCCGTAGCGCTCGAGCAATTCCTGCGCGACGGTTGCAAGAATGACGTCGGCTTGTTCCTTGGTATTGTCGATGAGCCCCACCACCTTGCCGACCAGGTCGATGGGTCGCTGCGCGAGCGGAATCTTCGTCTTGTTGCCGCCCGCCGTGGGATCGACAAACCACAATTCGTCAACCATTGCCGTTTCCTCTGTCTCGCGGAAACAACGACTTCCGCTTCTCAATTGACCTGGTAAACGCCGTGGACCGCACGGCTCGTTTCGTTCCAGCCGTGGCACACCGCGGTGATGGGTCCAAAACCGCCCGCCACGATCAGGTGCAGACCCTGCGGGTCCTTGATCGCCTTGATCGGGCAATTATCGTCATCGGGGTCTACGCCCATCGCGCGCGCGCGCTCGGGACGCCAGTTGCCGCCGCGCTTGAGATTGCCTTGCGGACGCGCGGCGAGCTCGCACAACCGGCCGTGCGCAGCGGCGCGGCTCATGCCGGCGTCAGCGCACAATTGGGCGTGCTGCGGGCTCATCGCAACCACCTCGTTCGACTTGAACCACATGTTCCACGAGCCGGTGGACGTCATCGAGTCCGCAATCCCCGTCAGCAGCCGCTGCGGCTCGGTACTCACGTCGTCGAAATGCAGTCTCGGGCATTCGACCATCACGCAGGTAATGACGTTGTCCGCGGGCGAGTAGCCGCGCGATACCGCGAGGCTTTCCCACGGCGTGCGCTCCATGTTTTCGGTAAGGCAAGCGGTGTAACGCATCGGCGAGCTGAATATCGTGGCCGACGCCAAACCGGAAATACCGCCGCCCAGGTTGAGAAGCATCAGCCGGATCGCGCGGCCGATCGTGACATTGGCGCGAAACCCCGGCCCGAAGCAACCGTTGCCGCCGTGCAGGCCGATCTGCTTTGCGTAGGGGCCGTTCACGATCATGAGCGGCGCGACGCCGTGCATCGTGCATTGCACACCTCCCATGTTGAATTCCTCGCGCAGAATCAGCTCGAGGCCGCCCAGCACCACCGGCAGATATTCGGGTTTGCATCCTGCCATCAGCGCGTGAACTGCCACCGCCCGTACGGTCGCCACTTCCAGCGCGGGCGGCACGCGCCCGACCACCTCTTCCGGATCGCGCGGCGTGCCGGTAAGCATCCACTGGATACGCTCTGCGGTCGGCGTGACCATCGGGAAGCCGTCCGACCATTCCTTAGCGAAAAAAAACTCAAACTCGTCGAGCTTTTTGCCCAATTCGATTTCCCCGAAATGAATGGCGTGATGACTTGCAGCCAGGCGGCGCACGCGACGTCATTGACCGCGCAGCCGAACGCTTGCGAGTATAGCTTGGCCTACACGCAGGAACAATAAACGCGCGCGGCCTGTCGGGTGCAGGCGACCGTTATTATTCGACGCGCAGGTGCGCCGACTTGATGACGCCCGCCCACTTCGAGGTTTCGGCCCGGATAAATGCGCCAAATTCTTCCGGCGTTCCGCTGCCGGGGGCGGCGCCGCTTGCGGCTAGGCGCTCGCGCATTTCCGGGCGATTCAGGATGCGGACGATTTCGCGGTTCAGCTTCGCGATCACGTCCCGCGCGGTACCCGCGGGCGCGAGCACGCCGCTCCACTGCAAAACTTCATAAGCGGGAACGCCGCTCTCACCGACCGTGGGGATCTCCGGCACCACCGGCCAACGCGCTGGACTCGTGACCGCCAGCCCGCGCAAGCGTCCGGTCCTGATGTTGGGCAGGGCTTCGAGAATGTTCACGAAGCCCGTCTGGACATGCCCGGCGATGATATCGATCAGCGCCTGGCCCCCGCCCTTGTAGGGAACGTGCACCATGTTGACGCCGGCGCTGGCCTTGAAAAGTTCGCCGGCCAGATGACTGATCGTGCCCTCACCCGATGACGCGTACGCCAGTCCCCCGGCGCGCGAGGTCGCCAGCATCGTCAATTCCCTGACGGACTTGGCCGGCACGGCCGCAGGCACGACGAGTATCAGCGGAACCAGGGTCGCGCGCGCGACCGGCGCAAAATCCCTGAGCGGATCGAACGGCACTTTGAACATCAGCGGATTGATCACGATCGTGCTCGCCGTGGCCATCACCAGCGTGTAGCCGTCGGGCGCTGCGCGCGCCGCCATTTCCGTGCCGATGGCCCCCGCCGCGCCGGCGCGGTTATCCATCACCACGGATTGTTTCCAGATCTCGGACAGGGGCTCGCTGATCATGCGGGCGACAATCGACGCGCCGCCGCCGGGCGCGAACGGCGCAATCAGCCTGATCGGCTTGTCGGGATAGGATGCGGCGACCGCCAGCGGGGCGAACAACGGAAAAACCAGCGCGATGCCAGCCATCGCGGTTTTCGTTTTCATGCGCTCCCCCGGCTGTTTGCCGCATTGTACTATCCCCGGCTGTCCTGTTATCCCCGGGCTTTCCGGAAGGCTGGTTTTGCATTTACCATTCACCCTTCACCGTTCACCATTCATCATTGCTTTGCGCTCATTCCCCCATGCCTGATTCGCCGCCGACCATCGCCGCAACGCTGGCCAGGTTTGTCGCGGGCCTCGAGTACGCGTCGATTCCCGCCGCCGTGCGCGAGCGGGCGAAGCTGCACTTGCTCGATTCCGTCGGCGTGGCGCTTGCATCTGCGGGCTTCGAATTCGCGCGCAAGGCCTGTGCGGGACTGGCTGCTCTGGGCACGGGCGCATACGGCGTGATCGGAATGCGCGCAAAACTCCCGTTGCGCGACGCCGTATTGATAAACGGAATGCTGGTGCATGGACTCGAATTCGACGACACGGCGCTGCGCGGGCGCATCCATCCGAGCGCTTTTTGCGTGCCGTGCGCGCTCGGCGCAGGCGTGTTCGCCGGGGCGCGGGGTCGGGACCTGCTGACCGCCTACGTGGCGGGAGTGGAGTGCGCGATACGCATCGGGATGGCGGCGCACGGCGGGTTTTCGCGCGCCGGCTTCAACGCCGTGGGCATCGTGGGGGCCTTCGGCAGCGTGCTCACCGCCGGAAAATTGTTCGGGCTCGATCGCGCGCAGCTGACCATGGCGCAAGGCATCGTGTACAGCACCGCGGCCGGCAATCGCGAGTTTACCGCCGACGACTCATGGACCAAACGGTTCGAAGCGGGCTGGCCGGCAGCGAGCGCCATCACGGCCGCCGTGCTGGCGCGGCAAGGTTTTGTGGGCCCGCGCACCACCTACGAAGGCAAGTTCGGTGTGTACAACACGTATCTGAACGAGCCGCCCACGGCATCCGACCTCGACGCGATCACCGCGGGGCTCGGTGAATCCTGGGAATTCGAGCGCATCCTGATCAAGCTGCTGCCGTCATGTTTTTTCAATCATCCGGTCATCAACGCGACGCTAGCGCTGGTCACCGCGCACGATCTCGCCGCGCGCGACATTCGCGGCATCCGCGTCCTGTTGCCGGAGGCGGCGATCGACACGGTGTGCGAGCCGCGGGCAAAAAAAATCGCGCCGCGCGACCCCGCCGCCGCGCAGTTCAGCGTTTATTTTTCAGCGGCGTGCGCGGCGGTGCGCCGGCGCTTTACGCTGCAGGAGATGGATGCGGACGCGTTCGACGATGCGGAGATCCGCGCGCTGGCGGCCCGGGTCGAGTACGCGATCGACCCGCAGTCGAATTTCCCGGCGCACTACTCGGGCGGCGTGGAGATCACCACCGCCGACGGCCGGCTGCTCACCGCGCGCGAGGACATCAATGCCGGATCCGCGGAAAAGCCGTTGCCCGCGTCGGCGATCGAGGAAAAATTCCTGGCCAACGCGCAGCGCGTGATGCCGCTGCCACGCGCGCTGGAAATCCGCGACCTGCTGCTGAAGCTCGACGCGAGCGACGACCTGGGCGGCGTCACCGCAAGACTGGGCGCGGCGTAACGCCCGTATCGCTATTCGACCTTGATGCCGGCCTTCTTGATCAATCTGCTGTATTTCGCGAGTTCCGCGCGCACGAACGCGCCGAATTGTTCCGGCGTATTGCCCACGCCGTCGCTGCCGAGCTGACGCAGTCTTTCCGCCACGTCCGGCAACGCGATCGCCCGCGCGAGCTCCTTGTTGATCTTCGCGATGATCGCGGGCGGCGTGCCGGCCGGCGCATGCATCGAGTACCACGCGTTGGCTGCGTACGCGGGCAGGCCCGCCTCGGCGAAGGTCGGGATGTTCGGATACTCCGGCAGGCGGCTCGCGCGCGCGATGGCGAGCGCCCTGATCTTGCCCGCGCGCACCAGGGTCATGATGGACGCGGCCGTATCGAAGGCCATATCGGTTTCGCCGCTGATCAGGCTGATGAGCGCCGGCCCGCCGCCGCTGTACGGCACGTTGAGGATATCGATTGCGGTCAGGTCCTTGAAAATCTCGCCGCCCATATGCATCGGCGAGCCGCTGCCCGCGGTCGCGAATTTGAGCATGCCGGGTTTGGACTTGGCGAGCGCGATCAGTTCCTGCACCGACTTCACGGGGCTCGCCTGATTGACGCCCAACAGCATGGGCGCCACCGCCAGCAGCGTGATGGGCGCGAAGTCCTTGACCGGATCGTAGCCCGGATTGCGGTAGAGGTTGGGGCTCACGCCGTGGCTCGCGATCGAGGACAGCAGCAGCGTATAGCCGTCCGGCGTCGCGCGCGCGGCAAGCGCGGTACCGATGGTCGTGCCCGCGCCGGGCCGGTTATCGACGATCACCTGCTGCCCCCACGCTTCGGTCAGTTTCTGGCCGAAGAGGCGCGCGAGCAGGTCGTTGCCGCCGCCGGGAGGGTAAGGCACGATCAGGCGTATGGTCTTGACCGGATAATTTTGCGCCGCCGCGCCGCCGGCCCAGAGATTCACGATGGCGCATGCCAGACACGCGGTCGCCAGGTAACTTTTTTGCACGTCTTCTCCTCCTGCGTTTTTGTAACCGGCGCACCGCGCTTGGCGGCGGATTGCGTTGCGCCTCAGGGTATGACACGCGCCTGCCGGTAATGCCCGAACAGGTCGAGCAACCATTTGCCGGTGTCCAGCGTTTCGCCGAAGCCGCTCTGCCTGAGTTTCAGCGTGTCGGACATTATGGCCCAGTCGGGCGTGAAGACGAAATCGCCATACGACCACAGCGCGGCCCGCGCGTACGGCGTGGGTCTGAGTCCGTGCTTCCGGATGATGCGCTCCCAGACCGGGGCCTTGTCCGCCATCACCTGCGCGAGGCGCACGGTCGTGACGGGTCCGGCCTGCATGCCGAAGAAGTCGGCGAAGCGCGGCCACAAATTTTGCCAGCGGATGAAGTCGCCGTTCGTGACGTTGAACGCCTGGTTCGCGCACGCGGGCGCGGTCGTTATCCAGGCGATGGCTTTGGCCAGGAGCGTCGCGTCCGTGCACTGGTAGTGCGCATGAAAATTTCCCGGGGTCCCCGGAAAGCAGAGCGGCTGCCCCAGTTCTTTCGCGATCGCGGCATGGACCGCGATCACCATCGCGATGCTGCGTGGCTCGCCGGGCGCGTAGTCGCAGATGCCGTGCGGGCGGCTCGCGCTCCAGTGCCAGGCTTTGCCGCGGCTGCGCTCGGTGACGAAATCCTCCTGCGCGTAATACCAGTTGTCTTCGCGGATGCGCGGATCCGACTCCTTGGCGGGTGTTTGGTAAGGTCCGAGATCGGCGCCGTAATATTTGCTGCCCTGGAGCAGATGGACGTGCCGCAAGCCGGGCGCGGCCGGTTCAATCGCATCGATCACGTTGCGCAGCATCGCCGCGTTCGCGTCGATCGGCTCCTTGGCGTTCGCGGTATGGCGCGCGCGCGCGCAATAGAGCACGTGGGTGACGCGGGTCAATGCCCCGAGCCGGGCGCGGCACGCAGCGGCGTCGGCCAGATCGGCGGCGATGACGGGAAAGTCCACGCGCTCCGCGGGCGGGCGCCGCGCGAGCCCGATCACTTCCCAATCCCGGTGTGCGGCCAGAAATCTTGCCAGCCCGCGTCCCACCACGCCGGAAAATCCCGGGATCAACGCGCAGTAGCGGGCCATCTATGGTTTTCTTGATTGGAACCCACTCAGGCGACCGTTTACGGCCGGCTCGAACGCGCGGACCCGAAACGGCTGGCGGTCGCCGCGTTTCAGGATTTCTTGGGCGCGGACAGCTTGCCGCCCATTTTCTCGCAAGTGCCTTTGGCGACGAGCTTCCAGTAGTCTGGATCGTTATCTTTCCTGGCTGTGCCCGCACATGAGTGCTTGCCCGCCGCGCAATCGTTCTGGCCGGCTTTGGCGACGCCGTAGCATTTTTCCTTCGCGCCCGACTGCGCCTGGGCGGAAGCGGCGCCGGCGACGCCGACGGCGAGCAGTCCCATCAGGGCGGAGCGAATGACGGTTTTCTGGTCCATAAAAACTCCCGTGCTGAGTGATTGAAGGGTTAAACAGCCCCGCTCCTTGGTCGGGACGCGGCGCATTTCCTTACCGCGCCCATGATACCAGCGCGGCATTATCTGCGGTTTTGCCGCGGCGCCGGAGGCCACGCCAATCCGCCGGTCGCCGGCCCCTAGGGATTGTCATACTTCTGCAGCAGCAGGAAAAGCGGATCTATCGAAACCGACAGCGGCCCCAGGTACGGATATTCCAGCTGATTCGCCAGCGTCAGGATCAATGCATAGGCAAGCGAGGCCACCGACACCGCGACGTACCCGCTTTTCTTGGGATTGAACAATATGAGATTGATCAACGTCAGAAAAGTCAGCAGCACCACCGTCAGCCAAAGCGCGGGGTGTATGGGGCTGTGAAACGTGCCGGACAGCCGCTGATGCCTGAGGCTGCCGAGCGCTGCGAGCTCATTCATGGCGTGGGAGCGGGTCAAAGGCTCCCTGATGTGCTGGACAATCTCGTATATCTCATCCAGGTGTTTTACCGCATCCTCCGAACCTTGCTGACGCGTCTCTTGATTGAATTCCATGGTTGCGACCGTCTGGACATATAAAACCAGCGCGCGCTCGGCTTCCTTCATCATTCCGGCGTCGTGCCTCAAATCCATATGCAGGTTCTCGATGACCTGGGCCTCTTTCTTGAGGATGGCATCCTGTTCCCGATGATGATTCCACAGGGTGACGACGACGAAGGCGATGGTTAATCCGGTCACTCCATTGAGTATCCCGGCAACCATCGGGAACGCGAAATCGTTGTTCTCGAATTCATGTTTCCTGAGGAGTCTCCTGATCCAGTATTGAACGGGAAAACTGATCAGCAGATAGGGAATCAAACCGATGACCAGGGCAACGAAAAAGCCTTGCGATGCAAGCCAGAGGGAAACGTCGGTTACCGACTCGAATAGCTGCCGCATATGAACCTCCCTTTTTTCGCCGCGCCTGAATGCCTGATTGCGACGTTCCGGACACGCCATCAAAGCATTACGATTCGATGGATCGCCTGACCGATCTTCGGGTCCTGGTCCTCAATTGATCAATGAGGTCGGGGTCGATTTTTGTGATTGATCAATGACCGCATTTTAACGCCTGAGTATGAGTAATGCACCAAGCGCTCAGCATTCACCCTTCACCCTTCACCATTGGACCTTCCCTCATCCCTCTCGCCTCTCACCTCTCGCTTCCCGCCTCCCGCCTCTCGCCTCTCGCTATTTGATCGGCAGAAAAACCGCCGTGGCGAGGCTTTGAATCACCTTCACGACCGTGCGGTCGGTTTTGTCGGCGATGATCTTCGACAACACGTCGAGGCTGGCAATGGCCTTGCCGAACTCGCGCTCGAAGCTCAGGTTCGGGACCGGCCCGGCGCCCTCGTTGGACAGCAGGTACAGTTCCCCCTGCGAAGCGCGGGCGTTCGAGAGCTTCCACACCGCAATCTCCACGTTGCGCGCGGCGTTGTAGAGACTCTGCGGATCGAGGTCGTCCAGCACGAAGAACTCGGTCTTGTCCTGGAACGCGGTCTGAATCATGCCCCCGAGCCCGGCGATGAACGCCAGCACCCGGTCGCCGCGGTAGTCCTCCTGGAAGGCGAGATGGATCGCCGGCGCGCCGCGCTTGCCCTGCAGCTCGGGGAAGTTCCACGCGTGCCGCCCCTCGAAAATCCGCGCCACGCCCGCCGCGACGTCCGGCTGGCCGCTCTTTTTCAACTCGCGCGGATTGCGCCGGTAGAGTTTTTCCGTGAGCAGCCTGAGGTTCGAGAAAATTTCGCGCTGATGCGCTTCCGCGACCCGGTCGATGTCCGTCTTGGCGAGCTGCGAGGCGGAGAAACCGCTCGCCGGTTTCGCGGGCACCGGCCCATGGTTCGCGCACGCCGCCAGCACGCACAGGCAGATTGAAGCAACGAGCCGCTTAAGCATGGCCAATGATAGCGCGAATGCCTCGTTCGTCCTCCGTATTCACTGGGGTGATTGAGTGATCCAAGCACTCATAACTCCTCGATCTTCAATCCTGCGCTCATCGTTGCTGCGCTCCCGTTCTTGACTCCTGCGCGGGGCTGGCGGAAGCTAGCGCCAAAAAATAGACGTCCGTACGCAAACCCCTGAAAAACTTGACCGCGGGAGGTATCGCGATGCTTACCAGGATCTGGGCCGGTGTTCTGATGGCGTTCTCGTGCAGCGCGGTTGCGTTCGCTCAGGCATACCCGGACCGGCCCATACGCCTGATCGTCTCGTACCCGCCGGGCGGCGGCACCGATGTGACCGCGCGCACGATCCAGGCGAAGCTCTCGGAAGGGCTGGGCCGGCAAGTCGTGATCGACAACCGCCCGGGCGCGGGCTCGACGATCGGCACCGACCTCGTGGCGAAAGCGACGCCCGATGGCTATACGCTGCTCATGAGCGATACCACGTTCGGCATCATCCCCGGGCTTTACGCCAAGCTGCCGTACGACGCGCAGCGGGACTTCCAGCCGGTCACGCAAATCACCGGCGTGCCGGTCGGGCTGGTGGTTTATCCGGGGCTGCCGGTGCATTCGGTGAAGGAGCTGGTCGCGCTGGCGAAATCCAAGCCGGGCGAGCTCAATTTCGGATCGGGCGGCATCGGCACGCCCGTGCACATGGCCGGCGAGCTGCTCAAGCTCGCGGCGAACATCGATATCGTGCATATTCCATACAAAGGCGCGGGGCCCGCGTTCACCGATATGCTCGGCGGGCATTTTCAACTGATGTTTCCGACGCTGCAGTCGGCGGTCCCGCACATCAAAAGCGGCAGGCTGCGCCTGCTCGCGCTGACCAGCGAGAAACGCTCGCCCGCTTTCCCCGACACGCCGATCATGGAGGAAGCGGGCGTGCCGGGCGTAATCGCGATGGCGTGGTTCGGCATCCACGCGCCCAAGGCGACTCCGCCGGCCATCATCGCGCGGTTAAACGCCGAAGCGGTCAAAGTGCTGCAGGACCCGGTGGTCAAGCAACGCTTCGCAACCGAAGGCGCCGACGCCGTCGGCAGCTCGCCCGCGCAATTCGCGCAATTTATTTCGAATGAGATCGCGAAGTGGACCAAGGTCGTGAAGGAAGGGGGAATCAAGGCCGAGTGAATAACAACTGCAACCGTTGCCGCCATGTCGCGCCGCGAAGATCATCGTCTCATCACCGGCCAGGGCCGTTACACCGCCGACTGGAATTTGGCCCACCAGTTGCACGCGGTTTTTCTGCGCGCCGACCGCGCGCACGCTGAAATCGTGCGGCTCGACGCGGCGCGCGCCCTCGCCCGGCCCGGCGTCAAGGCCGTGCTGACCGGCGACGATACGCGCGCGGCGGGGTTCAAATCGCTGCCCAACGTCGTCAACTTCCCGGGCAAGGATGGCCAGAAAATGCGCACGCCGCATCACCCGGTGCTCGCGCAAGGCCGCGTGCGCTTCGTCGGCGAGCCGGTGGCGATGATCGTCGCCGCCGCGGCGGCGGTGGCGGAGGACGCGCGCGACCTGATCGAGATCGAATACCGCGATCTGCCCGCCGTCGCGAGCTTTGACGCCGCGATCGCCGACGGCGCGCCCCCGCTCCACGCCGACGTTCCCGGCAATCTCGCGTTCGAGTACGAGTCGGGCGACGAGCAGGCGGTGGCCAGCGCATTCGCGCGCGCGAAATACACGAGCAGGCTCACCGTCGACAGCCAGCGTCTCGTCGGCAATGCGCTCGAGCCGCGCGCCTGCCTCGCCGCGTTCGACGCCGCCAGCGGGCGCTACACGGTGCACCTGCCGCTGCAGGGCGTGGGCGGCATGCGCGGCCAGATCGCCGCGGTCACCGGGCTCGAGAAGAGCAAGATCGTCATCGTCGCGCAGGACATCGGCGGCAGCTTCGGCGTGCGCGGCGCCGCGTATCCCGAGTACTTCGCGGTGATGCTCGCGGCGAAGCAGCTCGCGCGCCCGGTGAAATGGGTGTCGACGCGCAGCGAAACCTTCATGAGCGATTTCCAGGGCCGCGCGTTGTCGCTGACCGGCGAGCTTGCGCTGGATGCCGACGGCAGGTTTCTCGCGATCCGCTTTGACGACCGCGCCGACCTCGGGGCCTATGCCGCCGCGTTCGGCCCCTTCATCGCCACCCGCAACCTGACGATCACCATGGGCGGCGTCTACCGCATCCCCGCCATGTACGCACGCACGCGGCTCGCCTACACCAACATGGTGCCGGTGTCGGCGTACCGCGGCGCGGGGCGGCCCGACATCGCGTATGCGGTCGAGCGGCTGGTCGACTACACCGCGCATGCACACGGCTTCGATCCGCTCGAGCTGCGGCGCAGGAATTTCGTGCCGCGCGCGGCCATGCCGTACAAGACGCCGAACGCGGGCACGTACGATTCCGGCGATTTCGCGGCAGTGATGGACGATGCGCTGCAGCGCGCCGACTGGCACGGGTTTGCGGCGCGGCGCGCGGCGGCGGCGCGCGCCGGGAAGCTGCGCGGCATCGGGATCGCGACGTATCTCGAAGCGGGCGGCGGCGGCAGCGCACCCAAGGACCAAGTCGCGGTCGAGTTCGATGCGGCGGGCGGCATGACGCTGTTCGCGGTCACGCAATCGTCGGGCCAGGGGCATGAAACCATTTTTCCGCAGATCGTGGCCGCAACACTCGGCATCGACGCCGCGCACGTCCGGTTTCACCCCGGGCCGCCGGGCACCGAACTGACGGGAAGCGGCACCGGCGGCTCGCGCGGCGCGCTCGGCACGGGCAGCGCGTTTCGCGTGCTCGGCCAGAAATTGATCGAGCTCGCGCGTCCGCACGCCGCCGCCAGGCTCAAGGTGGCGGAGAACGAGCTGCGCTACAGCGAAGGCCGCTTTCATGCCGGCGACCGCTCGCTCGGATTCGTCGAGCTTGCGCGCGCGCTCGCGGGCGCGACGCCGCACCCGCTCGCCACCGTCGCCGAAGGCAGCTTCGGCGCCACTTATCCGAACGGCTGCCACATCGCCGAAGTCGAGATCGATCCGGAGACCGGCAGCGCGTCGGTCGCGCGCTACACGGCGGTCGACGATCTGGGCAACGTCATCAACCCGACGCTCGTCGCCGGCCAGGTGCACGGCGGCGTCGTGCAGGGCGCGGGCCAGGTCTTCGGCGAGCACGCGGTCTACGATGCGTCCTCGGCGCAGCTCCTGACGGGCAGCTTCCTCGACTACTTCATGCCGCGCGCGGGCTGGCTCAAGGACATCGCGGTCTACGACCATCCGGTGCCGACGCCGATGAACGCGCTCGGCGCGAAAGGCGTCGGCGAATCGGGCTGCAGCGGCTCGCTGCCCGCGCTCGTCAACGCGACCATCGACGCGCTGCGTCCGCTCGGCATCGAGCATCTCGACATGCCGTTCACGCCTTGCCGGCTGTGGGACGCGATACGCGGGGCGCGCTCGCGGAGATTGGCTTAGAGCGCACTTTCATCCACTTGCGATCTCACGACCTCACGACTTATCGGGATTATCTCTCATCCTTCATCGTTCAGCATTCATCATTCTGCATTCATCATTGCTTTGCCCTCCTCCATGCTTTCCTCTGCAATCATCGAGTCGGTGCGCGCGTGGATTGACGCGGCCCGGCGCGTGGTCGTGCTGACCGGTGCGGGGATCTCGACCGACTCGGACATTCCGGACTTTCGCGGCCCGAACGGCGTGTGGACGCGCAATCCCGCCGCGGAGCGGCTCTCGGACATCCGGCATTACACGGCCGACGCCGAAGTGCGCAAGGCGTCGTGGCGCGGACGCATCGAGCATCCCGTGTGGAGCGCGACGCCCAATGCGGGGCACCTTGCGCTGGTCGCGCTCGAGCGGCGCGGCAAACTCCACGCGCTCATCACGCAGAACATCGACGGGTTGCATCTGCGCGCGGGCAACTCGTGCGAGCGCGTGCTCGAAGTGCACGGCAACCTGCATCAGGCGATATGCCTCGCGTGCGGCTGGAAGGGCGCGATGCAGGCGGTATTGACCCGCGTGCGCGCAGGCGACGAGGATCCGCGCTGCGTAACCTGCGGCGGGATACTCAAGAGCGACACGATTTCGTTCGGCCAGGCGCTGGTGCCCGCAGTCATCGACCGCGCGATGCAATCGGCGCACGAGACCGATCTCCTCCTCGCGGTGGGCACGAGCCTGCGCGTGTTCCCGGTAGCGAACATCGTGCCCATCGCCAAAGCCGCCGGCGCGCGGGTCGTGATCATGAATGCGGAGCCAACGCAGTTTGACGACATTGCCGATGCGGTGCTGAACGGTTCGATCAGCGCGGAATTGCCGCGGGTGTGCGGCGGTGAATAGAGAGCAGGGAATGGGGAATAGGGAATGGGTAATTTCAATCGAAACCTGAGTCCCGCATAATTGCCGCAGGTTTCATCCGTCAGAGCTTCGGACATGACTGTTAGTGTAGCCACAATTTGCCGCTACCCGATTAAGGGGCTCAGTCCCGAGCCATTGGAGCGGGTTACGCTCGCCATTGGCGAATGTCTTCCACATGACCGACGCTTTGCCATCGCAAGGGCCTCAACGCGCTTTGATCCGGCGCAACCTGAATGGCTGCCCAAAACCAATTTTTTCATGCTCATGCGCGACGAAAAACTCGCGCAACTTCGGACACGCTTCAACGAACAAAACGGTCTTCTCACCATAGAGCGTAATGGTCAGATGCTTCTTCGCGCCCGCATCACCGATGTGGGCGCGGACCGCATTCTGATCAACGCGTTCTTCGCTGAATTCCTGAAGGACTCTCCGGGTGGCCCACCCAGGGTGGTGGAGGCGCCCGGTCACACATTTTCAGATGCGAAACAAAAGCCCAATTCAACGACGTACAAATATATCTCGCTCGTGAACCTGGCAAGCATCGGGGAGTTAGAGAAGGTCGCGCAGGTAGCGGTCGATCCAATCCGCTTTCGCGCGAACCTCTACTTGAAGGGGTTGCCCGCTTGGGAGGAACTTGGCTGGGTCGGATCAGAGATCGTGGCAGGGAACGCGCGTCTGCGCGTCGTTTCTCCCATCACCCGGTGCGCTGCAACAGCCGTCAATCCCGCGACGGCCGAACGCGACTTAAGCATTCCCACCATCCTCCAGAGAGAATTCGGGCATAACCACATGGGTGTTTACGCGGAGGTTGTCGGGGGTGGCGAGATCAACAGAGACGATCCGATAGCTCCGCTCTAATTTTCCCGACCCGCGCTTGTTTCCCGCATAATTGCCGCATGTTTCATCCGTCCGCCGGTTTCCCGCGGGTTGCCGCGATCCTGTGCGTCGCATCGGCCGCGTTGGCTCCGGATGCTTTTGCGCAAACCTACCCCGCGAAGCCCATTCGCATTATCGTCAGTTTGGCTTCCGGCGGCGGCGTCGATACCATCACGCGCATCGTCGGGCAGAAGCTCGGCGAGCGCTGGGGCCAGCAGGTCGTGGTCGAGAACCGCCCCGGCGCGGGAGGCGCGCTCGGCAGCGAGCTCGTCGCGAAAGCGCCGCCGGACGGCTACACGCTGCTCACCGCGAGCATCTCGTACGCGGTGATCCCGGCCTCGCACAAAAACCTTCCGTACGACCCGGTCCGCGATCTCACGCCGGTCGCGGTGCTGGTCAACTCGTCGAACATTCTCGCCGTGCACCCATCGCTGCCGGTGAAATCGGTCAAGGAACTGATCGCGCTCGCAAGAGCGCACCCGGGGGAGCTCACGTACGCCTCGTCCGGCAGCGGCGGCGCGGCGAACCTTGCGCTCGAAATGTTCAAGCTCGCGACCGGCACCCATATCGTCCACGTGCCGTACAAGGGCACCGCGCCCGGCGTCATCGATCTCATCGCCGGCCGGATCTCGATGACCGCCTCAGCCGTCGTCTCGACGATGCCTTACGCGCGGCAGGGCAAGCTGCGCGCGCTGGCGACGGTCGGCGCGAAGCGCACCCCCGCGGCGCCGGAGCTGCCGACGGTCGCCGAAGCAGGCGTTCCCGGCTACGCGGTGGACGCGTGGTTCGCGATGTTCGCGCCCGCGGCCGTGCCGAAGGAAGTGCTCGCGCAATTGAACGGCGAGATCATCAAAATCCTCCACGCGCCTGAAATGAAGGAGCGCCTCGCGTCCCTGGGACTCGAGCCCGCGGCCGAACCGCTCGACAAGACCAACGCCTACATCAAGTCGGAGATCGCCAAGTGGGCGCAGGTCGTCAAGGCGGCGAATATCACGGCGGAATGATGAACGATGGGTAATGAGTGATGAGAAAGCAATGAGGTCCAGCTTCGTAGCATGGGGGGTATGCTACAACACTGGACCCGACCCCAATCCCGCTTGGCTTGCATGGATCATTGGGGTGCTCCATTGGGCCTTTGCGCTGGCAATCACGGTGAGTTAGCATCTCATCCGGAGGTGGTGGCGATATGACGATACGATCGATGGCGCGGCTCGCGTTGCTCGCAGCATTGGCTTTCGGGACATGCCTGCCCGCTCCCCTTGTTGTCGCGCAGGACTATCCGAGCAAGCCGATCCGGCTGATCGTCCCTTTCGCCGCGGGCGGGGGATCGGACTTCGTCGGCCGGCTGATCGGCCTGAAACTGACCGAACAGATGGGTCAGACGGTGGTGGTCGACAACCGCCCGGGCGCGGCCTCGCTGGTCGGCACCCAGATAGTCGCGCGCGCCGCCCCCGACGGCTATACCCTGCTGCTCGCGGATTCCGGCTTCACGATCAACATCGCGTTCTTCAAGGACCCGCAATACGACGCGCTCAAGGACTTCGACCCGATCTCGGTGGTGGCCGAGACGCCCTATATCCTGGTCGTGAACCCCGGCCTGCCGTACGCCACGAGCCTCAAGGACTTCATCGCGGCGGCGAAGGCGCAGCCCGGCAAGCTGACCCTCGGCTCGGCCGGCAGCGGCAGCGGCACGCACATGACCGGGGAACTCTTTCGCCTGCGCGCGGGAATCAACATGACCCACGTGCCGTACAAGAGCGTCGGTCCCGCCATGTCCGACGTGGTCGCCGGCCAGATTCAGTCGACGATGTCGACCGCGCCGGTCTCACTGCCTCTGGTCAAGGCCGGGCGCCTCAAGATCCTCGCCGCGGCCGCGCCCACGCGCAGCCGGCTGCTGCCCGACGTGCCGACCTTTGCCGAGGGCGGCGTGAGCGACGTCAACGTGAGCAATTGGTACAGCGTGATGTCCGTCGGCGGCACGCCGAAGCCGGTGATCAAGCGCCTGCATGACGAGATCGCCCGCGCCGTCGCCTCGCCGGACATGCGCGAGCGCCTCGCCGCCAGCGCGCTCGAGCCCGCGCCCAACACGCCCGAGCAGTTCCGCAAGAAAGTCGCAGACGAACTGCAGCGATGGGAGCGCGTCATCAAGGACGCGGGCATACGCCAGGAGTAGACGCGCCAGCCCCGGCGCCCCTCGCGGCGGAGACGGGACCCAGATCGCCCGCAGCAGTTACTGGAATTCGTAGATCTACTCTCGGTCGTTCTATCGTTTGAAAAATTATTCATGTGGTTTGGCAACTCTCCGGGGGCGATCGAAAATCCTGCGCGGTTTGCCAATGCGGTGCCGCCGGTCAATCTGCTTCGGCTGCGATCCGGAAAGACCGCGGAGACCGGAACACCAGCGTGAGCTTATCCCCTCGAAGATGGAGAAGCATGCGTTCGACTCCGCTTAAATGGACTCATGCCGCACGTTGGGGTAGGATTCTTATAGAGAGGAATTACACGTCATGGAAACCGGATCCGCGCGTGAGCAAGCGGAAACCGATCCGGCGCGATCTCGAATACGGATATATCCCCGGAAGCGGTGCTTTTGCGTCACGGTACGATCAATGAGTGCCGGGGACGGCTGCGGGAAACCAACCAGTGTTAAGGCAGAAGAGGTGCACGATGAATGCCGAAGCTGCGCGTGAATCCAGGATCCTTGGCGAGTATCTCGAGCGCACGCCGCGCTCAAGGCAGTGCCACGATGAAGCGCGCGGGCTGTTTCCGAGCGGCATCGTGCACGACTCAAGGCGCACGTGGCCCTATGGGCTCTACGTCGAGCGCGCGATGGGATCGCGCAAGTGGGACATCGATGGCAACGAGTACGTGGACTACTACGGCGGGCACGGCGCCCTGCTGCTCGGTCATCAGCACCCCAAGGTCGTCGAAGCGGCCCAGGCGCAGCTGCGCAAGGGCATGCACTTTGCCGCGGGGCACGAGCTGCAGATCGAATGGGCGCATCTCATCCAGGAACTGATCCCGTCGGCCGAGCGCGTGCGCTTCACGTCCTCGGGGACCGAAGCCACGCACCTCGCGATCCGCCTTGCCCGCGCCTCGATCGGCAAGGGCAAGATCGTGCGCTTCATGGGCCACTTCCACGGGTGGCACGACCATGCGGCGTTCGGCGTGAAGGCGCACCTCGACAGCACGCCGACCCCCGGCGTGCTTCCTGACGTCGCTGCCAATGTCATCCTGATCAAGCCGAACGATGTCGCGGGCGTGGCCCGCGTTCTCGCAGAACGCAGCGATGTGGCTGCCGTGATGATCGAACCGGTGGGGGCCAGCTCGGGCGCGATACCGACGCCGCCCGCAGTCCTGCGGGAGCTGCGCGAGATTACCCTCCGGCATGGCGTGCTGCTGATCTTCGACGAAGTGGTCACCGGCTTCCGCGTCTCGCCCGGAGGCGCGCAGGGACTCTACGGCATCATGCCCGACCTGACCACGCTGGCGAAAATCGTGGCGGGCGGCATGCCCGGCGGGGCCCTCGCCGGTCGCAAGGACATTCTCGACTGGCTCGATTACGAAGCGTCGGCCGCGGCCGGGCGCGAGCGCATCGCGCACGAGGGGACGCACAATGCCCACCCGGTATCCGCGGCCGCCGGCATTGCGACGCTCAAGCTGATCCGCGATACGGACGCGTGCGCGCGCGCCAGCGCGTCAGCCGCGCAACTGCGGGCCGGCATGAACGCAGTGCTGGAGGAGGAGGCCGTGCCTTGGGCCGTGTACGGCGTGCACTCGTTCTTCAACTTTTTCACCAATCCGGACAACCGTGAGATACGGCCGACCGCCTTCGATGCGCAAGCCGTGCCGACCGAGTGGTTCAAGGCCGACAAGCGCGAGCCCCTGCTGGCGAAGATGCGGCTCGCCATGCTCGTGCACGGGATCGACCTGAAGAGTTGGCGCGGGGGAATAGTGTCCTCGGCGCACACCCAGGCCGACATCGATTTGACGCTCGAAGCATGGCGGCGGTCCCTGCGCGCGCTGAAGGAGGAAGGCGACCTGCCGCAGACTGCCGAAGCGACGCTGGCGCAATGATCTGAACGAATGCGAATCACTGGAGAAACATTCATATGGAGGACAAGCGCAGTCAGCGCCGCTGTGATGCTCGTGGCCGCGACTGCGTCTGCAGCCGCTGACTATCCCGTCCGGCCGGTCCGCGTCGTCGTTCCGTATTCGCCGGGAGGCGGCACCGACTTCACCGCGCGAACCGTGGCGCAGAGGCTGACCAGCTCGCTTGGACAGACATTCGTTGTCGATAACCGCCCCGGAGCGGCGGGCATCATCGGCACCCAGATCGTGGCGGCCGCCCAACCCGATGGATACACGATCGTGTGGAACGACAACGCGCATCTGGTGAATCCGCTCGTGTTCAAGGACGCGAAATACGATGCGCTCGGCGATTTCGAGCCGATCGCCCAGATCGCAGCCGCACCGCAGATGTTGGCGGGAGCGCTTGCGATACCTGCGAATACGCTCAGGGATCTGTTGGCGCTGCCGAGATCGCAGACCGCCGGTTACGCGATAGGGAGCAGCGGCCTCGCCAGCGTGCCGCATTTCACCTACGAGCGGTTGCGGTTGCAGACCGGGCTCACGCTGGTTCACGTTCCCTATAAAGGCAGCGGCGCTTCGCTGGCCGATCTCTTAGCGGGACAGATCCAGCTCGCCATGAATTCGGCGGCTCCGGCCATTCCGCTCGTGCAGGGAAACAGGATCAAAGGTCTCGGCGTTGCGGCGGCGGCGCGGCTGCGCCAGCTTCCCGGGGTTCCGACGTTCAATGAAGCCGGCCTGAAGGATTTCACTGCCGCTGCGTGGTATGGCGTGCTCGCGCCGAAGGGAACGCCGCGCGCAATCGTCGATCGGCTCAACCGCGAGATCGGCAAAGCGCTTGCGAGACCGGAAATTGGCGAGCGATTTGCCTCGCAAGCGCTGGAGATCACACCCGGCTCCCCGGCAGACTTCAGGCGTGAGATCGCGGCCGAGACCGAGCGCTGGAAGGTCGTGATCAAGCAGACCGGATTCAAGCTCGAGTAGAGCGTCGCCGCGCAGGCTGAAGGGGCCGGCTCAGGCTCCATTTTCTTTGGAAATTACAAGGAAGGCGAGACGGATCAAACTTCGAACGGAAAGAACGTGACCGCCGCAAAAGCCACCGACAAGAAGTGAAAGCACAAAGGCCGCCGATCGGGAAGACTCCGCAGGAACTGGAGAATATCGCCGACGGCACGCTGGAACATTACAACCAGCGTGCCGAAGATTTCTGGGAAGGCACGCGCGAGCACGACGTCAGCCAGAACATCGAGGCGCTGCTGCAGTACATCGAGGGTGACCCGCCGTTCACGATACTCGATTTCGGCTGCGGGCCGGGACGCGACCTCAAGGCGTTTGCCGACCTCGGTCACCGCGCGACCGGTTTGGAAGGCGCTGCGCGCTTCGCCGTAATGGCGCGTGCTCACAGCGGCTGCGAAGTGTGGCAGCAGGATTTCCTCAAGCTCGCTCTGCCCGCTGGCCATTTCGATGGCGTGTTCGCCAACGCCGCGCTGTTTCATGTGCCCGGCCAGGAGTTGCCGCGGGTGTTGCTGGAATTGCACGCGACCCTGAAACCGCGCGGTGTAATGTTCACCTCGAACCCGCACGGCCATAATGAGGAAGGCTGGAACCGCGGACGCTACGGCGCGTATCATGATCTTGAGACGTGGCGCCGCTATATGTCAGCCGCCGGATTCGTCGAGCTTGCTCACTATTACCGCCCTGCCGGCTTGCCGCGCGAACAGCAGCCCTGGCTGGCGAGTGTCTGGCGCAGGTTGGCAGCCTGAAATGATGAGAGTAATTGGGAGGAGTACTTTATTTCTCTGACCGGCTCGTATTCAACCCGCCAGCTCTTTTCCAGGTTGGCGCCCGCGACGCGAATCGGCGCGGCGAATGCAGGTCGCCTTCGTTGCAAATATGCGCTATTCTCGGCACCAGTTCGTGCTGTCCGGAGCAACCGCATGCGATACGAGCTTTTCTATTGGCCGTCGATCCAGGGTCGCGGCGAGTTCGTCCGCCTCGCCCTGGAGCAGGCGGGCGCCGAATATATCGACGTCGCGCGCGAGCCCGAAGCAGCCGGCATGGGCGTTCCCGCCCTCATGCGGTGGCTCGAGGAGACGCCGATCGCATGCCCGCCGTTTGCGCCGCCCTTCCTGAAGGCGGGCGACCAGATCATCGGGCAGACCGCCAATATTCTCTTGTTCCTCGGCGCACGCCATGATCTGGCGCCCGCGGACGAAGCGGGCCGGTTATGGACGCATCAACTGCAATTGACGCTCGCCGACCTGGTCGCTGAAATTCACGCCACCCATCATCCGATTGCGTCCGGACTTTATTATGCGGACCAGAAGCCGGCAGCGCGCCGCCGCGCCGCGCATTTCCGCAAGGAACGCCTGCCGGCGTTTCTCGGTTACTTCGAACGCGTTCTCGAACGCAACCCTCACGGCGGCGATCATCTGGCCGGGAACACGCTGACCTACGCCGATCTTTCGCTGTTCCAGGTAATGACGGGGCTGCGCTACGCGTTTCCGCGCGCCATGGCGCGGCTGAAGCGCGCGCATCCGCTGCTCGGCGCGTTGACCGGCCGGGTTGCGGCGCTGCCCCGGATTTCCGCGTACCTGGCCTCGAAGCGGCGGCTGCCGTTCAACCAGCAGGGCATCTTTCGTCATTACCCCGAACTCGATGACCCGCCTGCGCGCAAGGCCAGGCGAAAATCGAAATGACGCGAATACACAGGCCCGGAGTAATTTGTCTCCCACACCGGCGCGTACCCAGGCCGCTCGATCTTTTCCGCGTTGACGCCGCGCGGACCGGCGGTTCACCAAGGGGGAAAAGGGGTCAGGAACGTCAGGGCAGCAACTTGAATAACGCGTGGCTGCGATTGAAGGTATGCGGGCGGATCCTGGGCTTCCAATCGCCGGTGTCGGACGCGGCAACCCACGCCGCCCCCTGCGGCACATCGGCTGACGCGACGCGATAGAGCGCTGCATACTTGGGAACTCCCGGCGCCGGCTTCTCGAGCACGTAGCGCTTGACGTCGAGCACGCCCGGGACTTTCATGATTTCGGGAATGTGCTGCTTATCGTAAATGCGATTGAAATCCGCCTCGAGTTCCGGCGGCACGTCCATTTGCACGAGATACAGATATTCGCTCATGGATATTCCTGTGCGTGAACGAGCCAACTGCCGGCAATCAGGGCCAGCGTTCCGAGTAAATGGAACAAGACGCGTTGCATACGTTCCTCCGAAATTGTGCAGTAGTGAGCGGTATCGCGACCAAGGCAAAAATCATCCGCGCTGGACGCCATTGAGCACCTCCCTGATATGCTCCGGGGGCACCGCAATTTTTACGCCGGCCCGCTCTTCCTGCAGCAGCATCGCCACGCGCGAGTCGAGATTACCCCAGCCGCGGTTGAGCGCTTCAGTCATGTCCTCGTGGGTCAGCATTGCGAGTCGCATGGGTACATTCAACTCGCGGGCGAGTTCGGTCGCAAGTTTCACGTCCTTGTGCGCGAGGCGCAAGGCAAATGCGGGCGGTTCGAACACCCCGGGCAGGAACTGGTTGGCGAGACGGTCGAATGTTCGCGTGCGGCCAATGGCTCCTTGCCGCACCGCCTGCCACAGAGCCAGCGGCTCGACGCCCGCCTTGACGCCCAGGGTAAACACCTCGGCGAGCACCGTCTGAATTGCGTATCCTGCGCAATTATGTACCAACTTGGCGATGGAGCCAGCCCCGATGGGTCCGATGTAGCTGGCTTGGTCGCCGATAGCATCCAGCACCGCTTTGTGGCGGTCGAATTCAGCCCGAGCACCGCCGACCCACAAGGCGAGCTTGCGGCTTTGCGCACCCGCCGGGCCGCCGCTCACCGGAGCGTCGAGCAGGGCTATCTCTTTTTCGGCGAGCTGCCCGTGCAGCCGCCGGATCAGCGTCGGCGAGTTCGTCGAAAGATCGAACCACGCCGTGCCCCGGCGCATATTCGCAGCCAGGCCATCTTCGGCCAGCGCGACCGCTTCGACTTCCTTCGGACCGGGCAGCGACGTGAACACAACGTCGCTTGCACGCGCCACGGCGCCGGCGGAATCCGCCCATACGCATCCCGCGGCGAGGTGAGGCGCTGCGGCATCGCGGCGCACATCGTTGACGACGAGCTCGTAGCCTGCTTTGCGTACATTGAGCGCCATGCTGGCACCCATGGTGCCCAATCCGATGAATCCAACTTTCATGGAATTCTCCTCCGTTTAAACTGCCGATTTTCACCGAAACCAGGCCCGGGATTATCACGTAAAACAGTGTCGCGCGCACGTGTCCGACCCGGTTCTCGACCCGTGGGATCGAGAGGGCCTTGCTTTAGCGTGCCTCAATGCAAGACTTGAACATCCCGCCGGAATTTGCAAGCTATATTTGGCCGGACATTTATTCCGGTAAGCCTTACAATCGTCGAATGTAACTGCGCTGGTCTTCGGTCCGAGTCGATTACCGTCGTCATGGCCTGGTCATGGAACTGTCATTCTCATCGGTAGTGGTGATCCTGCTGTTGGTAATGGATCCCGTCGGCAACGTTCCTTTGTTCGTCTCGCTGCTGCGGGAAGTCGACAGGGATCGCCGCACGCGTGTCATCGTTCGCGAATGCGCCATCGCGTTCGGGGTGCTGCTGGCGTTCATCTTCGCCGGCAATTTCCTGCTCACGCTGCTCGGCCTGTCGGATTCGTCGCTCAACATCGCCGGCGGGGTCATATTGTTCCTGATCGCGTTGCGCATGATCTTTCGCGGCAGGGAGCCGATTTTCGGGGAACACCTCGCGGGCGAACCGTTCATAGTGCCGTTGGCGATCCCCTCGATCGCCGGGCCGGCTGCGATTGCCACGGTAATACTGCTGATGTCGCGCGCACCGCAGCGGCAGGCCGAGTGGATCGTGGCGCTCACCATCGCGATCCTCGCCACGCTGGCGCTGCTGTTGTCCGCGGATCGCCTCAGCCGGTGGATCGGCGAGCACGGGTTGCTCGCTTTTGAAAGACTGATGGGGTTGATACTGACCGCTATCGCGGTTGAAATGCTGCTGCGCGGTATCGAGGCATTCGTGAGGCAACTGCTGTGACGAAGACAGGCAGGATGGTCTCGAGCTCCCGAAGTTTCCGCGTGGTGTCAGTCCGCCTTCGCGCCTGAGTCCCTCACCACCTTAGCCCACCTGACCACGTCAGCATGAATGACGCGCGCGAATTCCCCGGGCGCGTTGCCGATGGTCTCCACGCCCATCGCGGCAAGCCGCTCGATGACGTCCGGCAGCCGCACGATTCCGGCCATTTCGGCATTGAGCTTGTCGATGATCGGCCGCGGCGTGCCGGCAGGGGCGAGCGTGCCCAGCCAGAAGCCGACGTCGAAGCCCGCAAATCCGCTTTCGGCGACGGTCGGCACGTCGGGCAATCCGGTGAAGCGCTTTGCCGTGCTCACCGCGAGCGCGCGCAGCCGGCCTGCCTTGATGTGCGCAAGCGAGGTAATCGGGTTGTTGAACATGAAGGCGACCTGGCCGCCGAGCAGGTCGGCGGTCGCCGGCGCCTGGCCTTTGTACGGAATATGCACGACATCGATGCCGGCCGTGCTCTTGAACAGCTCGCCGGCGAGGTGCGAGGCTACCCCGGTGCCGCCCGAGGCGAAGCTTAAAGCCCCCGGTTTCGATTTCGCGAGCGCGATCAGTTCCTGCACGTTCTTCGCCGGCACCGACGGATGCGTGACGAGAATGAATGGCGTCTGGCCGACCAGGGTGATCGGCGCGAAGTCCTTTTCGAAGTTGTACGGCAGCTTCGAGTACAGGCTCATGCTGATGGTATCGCCGACCTGCGCCATCAGCAGCGTATAGCCGTCGGGCGCGCTCTTCGCGACGATGTCGGCGCCAATGATGCCGGCGGCGCCGGTGCGGTTGTCGACCACCACCGCCTGGCCCCAGTCCTGGCTCATCTTCTGCCCGAGCGTGCGCGCCATCACGTCGCTCGGGCCGCCGGCCGCAAACGGCACGACGAAACGGAGCGGGCGGTTCGGGTATGCGGATGCGGCATCGCCTGCAGCGGCCTGGGCAGCGGAGACATTGCCGCAAATCGATGACGCAACGACCGCGGCAAAGACGGCGATTATTGGGGAGCGCAGCGGCATGACCATCTCGCGTGAAAAATTGATCATACAACGAGACCGCAAAGGACAGGACATTTCTTCCCGCTTTCCCCTTGCCGGGCGGGTCCGCGCTCGCGGGTGAAACCGGATCCCGGTCCGGCATCCGGGTCTCGCCCCGCGCCCGGCCGCAAATCGCCCGCGCTGGCCTGCGGTCGTGCGGCGGGTTGTTCTTGGCACCCTTGCGGAAGAATTTAGGCGCTACAATGCGGGTTGTTCTGCAGGTTAATCAAGAGGAGCGCAATCGATGGCTGAAGATGAAAGCAAAACCAGGGTGACCATCCTGACCGCGAACTACCGTGTCAAGGGTAACATTAATCTTTTGCCCGGCGCCCGGGTGACGGACTACATGACCGAGGCCAAGGAGTTTATCGCGGTAACGGATGCGGAGGTTTGGGAAGTCGTGGGCCGCCAGGTTTTCACCGCGCCATTCATCAACGTGAACCGCGACCACATTCAGATCATAGCGCCAGGGCCGCATTGACCCGGCGCCCGCGTCATAGCTCAGGGTGCGATTCTTCTCGCGCGGGGGCAGCTACTCGGGAATGGGCGCCTCCGTTTCTGCCGGCTCGACATGAATGGTGACTGAGGCCTTGCTCAAGTGGTTGGCGATGGAGTACTCAATTCGATCGCACAACGCGTGAGATTGATTGACGCTCGTTGCCCCTGGCACCAGCAGATGGAATTCAATGAACCGCCGGGAACCGGCTTTGCGCGTGCGTAGATCGTGGAAACTTGCTCCCGCGGGTAGCTGTGCCTGAATCAGATTCGCGGTCCGGCGAATCTCCTGCGGAGACAATGCCGTATCCATAAGGCCATTGACCGTACGTCGCAAGAGTTCAATGCCGGTAAAGATGATGTGGATGCCGACCGCAACGGCAATAAGCGGATCGAGAATATTCCACTCCGGTACGAACAGGATAATAAGCAGGCCGCCTAGCACACCCCCCGAGGTCCACACATCGGTCATCAAATGCTTCGCGTCCGCCTCGATAGTAATGCTGTCGTGTTCCCTGGCCACCGTCAACATCACGCGAGCCGTTATCAAGTTCATGGCGGCTGCAAGCAGTCCGACGATTAACCCCGGCCCGAGATTTTCGAGCATAACCGGATGGAGGAAGCGGGCCGACGCGGTGACAATAATCGATACCGCGGCAGCCAGTATGAGTGCGCCCTCCACACCGCTGGAGAAATACTCGGCCTTGTCGTGACCATAAGTATGGCGGTCATCCGGGGGTTGGTCAGCGATGGTAAGCGCCCCGAAAGCGACAAGTCCAGCTGCCAGATTGACGATGGCTTCAAGCGCGTCTGACAGGAGACTTACGGAATCAGTCAGGAAATACGCGCCAAACTTTAATGCCAGCGTCACGATCGACGTTGCGATCGAGAGCAGGGCCATTTTGCGTGTGGGTCTCATCGCGCGCTGCGTCACCCCTCCAACGGTATTTGTTTACTTAGGGGGTGTCCACGGAACCGGGGCAGCCCGCATCCTTCTGTGCAGCTATGCCTGAGTGGGACTACCAGGATGCAACCGGCTCAGACGACCTCGTATTTGCGCCGCTTGATCTTTTCCATGTTGATGCCCTCGATGCGGATCAGGCGCGTCGGGCCGGCACGGCTCGGCGAATGCAGGTCGCCTTCGTTGTAGACGTGCGCCATCCCCGGCACCAGCTGGTAGGTCTTCCGGTGGCGAACCTTGCCGGGCTGGTCCGCGCTGGCGGGTGATACCAGATCCCAGTCCGACATCCGGGTCTCGCCCTGCACCTGGCCGTAGATCGCCCACGATGGCCCGTGGTCGTGCGGCGGGCTGTCCTTGGCGCCCTTGTAGTTGTGCGCGAAGATGCAGAAGCCGAGTTCCGGATCTTCGTAGAGCAGATGGCGGTCGGACGTAGCGTCGCTGAAGGTGGATGCAATGAACGCTTCGTCCCGCAGTGCGGCCTGCAAAAGCTCGCAGATTTTCTTGCGGCCGCCCGGGCCGGGCTGCGCCTTGAGCGCGTGATGGAACGATTGCGCCAATTGATCGACGGTATGGGCCATGAAATTCCTCCACTATCGATGGAAACGCGCGAAAACGCGCAACCACACTAGCCTACTCAATCCGCGGGCTTTAGGGAAGAGCGCGCAGCCGGTCGCGGGGCGCGGTCAGATTAAGGCACGTACACCCAACAATCGACGATCACGCTGCACGCCGGCACCGGCAGAGGGGGATGCACCTGAATAGCAGTAAACGGCACGGGTGCGCCGCCGAGCGCTTCCTGCCAGGCGCGATGCATCGGATAGAACTCACCAAGATCCGAGTGGAACTGGTGAATGCGTACGACGTTTTCGATCGAGGTCCCGGCCGCCGCGCACACGGTCTTGATCGCACGCACAATGTATTCCATCTGAGCCCGGGCCGCGCCGCCAAAGAATGGAAAGCCCTGTCCTGCGCGCATGGCAGCAAGCGACCCGAAGGCATCGACTGCCATCATGCCGGATAGCAATAAGAGGTCACCGGCGCGTACTGCCGCTGCGCCATCGGTCATCTCGGCAGGGATACAGCCGTCAATGACCTGTTTTTTTGTGTTGCCTTTATCTGCTACGGCGACCAGATTGATCTCGATTATGCCCGACACAAGACCGAAGTCACGCGTGGGCACTATCGATAGCGCACACTGACGTGCCCCGAAGTGGCTGTTCCAGACGTCCAGGAAATGTGAAGTATCGTCGACGTTCCGCAGGTACACCTGGGCCTTGACCGCGTTTTCCGGTGACGAGCCCGCCGCTTGCAGTGCGGGCGCGAGTTTCTCGCGGATGAGATACTCGGTCTGGCGCCGGATCTCATAGCCGCCCCAGCGGCTATGCGATGGGACATGCGCACGCGGATCGGGGTTGCCGTCAGCGCCGCGCGCCATTTGCCCGGCAATGAATACGAAGTCCCCGGTAGTGACGGCCGGGACGAAGCCCGACCAGGCAGGTGCGGTCACGGTGGGCGTCGGAACACGCTTCGGCTGGCGGTCGTCCCCAGGGACGACCGCCAGCAACGAAGCGCTGATGTCCGCGCCACGGGTAAGCAAGCCTTCCATCACGACCGACGTACTCGGCGGAATGTAGTCACCAAATGCCGCCCGACGCGCGAGGTGGTATGAGTCAACCGCTTTCCAGGTCGGGTAATACTGGTCGAGGCGTACGGTATTGGAGAAGCTGGTGCCGGCTTGGGCGAGCAGCTCTCTGAAGCGGGCGCAAACGAAGTCGCCCTCCCTGCGGTGCCTGGGCAGGCCGTGGTAGGGAAACTCAGGGTTGCCCGCGACGACCGGATGCAGTCCAACGCCATAATCCACGGCTTCGATTCCAGTCAGGAACACCCAGTTACCGGCTTTAATGCCGGGGGCATAGTGGATGTCCGTCCCGGGGATCCGTAGCGGATTTATCGGCACGACTTTATTTGCCATGCATCTCACCCTACTGTTCAAGTTTGACGCCTGCGTCACGGGCGACCGGAGCCCAGCGTTCGATCTCTTCCGCCAGAAACTTCTGGAACTCGGCGGGTGTGCTCCAGCGCGGCTCACCACCTACGTTCTTGATGCGTTCCTGTACATCGGGCATTTTCAGCGCACGCACCATTTCGGCGTTAAGCTTCTCTATGATTGGCCTCGGCACCTTCGCGGGTGCCGCAGCACCGGCGTATCCGACCGACTGGAAACCCGGGAGCCCGGACTCCGCGATGGTCGGCAGGTCGGGCAACAGCGCGCTCCGCTCAGGCGAGGCGATGCCGACCGCGCGGACTCGTTTATCGCGGATGAGCGGAATCGCCGTGGCAGAGACCACGAACATGAATTCAATGCGTCCGCCTATGATGTCGGTAAGGGCTATCGGGCTGCTGTTGTACGGTATATGCACGCCGTCAAAGCCCGCGCGCTTGCGAAAAAGTTCGGTGGCGAGGAAAGCCGAGCTGCCGACCCCGACCGTAGCCCACGTAGGACCGCCAGGTTTGCCTTTCGCGTACGTTATCAACTCGGAAACAGTCTTCGCCGGAACCTGAAGATTGGTCACCAGGACGTTCGGATACATCGCAATCAGCGTGATAGGCGCGAAATCCTTGCGCGTGTCATAGGGAAGTTTGCTGTAGATGCTGACATTGATGGAGAACGGCGCCGAAATGAACACGAGCGTATAGCCATCCGGGGTCGCCTTGGCCCCGAGGTTATAGGCAATCGAGCCGCTGGCACCGGGTCGCGCGTCGTTGACGATCGGATGACCCCAGGCATCCGTGAGTTTCTGCGCGACTATGCGCGCGAGCGAGTCCGAAAGCCCGCCGGAACCAAAATCGATGATCCAGCGTATCGGCTTGTTTGGATAGCCTTGCGCGGGATCGGCGGCTCCCTTCTGCTGCGCCATTGAATCCTGGCTTACCAGGAGCAACGCAAAAGTTGCAGCAAATATGCAGCCGACCCGGTGCGCGAACTTGCTCATGATTTCCTCCTATTGCGGTGGCCAACGTACGGTTACTCCCACACTGCCGTCGCCTCAACCTCGATCAGCATGTCCGGATGCATCAGTGACGCTACCCCAATCGAGGTAATGCATGGCAACTCGCCGGTCTTCGAGTGCTTTTGGAAAAACTCCACCCGCGCCGGGATCGCCTCACGATGCCATTTCTCGCGGTCGGCGAAAAAGAACGTCATATGAACGATGTCGTCCCAGCTGCCTCCGGCAGCCTCGATAGTGCGCTTCACGTATTCAAGAGCCTGCAATGCCTGCACGCGCATGTCGCCTTTTCCGATGATGCCATTCGGCCCGATCGCGGGGAAGCCCGACATCCTGAGGGTCTTTCCCCCCTTGGTTACGATGGCGTGCGCGATCCTGATCGGCTTGTATTCCGGAATGTCCGCATGCAGCGTGCGGGCGTAAAACTGCTCGATATCGGGAAGGACGATTCTGTGCTTTTCCATGATTCCGCCTCTCAAAATGATCAAGCGCTTGCATGGGCCGAAAACGGGCGCTCTGAATGGACGCGCCCCCAGCCGCCCGGGTGGCCAACAGGCGCGGGACAAAAATGCGGATACGAAGGACTAGCGTTCACACGGCAACCGCCTCGATCTGCAGACGAGCTTCCCGGAGGGGCAGGTCGGACACCGCGAGCACGGTAACGGCTGGCGGATCATTATCAAGCGACGCTAACAGGACGTTCCGCACCAACGGAAAGTCAGCCATGTCGCGCAGGTAAACGATGATCTTGAGGAGGGAGCGCAGATTTGCATCGAGGCTCGCAAGCACGATCTGCAACTGGTCGAGGATACTCTGCGCCTGAACCGCCGTCGCGAGTTGCCCGGGTGATTCGATGCGAAGACCCGCGATGGCGTGTTCAACGTTGCGCGCAGGCAGCGATCCCAGATCGGACGGGTGCGCTACCATGCGGCGAACAACGGGGTCGTAACCAAGCAGTCCTGATACGAATACCAGATCGCCGCCACGCACTGCATCCACGTAGCGCGCCCACGAGGGAACCCGGGCGTCCCGCGGTGCCGGGCGGAGAGATGCGCCCGCATAGGTAACGCCCTCGATCTCGATGCAAAAATCGCGTCGCGCAAGGCTTTCGACGCCGATCACCGTGCCCGCGGGCGCTCCTGCCGGAAAAAAGCAGCCCCCGATCCGTTCTGCTTCCGGCAGCTCGCGCATGCTCCGCAGATATATGTTGAGCCGCAACAAGCTTGCGAGTCCGGTCCCGTGTTCCGCCAGCATGTCGCGAAGCAGCTTATAAATTGTGTACGTCTGTGCAGAGATCGGTTCCAGCATCATCCGTTCGGCAAGACCACCATGAGGTCGAGGCCAACCGGCATCTTTCAGTTCGTTGGCGCCGCAGATGATGAGGCCGGTCTCAGGGTGCGCGCCGACGACCCCCGCATAGAAGGTGAAATCCCGTATGCGTGAGGCAAGCTCGTAGTTGGACAGCGGGCCCTGGACAACATGCTTCGAGGTGAGAACCTCCTTGGCGAGCCCATTCGCTGGATCGGGGATCAATGCCACGGGATCAAAATAGACTGCGGCGCCGGGATAGAGCAGTCCCGGCACTTGCGACGCCGTGCTGGGCGGTGCAACACCGCTTTCGAACACGGCCGCCCGTGTGCGCACAAGCACCGGGAAGTTCCGCATCTCGCGCAGGTAGATGCCATAGAAGAGAAGATCGGTCTTCGTTGCCCCGTTTTCGGTGAGCAGCGTCTCCAGTTCCTCGTAGATGCGCGAGGCCTGCGCAACGAAAACCTCCTCCCAGCTGTCGGGGGCAAGCAAGCCGAGGGAGGGAGGCGGCTTTCTCCCAAGCTCCCGGTAGCCGGAAAGCGGCATCCCGGTGGTGTGATCGAGTCCGGCCCGACCCGATATGAAGAGAAGGTGGCCGGCCCGGGTGGCAACGGGAAATCCGGCCACCGGCGCGGACACCGCGCTTCGCGCGATGATCTCTTTCCGCATCTTGCTTCAGCCCGCGTCGCAGTTACCGGGTCGTCTCACGGCCTTGAGGACGGCTTCCGCGTTGCCATGAAAGATCTTCTCTTTCGGTCCATCGGCCAGGCGATTTAACGCCGGGAGTGCGCGCTTTGCCTCCGGATCGCCGATGTCGAAGGGGTAGTCCGTTCCAAACATCACGCGGTCGGCGCCTGCGATCCGAATCGTGAAGTCAACCGACTCGGCAGAGAGCGAACACGTGTCAAAAAAGATCTGCTGGAAATAATCTCCCGGTGCTTTCGATATATTTTTCCTGTAGTACGGATCCGCCTCCCAGCCGGTGGCTTCATATGCGGAATTGAGCCGGCCTTTAAGGAAGATCAGGTTGCCGCCGCCGTGTGCGAGCAGGAGTTGCAATCCCGGGTGCCGGTCGAAAACCCCCTCGAAGATCATGCGCGTTACCGCGAGCGTGGTTTCGAATGGCCACTGTACGAGTACTTGCATGCCATACAGGGGAAAGCGTGACGGCGCCTCCGCCGAGACGGAGTGCATGAACAGGAGCAGGCCGAGCCGTTCCGCCACGGTGAACAGCACGTCGAATTCGGGTCCGTCGAGCGGGCGCCCGCCGGCGGTCGTCGGCAGGATCGCGGACCGCACCCCGTGGAGATCCGCAGCGCGCTCGAGCTCATAGGCGCATCTTTCCGGCTCCCCGAGCGCCAGCGTTGCCATCATTTCAAGTCGACCCTCCCCCTGCTTGGCGATCCGCGCACCGTGTTCGTTAAGCGACCGCGCGTATGCGACGTTGGCCGCACCTCCAGGCCAGGCGACAAAGCCCGGCGGGGGAGCAATCAGCTGCAGATCGACGCCCCGCTGCGCGAGACTTTCGATCCGCTTCGGAATGTCGAAGAGGTTCTCGTCAAGAGAATGCGCTCGTCCTTCGCCACGCTTGATCCAGAAGCGATTGCCTTTCCCCCCTTCGGCTGCCAGGCCGAAAGCCGGCTTTTGGCAAAGGCCGTCGAGAAAGGCCTCATCCAGCGCGTGTGCATGGGTGTCAATAATCATGTGAGTTGGCAAAGTCTGTCGCAAGTTTACTCTCGTTCAGCCGGCCGGCTGCGGCCGGTGAGACCAGGGGCGGCGCGTCAGTTCGTCGTCAGCACCACCTTCCCGATTACCTTGCGGTCTTTCACGAGCGCGAGCGCCTCGGCGTAGCGCTCGAGCGGGAAAGCCGCCATCACGTGCGGTCTCAATTTCCCGGCACTGCACATGTCGAGCAGTTGCTGGCGCACCGCGCGGAACTTCCCGGGCTGGCGGTCGCGGTAGTCGCTGATCTGCATGCCGATCACCGAGATGTTTTTCACCAGGATGAGTCCGGCCTTGATTTCGGGAATGCGCCCCGAGGTGAAGCCGATCACGAGCATCCTGCCGCTCCACGCGATTGCACGCAGCGCCGCGTCGAACACGTCGCCGCCGACGTTGTCGAGTATCACGTCGGCGCCGCGCTTGCCCACGGCCGCATACACCTGCTCGCGTAAATTGTTTTTGAGGTCGGCAACGCTGACGTCGATGATGTGATCGGCGCCGCTCGCTTTCGCCGCCGCGGCTTTGTCCGGGCTGCTGACCGCCGCGAGCACTGTCGCGCCCAGCGCTTTCGCGATCTGCACCGTCGCGAGCCCGACGCCGCCGGCGGCGCCGGTGACCAGCACCACTTCACCCGGCTTGAGCTGCGCGCGCTCGACCAGCGCGAAATGCGCGGTCATGTAAGTCAGCCCGAGCGCTGCAGCCGAAGCAAAATCGAGCGCAGCCGGAATCACATGGCATTGCATTTCCTTTGCCACCACCTGCTGCGCGAACGCGCCGTGCTCGATCTGCACCATCACGCGGTCGCCGGGCTTGATGAGCTTGACGCCCGCGCCGACCGCGTTGACGACGCCCGCACACTCTTTGCCCGGGATGAAAGGCAGCGGCGGCAGGTGTTGATAAGTGCCACCGATCACCAGCAGATCGGGAAAATTGACGCCCGCGGCGCGCACGTCGACCCGCACTTCGCCAGCGCCCGGAACAGGCGCCGGACGCTCTTCGATCACCAGCGTGTCGAGCGCGCCGAATTGTTTTGCCACCAGTGCCTTCATCTTTGCCCTCGAATTATCCGGTTGCGCCGCATCTTAGCAACCGCGCCCCGGCGTTACAACGTAACCGTTTTAATTGCGCATGAAACCGCCGGTGATACACAAACAAAAAGGCGGGGAGGTCCCCGCCTTTTTTGATCGCCCGATCGCGGTATCAACCGCGATCTGAAGCATTACTTCTTCGCAGGCGTGGCCGGAGTCGCCGGCGTCGCTTTGGCCGCATCGGCTTTGGCGTCCGCCTTGGCTTTGGCTTTGGCTTCCGCTTTGGCTTTGGCTTTGGCTTTGGCTTCGGCCCTGGCTTCGGCCTTGGCTTTGGCCTTGGCATCCGCCTTGGCTTTGGCTTCCGCTTTTTTCTCGGCTTTGGTCATGGCTTTGGGCGCGTCGGCTTTCGGCGCGGCGGCTTTGGCCGAGGGCGTGGCCGGGGTTGCCGGCGCCGCTTTGGCTGGTTCGCCTTTGGCAGGCGTCGCCGGGGTGGCCGGGGTCGCTTTGGGCGCATCAGCCGCAATCGCGCTCAGGGTGGTGCCGGCGAAAATGCCCGCAATCAGGGTGGTCAACAGCTTGTTCATCGTCATTTCTCCAATGGTTGCATCCGGAAACCGGATAAGCCTATAACGCGCCTGCCCGCCGCCAGTTGACGCGCGGGCGCAGGCAGCGTGACCCGTTGACCGCGCTCGCGCGGCTGCGGGTCACCCCGGCACACGCCGGGGTCCGGGATTGATAATAAAGCGGCTTACCCCCGCTGGCTCCCGGCGTACGCCGGGATGACGCGCTGACGAGCGTCACTTTTTCGCCGCGTCCATCTCGGCGAACGCCTCGCGCGCCAGCCGGAAACCGTCGACGCCCGCGGGCACGCCCACATAGCACGCGACCTGCAGCAGCACTTCCTTGATTTCGTTTTTGGTGACGCCATTGTTGAACGCCGCCTTGACGTGCAGCTTCAGCTCATGCGGACGGTTGAGCGCCGTGATCATCGCGATGTTGAGCAGGCTGCGCGTCTTGCGTGGCAGGCCGGGCCGCGTCCAGATCATGCCCCAGCATGCCTCGGTCGCGTATTCCTGCATCGCCATCGCAAATTCGTCGGCGCCCTTGATCGACTTTTCGACATATTCCTTGCCGAGGACTTCCTTGCGCACGGCGAGACCTTTTTCGAACAATTCGCTTGTCATAATTTTCTCCTGTCTGATTGGTTGGGCAAAACTGTGACCACGGCATGCGCTGGTCAGCGCCAGCGATTGTGCTTATAGTAGCACTTCCTATTTTTTCCCAAGAAATTGCCTCGCGTGGAACTCCGTTTCATCCGGCTGCTCCCGGCGCCAACGCCTCATGTCCAGGCGCGGACTTTACTTACACCAACCTGAGGAGGATGTGTGGCGGCTCGACCAAGAACGATAGGTTTTGTCGGCGTCGGCGTGATGGGCGGTCCAATGGCGCGGCGGCTGCTCGAGCGCGGCTGGCGCCTGATCGTGCACGATACCAACCCCGCCGCGGTCAAAGCGCTGACCAGGCTGGGCGCGCGCGCGGCGAAGAGCCCGCGCGAAGTCGCGGACCAGGCGCAGACGGTGTTCGTGAGCCTGCCGTCGCCGCAAATCCTGCGCGCAGTCGCGCTCGGCGACAACAGCGTCATCAACGGCCGCGCCGTCAAAACCCTGGTCGATCTTTCCACCACCGGTTCGGTCGTGGAGAAGGAAATCGCGAAAGCGCTGGCCAAACGCAGGATCGAAACCGTCGATGCGCCAATTTCCGGCGGCGCCTCGGGCGCCACCAAAGGCACGCTGGCGGTGATGGTCGCCGGCAGCCCGCGCGCGGTGTCCGGCGTGCGCGCCGCACTCGATGTTTTCGGCAAGGTGTTCGTCGTCGGCAGACAGCCGGGCCAGGGCCAGATGATGAAGTTGCTCAATAATCTCCTGTCGACCACCGCGGTCGCGCTCACTTCCGAAGCGATGGTCGCCGGCGTCAAGGCCGGGCTCGACCCCGACCTCATGCTCGACGTCATCAACGCCGGCAGCGGCCGCAATACCGCGACCATGGAAAAATTTCCGCGGTCGGTGCTGCCGCGCACGTTCGATTTCGGTTTTCCGATCGCGGGCGCATGCAAGGACATCGGGCTCGCCATCGACGAGTGCCAGGCGCTGGGCCTGCCGATGCTGGTCGGCAGCGCGGCGCGCCAGCTCTGGCAGTTCGCCTACGCGCAAGGCGGCGGCAAGCGCGACATGACCGCGCTTATTACCTATATAGAGCCGTGGGCCGGGGTGCAGGTCAAAGGCAGGGCGGCAAAGCGCAGGCGGAAGTGACGGCAAGAACTCTCTACGACAAGCTGTGGGAGAGCCACCTCGTGCACGAGGCCGGGGATGGCCTCGCGCTCGTCTACATCGACCGCCATTTCGTGATCGAGGTCACCAGCCCCCAGGCTTACGAGGGGCTGCGGCTCGCGGGACGCAAACCATGGCGGCCGGGATCGATCGTGGCGACGGCCGATCACAACACGCCGACCAGGAACTGGGACCGGGGCATCAGCGATCCGGTTTCGCAGCTGCAAGTCGATACGCTCGACGCCAATATCAAATCCTTTGGCGCGGCCCACTACTACCCGTTTCGTGACCGCCGGCAAGGCATCGCGCACGTGATCGGCCCGGAACTCGGCGCGACGCTGCCGGGCATGACGATAGCCTGCGGCGATTCGCATACTACGACCCATGGCGCGCTCGGCACGCTCGCCTTCGGCATTGGCACCAGCGAAGTCGAATCCGTGCTCGCCTCGCAGTGCCTGCTGATGAAAAAGCACCGAGCGATGCAGGTGAGGATCGACGGCGCGCTCTCCCCCGGCGTGACCGCCAAGGATCTGGCGCTGGCGTTGATCGGCAGAATCGGCACGGCGGGCGGCAGCGGCCACGTAGTCGAGTTCGCGGGAGGCGCCGTCAGCGCGATGAGCATGGAGGCGCGCATGACCCTGTGCAACATGTCGACCGAGGCCGGCGCGTGCGCCGGCATGGTGGCCGTCGACGACACCACCATCGATTACGTGAGAGGACGCCCGCTGGCCCCGCAAGGAAAGATGTGGGAGCGGGCGGTCGGGCAATGGCGGGAATTGAAGAGCGACAGCGGCGCGCGCTTCGACCGGCAAGTCGAACTGCCGGCCGGCGACATCGAGCCGCAGGTGACGTGGGGTACTTCGCCCGAATTGGTGGTTGCGGTCAATCGCTCGGTACCCGATCCGGCGGCGGAGCCCGATCCGGTGCGCCGCAGCTGGATGGAACATGCGCTGCGCTACATGGGATTGGAGCCCAACACGCCGATTACTTCGATCGCCATCGACAAGGTATTCATCGGTTCCTGCACCAATTCGCGGATCGAGGATTTACGCGCGGCGGCGGGTGTCATACGCGGCCGCAAGGTGGCGCGCAACATCAAGCAGGCACTGGTCGTGCCCGGCTCCGGGCTGGTCAAAGCCGAGGCGGAACGGGAGGGCCTCGACCGCATTTTCATCGACGCCGGTTTCGAATGGCGGCAGCCGGGTTGCTCGATGTGCGTCGGCATCAACGAGGACCGGCTGAGCGCCGGCGAACGCTGCGCATCGACCTCGAACCGCAACTTCGAGGGCCGCCAGGGGCCGGGCGGCAGGACCCACCTCGTGAGCCCCGGGATGGCGGCCGCGGCGGCGATTGCCGGCCATTTCGTTGACGTCAGGGAAATGCGGTAGCCGCCTTGCCTGGACGCCGCTAACGTCACAACACGAACCGAAAGACAGCGGCCGGAGCGACGGTGAAATCTGGGAACCATTGATGAAATATAAAGACTACTACAGCATGCTCGGTGTCGAACGAAGCGCCGGCGCCGAGGATATTAAAAAAGCCTATCGTAAACTCGCCCACAAGTATCACCCGGACGTTTCCAAGGATCCCGAGGGCGAGGAAAAATTCAAGGAGGTCGCGGAAGCTTACGAGACCCTCAAGAATCCGGAAAAGCGTGCAGCCTACGACCAGCTTGGCAGTTACCGGCCGGGGCAGGACTTCCAGCCGCCGCCAGACTGGGGCAGGCAGTTTGGCGACTCGCAGTTCTCATTCGAGGACGTCGATCTGGCGGATCTCTTCGCGGGATTGACGGCGGGTCGGCATCGCGCAGGACAAGGGACTGGTCAAATCCGGATGCCCGGCCAGGATTACGAAGTCACCGCCCATATCTCGTTGGATGAAGCGTATCGTGGCACCGAAGTCGAACTGAAATTGACAGTGCCCGAATACGACGAGAAGGGATTCCTTCATCGCGTGCCCCGCACCTTCAAGGTGCGCATTCCCAAGGGCGCAACCGATGGACAAAGATTGCGCCTGGCCGGTAGGGGCGGCAAAGGGGTTAATGGCGGTCGCGATGGCGATCTGTATCTTAATATCGCGTTACATCCACATCCGCTTTTTCGTGTGAGCGGGCATGATCTGTATCTGGATCTACCCTTGGCGCCGTGGGAAGCGGTGTTGGGCGCCACCGTAGAGGTCCCGACGTTGGGTGGGCCAGTTCATCTAAAAGTGCCGCCGAATACTCATGCCGGACAGCAGTTACGGCTATCCCGGCGCGGACTGCCTAAACCATCTGGTAAAGAGGGCGATCTCTTCGCCATTACGCAAATTGTTGTACCCACCGCAACCAGCGAGCGTGAACGCGAGTTGTTTAAACAACTCGCGGAAGCCTCGACGTTTAATCCTCGCGGACGCTTTCAACAGGAGGCGAGAAGTGAAAGCTGAACATACTGAAGCTGTATGGCTTACCGAGGACCATGAGTTCTCATTGGCAGAGCTTGCGGAGTTGTCGGGCTTGTCGGAAGCAGAGCTGCGCGAACTCGTTGACTATGGTGCCGTCACACCCAATAATCCAGATTCATCACCGTGGGTTTTCAACGGGAAGTGTTTACTGACCGTCCGTACGGCATGCCGTCTCCGAATTGGCTTCGACCTCGAGCCGCACGGGGTGGCCCTGATTGTTTCGCTGCTGGACCGGATTCACGAACTCGAAGCGCAGTTAGGCAGTTTGCGTGCGCAACTGCCGCAGCATACTCGTTAGCTTAGCCTTTCTCGCAGCGCGGCGTTCTCTGTGGCTAATATTTTCGATCGGCGTTGAAGCGGCGTTTATCTGCGGTTAATCCGTTTCTAGATTCCTGCATCAGGTTCTTACTTGATGCAGAGCGCCACCAGGTCGCGGATCGAGCCTTGGCCCTCGATACCGCGCACCGCGCCGACGATTTTCTCGATCCGTTCCGCGCCGAGCACGACGCCCGCATTGGTGCGGAATTTGGCGTCGATGTCCGACGGCGTCATCGGCTTCTCCCGGCTGCCCCAGTTGTGTTCCTCGATGCGCTCGAGCCGCCGGCCGTCTTTGGTGTCGACGATGACCCGGCCTTTGAACTGGCTGCGTCCCGGTGCGCTCTTGTCGATGGTGTAGCTCACGCGTTTGGCGAGCTCGAGGATGGCGGGGTTGCGCAGGCTCCCGGCGGCGTAGCTGTGCACGTCGCACTTGCCGTGGTAGAGCGACTCGGCGATCGAGTACTGCAGGCTGACCCGGCCCTGCCAGTCGCTGGCAGGCCGCAGTTTCTCCGCGACCGGCTCGCACACGATAGGCACCATGTAATCGGCGATCGGGCAGACGATCCGTTCGACCTGCTCCGCGCGCAACCCTTCCTTCTGATGGAGGTAAAACAGGGCGTCGAGGAACGGATGAATGACGTGGCCGCAGGGATACGGCTTGAACGAGATATTGCGGCTTTCCCATTCTGTGCCGAGATTTCTCAGCATACGGTCGAAGTCGAGCTTATAGTCCGGATCCTGAACGTGCGAGGCCATGAGGCCGAAGCGCCCCTCGAACACGGTCGCGGGGCCGGTGAAGCCCGCGTGCGCCAGCGTGGCGGCGGTGATGCCCGTCTCCGCCGACAGTCCCGGATGCAGGGATTTTGCCCAGGTGCCGTCCGTCCAGCACTCCATCAGCCCCGCCGCCTTGCTGCCGGCGATGCCGAGCGCGTGCCGCGTCTGTTCAACGGTCAGCCCGCACAGGCGCGACGCGAGAAATGCCGCGCTCATGGCGCCGACGATTGCGGTCGGATGAAAGCCGTAGCGGTTGAGCCTGCCGGGCGCGATCACGCCGATGCGCGTCGCGAGCTCGGCCGCGCCGGCAAGCGCGGTGACCAGTTCTGCGCCGGGCGTATCGAGCATGTCGCCGAGTACCAGCGCCGTCGTCACCAGCGGCACGCTGACATGCACGATGGTCTCGTTGTGCGTGTCGTCGAATTCCAGCGTATGCGCCATGGTGCCGTTGACGAGGCCGGCGAGCGTGGCCGCAGTGCGCTCGCCGTACCACAGGATGCGCGCATCGTCGCCGCGGCCGAGCTTGAGCGCGGCACGATGCACGGCCTGCCCGGGATCGCGCGTTGCGCCCGCTAGCGCGAGACCGATGATGTCGAGCACGCGGCAGCGCGTGGCGACGCGCACGTCCTCGGGCAAATCCTGGTAACGCAAACCGAGCAGCCACTCCGCGCCGCGTTCGCTGAGACTTTTCTGCATTTCCGTTTTCCTGCTGACTAAGCTTGTTTTAAATGTCAACACGCAGTTTCTTTACCGCGTGCACGCGGCTTGCGGATATGCGATTCGGTAGTGTAACTTAGAGCCCCTGCCTTTTCATCTCCCGGAAACGCAACAACATGGAACTCAATCTCAAAGGACGCACCGCGCTCATCACCGGTGGCTCGCGCGGCATCGGCTTCGGCGTCGCGCAGGCGCTCGCCGCCGAAGGCTGCAATCTGCACCTCGCCTCGCGCAGCGCCGAAAGCCTCGAGGCGGCGCGCAAAAAAATCATCGCCGCCCACAAAGTCAACGTTACCGTGCACGCGCTCGATCTGTCGAGAGTCGAGAACGTCGTCAAGCTCGCCAAAGCGTGCGGACCGGTCGATATCCTGATCAACAACGCGGGCGCGATTCCGCAGGGCACCGTCACCGGGCTCGACGACAGGACCTGGCGCGAGGCGTGGGACCTGAAAGTGTTCGGCTTCATCAACCTCACGCGCGAGGTCTACCGCGACATGTGCGAAAAGAAGCGCGGCGTGATCGTCAACGTCGTCGGCGTCGCCGGCGAGCGGCCGCTCGCGAATTACATCGCCGGCAGCATGGGCAACGCGGCGCTGATGGCGATGTCGCGCGCGCTCGGCGCCGAAAGCGTCGATCACGGCGTGCGCGTGATCGCGATCAATCCGGGCGCAATCGAAACCGACCGCCAGGTGGTGCGCTGGAAAGCGCGCGCGCAGAAGGAACTCGGCGACGAGAACCGCTGGCGCGAGCTGACGAAGGGTTTTCCGTTCGGACGGCTCGGCACGGTGGACGAAATCGCCGACACGATCGCGTTCCTGTGCTCCGACCGCTCGGGTTATACGACCGGCACGGTGATCACGATCGACGGCGGCGCGAGCGTGCGCAGATGAGCTCGGGCGGTTAGCTAGCGCCTGGTTGCCGCCAGCAGGCGCTGGATGGTGTCGTCAAACAGGCTGAACAGATCCTTTGCCTGCTCGGTGCCGCCCACCGTCGTCGGCAGCACCACAACGGGTATTTTGAGACGCTCCGCCAGCCAGTTCGCGGCGCGCGGATTATGGTAAGGCGCGGGAACGATCACATCGGCGGGGTTGTGCCGCAATGTTTCAAGTACTTCCTGCAGATGGCCAACCGTCGGCTCGATCCCCGGCTTGGGTTCGAGCGTGGCGATCTCCCGCATGCCGAGCCAGTGGCACAGGTAGGTCCATGCCTTGTGATGTTCCACGATCCCGATCCCTCTGAGCGGGGCGGCTTGTTTTTCCCAGCGTTTTATCGCTTCGCTCCAGCGCGCTGAGAACGCCGTGTGCCGCGCCTCGTAATGGGCGGCGTTCAGCGGGTTGATTTCGGCAAGCCGCTTGGCGAGGGCGTTCGCGATCAACTGGACGTTATGCGGGTCATTTTGAATGTGGTGGTTGCCAAGCGCGTGCACATCGCCTTGCGCGCGGTCGAGGCTGGTCGGCATATCCAGTTTCTGCACGTAATCTCCGGCTTCGAAATAGCCGGGTTGGCCGCGCTGAATTTTTGGGTTGCCCGAATTAGCCAATAAGATCGGCAGCCACCCGCCCTCGACTCCCAACCCGGTGCAAATGAGCAGGTCGGCATTGCGCACCATCGCGATCAGGCTCGGTCGCGCCTCGATATGATGGGGATCCTGCAGCCCGGTTGTCGCGCTCTGCACGGTGTTCATGTCGCCGCCAAGCTCCCTGGCGAGCGCCGCCCATTCCGGCTCGCAGGCGACGATGCGATGCGCAACCGCGCTCTGCGAAAAAACGAGTGCCAGGATGCAGAAAACAAACGCGTGCAGTTTGTTGTTCATTTTGTCGTCCATGTCTTAGCACCGGCTCTCGCCGCTACCGGCCGGCGAAAGTTCTTCATTCACGCGCGCGGTGGTGTGGCCGCGCGCGCTTGACCGCAAAGATTGGCCACAGAGGGCGCAGAGGACACAGGGCAAGAAGAATTAAATCCGCATCAGCGGCGCGCCTTGGCGCGTCCGCTGCATGCGACGGTTGGGCCTGCCACTTTCACCGCGTCGGACGGAGGAGGCGTTCGACCCAGTCGAGCTTGTCGCGGAATTGCGCTTCGTCCGGAGTCCGCTTTTGCATGACTGGATGAGGCAGTTCGAAAAATGAACCGTCGGCCTTCACTGCGCGCTTTGCGCCGGTTTCCAGGTAGCAATATCCCTTCCCGTCGAAGGCTTCGTCGGGCGTTCGGCCCAGGATTCCGGCGGCGATCTGGTGCGCGACGATGCGGCCATGCGCCTCGGCGAACACGCCCGCTTTCGGCAGCGACAACCCGATCTCCGGCTTGTAGCGACCGGGCAGCGGAACTATCGTTACATCGCCCACCGCATACACCTCGCGTGCGTCGGGTGGCTGTTTGACCTGCAGGGTCTGCGGATCGACCGGGATCCAGCCTGATTGATTGGTGAATTGCGAGTCGCGCACCACCTTCGGCGCTTCGTGCGGTGGGATCGCAATGAGCAGATCGTATCGCGCCTCGCTGCCGTCCTCGAAGACCACGCGCTGTGCAGTCCCGTCCACCCGCGACGCGCTCCTTTGCGGGAAGAACGCGATTGCGCGCTGCGCCAACTCCCCCTTGATATACTGACCCATCTCTGGACCCGCCGTGGCCATTGGCGCCCCTTCCGCTGTATAGATCGCCAGGCGCGCCTTGCCTGCAAGTCCACGGCTCTCGAACGCGTGGTGAAGGAGCAGGGCCGCCTCATACGGCGCGGGCGGACATTTGAATGGCACTCTTGGAATCAGGATCGCGACGTCGCCTCCTGAAAACCGCTCCAGCATGACCTTCAAGCGCTGCGCGCCCTCGACCGTATAGAAGGTGTGCGCTGCCTCTGCCAGCCCTGGCACCCTCGCCGGGTTGAGATCTGCGCCGAGCGCAATCACCAGAAAGTCCCAGTTCAGCGATCCGCTCTCCAAAGACACGGTGCGATTGGAAAGCCCGATGTTCTGAACTTTCGCCTCGACAAATCGAATTCCCGGAGCGAGCAACGCCACCCGCAACTGCGAGATCTGATCGTACGTGCGCTCGCCAAGCATGATCCAGGTCTTGCCGGCACCGACGTGGAAGCGCGAGGACTCGTCGATGACAACAATCTCGTGCTCGGCCGTGAGCAGCCGGCGCAACGAGTTCGCCGCCGAGATGCCACCAAACCCTCCGCCAAGAATCACCGTAGTCGTAGCACTCATGTTGGTTCCTGGATAGCTGTTCTAGCTCAACGTAAATCAGGTGAAAAGATAGATGACGAATCAGATGACATATCAGGTGCCAATTTAGTTGACCGATTCCGTAGCATGCGATGCTTGATTTTGCGCCCGCCATCGGCGGGACTCAACCGTGGCGCCTGTTCCTGCTTTTCTCTCTGTGCCCTCTGTGACTATCAGGTTTTTCTGGCGTAACGCTTCAACACGAGCCGCAGACGGTCGCGGGTCTGCGGCCGGATTTTCATCGTCCACGGCGTATTCACCGCTTTCTCCCACGCCTTGGATGCGGTGACTTCCGGACCGGTCAGGTGGTAGAGCGCAACGTACTTGTGGCTGCCGCCGCCGGCCTTGAAGCGCCGCGCGCACAAACAGCCCGCTACCGCCGCCAGGTTCGGCAGATGCTCTTCGTTGTACCAGGCGTTGAAATCGGCTTCCGCCCCGGGCTTGACGTTCATCGCGAACAGCAGCATGCCGCCGGCCTGATCGGGGCCCGCCTTTTGTCCCGGCACGATCTGCTCGGCCTCGAACCGGCAGATGCGCTGGCACTTGCCGGTCACGCGCTTCGACCACGGCGACAGGTGGGCGCCCGCAATCGACGTGTACGGCGGGCTATTCAACACATCGAGGCTTGCGAGGTCGTAGGTCGCGATGGAAATCTTCGGATCGTCCGCGCCGAGCCAGCGCTGCGCGTTGATGAAGCCCTTGATGCGCAGGCGCTCCGGCACGTGCTCGGTGTCGTACCAGTCGTTGAATTCGTCTTCCGCAGCGGTCGAGTAATTGAATCCCGCGACCAGCAGTCCCATCGGCTCAGCCATCCGCCTCTCTCCTCTCGCCTCTCTTAATCCACCTTCACGCCGGCGGCTTTGACGACCGGCGCCCATTTCGCGATCTCGGCGCGGATTTTCTCGCCGCACTTCTCCGGCGTGCCGCCGACCGGCTCGAAGCCGTTGTCGATCAGCCGCTGCCGCATGTCGGGCGCGGCGATGATCTTGTTGAACTCGGCGTTGAGCCGCGTGATGATGTCCTTGGGCGTGCCGGCGGGCGCCAGTATCGCGTTCCACGACGTGACTTCGTAGCCGGGCACGCCGCTCTCCGCGACCGTCGGCAAGTCCGGCAGCGCCAACGCGTGCTTGGCGCTGGTGACCGCGATCGCGCGCAATTTGCCGGCCTTGATCTGCTGCACCACCGACGCCGGCTCGCCGAAGATCATGCTGATCTCGCCCGACAGCAGCGCGATCGCCGCGGGGCCGCCGCCCTTGTACGGCACGTGCACGATCTTCGTCTTCGTCATTTCGGTAAACAGCGCTCCCGTGAGATGGTTCATCGCGCCGCTGCCGCTCGACCCGTAGGTCAACTGGTCGGGCTTCGCTTTCGCCAGCGCAATCACTTCTTTCACGGTCTTTACCGGCAGCGACGGGTGCACCACCAGCACCTGCGGCACCTCCGCCGTCCAGATGATGGGCGCGAAATCGCTCTCCTTGAACGGCATCTTGCTGTAGATGCTCGGGTTGATCGCGTGCGTTCCGGCATAAGCGAACACGATCGTGTAGCCATCCGGCGGCGATTTCGCCGCCAGCTCGGCGCCGATGTTGCCGGCGGCACCCCCGCGGTTGTCGATCACGACCTGCTGGCCGAGCGCCTCCGCGAGCTTGGGGCTCACGATGCGCGACAGCACGTCCGCGCCGCCGCCCGGCGGCCACGGCACGATGAAGCGGATCGTTTTGCCCGGATAACCCTGGGCCCCTGCGCCGGCGGCGCCTGCGGCAAGCATTACAGCCATTGCGGCATTGAGCAGTTTCATGACGGATCTCCTCGTTACGGTACGATTTTTTGGGCGCGGTAATGCTCGAACTGCCGGTCGAACATGGCACCGGTATCGAGCGTCTCGCTGAAACCCAGCGCGCGCGCCTTCGCCACCGACGACATTATGT
>JAHFRL010000037.1 GCA_023266235.1 Betaproteobacteria bacterium
CATGACGCCGACCGGACGCGAAACCGGGGTGACGTTGTTCGGCGACCGCGTGCAGCGCTGCTATCTGCCGTACGATTTTCCATCCGCAGTCGGGCGTTTTCTCGACCATTTCAGGCCGGCGTGCGGCATACTGCTCGAGACCGAGATCTGGCCCAATTTGGTCCACGCTTGCCGCGCGCGCGGCACGCCGGTCTACCTCCTTAGCGCGCGGCTGTCGGAAAAATCTTTCCGCAAGTATCGGCGTTTCGGCGCGCTTGCCATGGCAACCCTGAGTGAAATGTCCGGCATTGCAGCGCAAAGCACCGCCGATTCTAATCGCCTCAAGGCACTTGGCGCTCCGGCGGTCGTGGTGACCGGCAACTTGAAATTCGACATCGCGCCCGATGCGGCGCTGGTGGCGCAAGGCAAGGCATGGCGCGCGGCGTGGGGCAAGTCGCGGCCGGTACTGTTATGCGCGAGCACGCGCGAAGGCGAGGAGGCATTGCTATTACAAGCGCTGCAGGAGACCGATATCGCGCAATGGTTGACGGTAATCGTGCCGCGGCATCCGCAGCGCTTCGACGAGGTCGCGGCGTTGCTCGACCGCGCGGGGGTTCCGTACCAACGCCGCAGCGCAAGTCAGCCGCTCGCAGCGCAGACGCGCGTTGTGCTCGGCGACAGCATGGGCGAGATGTTCGCTTACTACGCCGCGTGCGACGTCGCCATCATCGGCGGCAGCCTGCTGCCGTTCGGCGCGCAGAACCTGATCGAGGCGTGCGCGGTCGGGTGCCCGGTCATCGTCGGGCCGCACACTTACAACTTTGCCGAGGCAACACAGCGGGCGGTTGAGAGCGGGGCCGCACTGCAGGTTGCGGATGCACGCGGCGCGATTGCCGCGGCGCGCGAGCTATCGCAGGATGGGGCGCGCGCGCGGCGCATGGCGCAGGCCGGCCTCGAATTCACGCGCGCCCATCAGGGCGCAACGGCGCGCACGGTGGAGCTGATCGAATTGGGAAATGTAAAAACGGGAATAGGAAATGGTTAAAGCCGTTTCCCCATTCCCCATTACACTCGATCGCGCGAAAATAGTCGCGATAAGCGATTAGGTGATTCAGCGATCAAGGGAATTTAATCCCTCAATCACTCGATTACTGAATTACCGAATCACTATTCATGCCGATCGTAGGCATTGAAGCCGTGACGCTTGACCAGCTCGTCGCGCTCCGCCGCCGTGAGATCTTCCCTGACCATTTCCTGCACCAGTTCCTTGAAGCGGATTTCGGGCGTCCATCCCAGCTGCTTTTTCGCCTTGCTTGCGTCACCCAGTAACGAATCCACTTCCGTCGGGCGGAAATAGCGGGGATCCACCGCGACGATGCGCTTGCCGCTCCCATCCAGACCCTGCTCGTTTTTGCCTTTGCCTTTCCAGCTCAGTTTGATCCCGAGCTCGTTCGCCGCCGCGTTGACAAAATCGCGCACCGACCATTGCTCGCCGGTGGCGATTACATAATCCTCAGGTTTATCCTGCTGCAGCATCAGCCATTGCGCGACGACGAAATCCCGCGCGTGCCCCCAGTCGCGCCTGGCGTCGAGATTGCCGAGATACAGGCAGTCCTGAAGCCCGAGCTTGATGCGCGCGAGCGCACGCGTGATCTTGCGCGTGACGAAGGTTTCGCCGCGCATCGGCGACTCGTGGTTGAACAAAATGCCGTTGCAGGCGAACATGCCGTAAGCTTCGCGATAATTGACGGTGATCCAGTACGCGTAAAGCTTGGCCACGCCGTACGGCGAGCGCGGGTGAAAGGGCGTCGTTTCCTTCTGCGGGGATTCGCGGGTCAGCCCGAACAGCTCCGAAGTCGAGGCCTGGTAGTAGCGCGACTTTTTTTCCAGTCCCAGGATGCGCATTGCCTCGAGCATCCGCAGCGCGCCGAGCGCGTCCGAGTCCGCGGTGTATTCCGGTTCCTCGAACGAGACGGCGACGTGGCTTTGGGCCGCGAGGTTGTAAATTTCGTCCGGCTGGGTCTGCTGGATGATCCGAACCAGGCTGCTGGAATCCGTCATGTCGCCGTAGTGCAGTAAGAAATTGCGGTTGCCGACGTGGGAATCCTGATACAAGTGATCGATGCGATCGGTGTTGAACAGCGACTTCCTGCGCCTGATGCCGTGGACGACGTAGCCTTTGCTTAGCAGCAGTTCGGCGAGATAAGCGCCGTCCTGTCCGGTAATGCCGGTGATCAGGGCTGTTTTCTTCATTGATTCGCTACCTTGTAGATTGGGGGCGGATTGCTCCGGGCACCGACGCGCCCGGCACGGCAGCCTTGCCCGCCGCAAGCGCCGCCACAATTCGCGCCGACCAGCGCGGAGGCGCAAAACGCTAAGCCCATGCAATACCGGTTAAGTATGGAAACTCCAATTATAATCTCAGTCACCTGCGCCAAGGCGCGCCGCCGGTATTCCGGTTGCCGTCAGCGCAAACACTATCGAAAGTCGAGCATGATGTGCTGATACCCGTCATTATTTCCGGCGGCAGCGGTACGCGGTTGTGGCCGGTTTCGCGGGAAGCATTCCCCAAGCCGTTCATACGTCTGCCCGACGGCAACACTCTGCTGCACAAGACGTTGCGGCGCGCGGCGGGGCTGGACGGGGTGAAGCAGGTCATCACGGTGACCAACCGCGAGCATTTCTTCATCACGTGCGATGAGTATCAGTCCACCGGCCTGCAACTCGAGCACGCATTTCTGCTCGAACCAAGCGCGCGCAATACGGCGCCGGCGGTCGCGTTTTCCGCGCTGTACGCGGCGGAGAATTACCCCGATCCGACGCTGCTGATACTGCCGGCCGACAACCTGATCGAGCAGGAAGCGCGTTTTGCCGCGGCGGTGCGCGAAGCACAGACGCTTGCCGGGCGCGGCTATCTGGTGACGTTTGGAATCAAACCCGGTGCGCCGGAAACCGGATTTGGTTATATCGAATGCGGTGATCCGATCGGCAACGCCGGTACACGCAAGGTGGCGCGCTTCATCGAAAAGCCGGCGCTGGCGGCTGCGCGGCAATTCGTGGCGGGCGGGCGCTATTTGTGGAATTCCGGCATGTTTTGTTTCAAGGCGAGCGCCGTGCTCGCTGCTTTCAGGAAGTTTGCGCCGGAGATCCATGACCGGGCGCACGTGTGTTGGGAGCGCAGCCGCTCGGCGGCGATAAGCGGTCCACCCGCGTACCGTATCAATCTCGATCAGGACAGCCTCAAGGCGATCCCGGAGTTGTCCCTCGACTACGCGGTGATGGAGAAAGCGGACCGCATCGCGGTCGTGCCATGCGATTTCGGCTGGAACGATATCGGCTCGTGGGATGCGCTGAGCAAGTTATTTCCCGCCGACACACAGGGCAACCGCGTGCAGGGCGAAGCGCTGCTCGAGGGGAGCCGCGATTGCTATGTGCAAAGCGCGGCGCGCATCGTGGCCGCCGTCGGCGTCGAGGGACTGATCGTGGTCGATACGCCCGATGCGCTGCTCATCACGCGCCGCGACCAGACGCAGCAAGTGAAAAAAGTGACGCAGCAGTTGAAGCTGTTCGGCCATGACAGCTATCTGCAGCATCGCACCGTCAACCGCCCATGGGGAACCTATACGGTGGTCGAGGAAGGGCCCGGCTTCAAGATCAAGCGCGTCGTGGTCAAGCCCGGGCGGGCGCTAAGTCTGCAAATGCACCGCCATCGCAGCGAGCACTGGGTGGTCGTGTCCGGCGTCGCGCAGGTGATCAACGGCGAACGCGAGCTGCGCGTGGAGGTAAACGAGTCGACCTTCATTCCGGCCGGCAACAAACACCGCCTGTCGAATCCCGGAACCGGGGATCTGGTCATCGTCGAAGTGCAAACCGGCGCGCGCCTCGACGAAGACGACATCGTCAGGTTTGACGATCACTACGGGCGCAGCTGGCGGTGAAGCGGCGAATGGGAAATACGAAATGGTGAATGGTGAGTCGTGAGTGGTGAATGGTGAATCGTAAACGACTTCAGGCGGCGACGTTCTCGTGCAATCCGGAGAGAAGCTTTCCCACCCGATCCAAGGACGAGAATATCCCATGCTCCGGGGAAATATAACCCAATTCTGCGGCAATCAGCATTGGGGTCTCGAGTTCGCTTAGCGAACCCTTGGCGACGCTGATTATTTTTCCAGCCACTGATTGACGTAGGCGAGGTCGTCTTCGGTGAGGGTGCCGGCGGCGGCCTTGAGCTTCAAGACGTTGATCGCGTAGGTGTAGATCGCCTGCGCATAGTCGCGCCGGGTGGTGATCACCTGCTGGGTGGCATTCAGCACGTCCACCTGCGTTCTCACTCCCACCTCCTGACCGAGCTTGGTCGAATCGAGCGAGCTCTGGGAGGAAATCAGGGCGGCCTCCAGGGCCTTGATCTGGGCAACGCCATTGGTCACGCCGAGGAACGCGGAGCGGGTGCTCAGCGCCACCGTGCGCTTGGTGTTCTCGAGGTCTTGTTTGGCCTTGTCCTGGTTGGCGAGCGCTTCGCGCACCTTGGAGTTGATCAGGCCCCCCTGGTAGAGCGGCAGCGCCAACTGCAGGGCGATGAACTTGGTGGTGGTATCAATGCCAGCCCCGCCCTGGATGCCCGCGCCCGCACCCGAGTCGGTGTAACCGGCCACCGCATCCAGCGTCGGCAGGTGCCCGCCGCGGTTCCTGGAGACGTCTTGCGCCGCGATATCGAGCGCGGCCTGGGCGATCTTCACCTGCAGGCTCGAAGCCGTTGACTGCTCGACCCACGCGTCCATGCTGTTGGGTTGAGGCAGGGCGGGGGTAAAGCTGGCCGAGAGCCTGGCCAGCCCCGGCGGCAGCCGGCCGATGATCTGGCGCAGCGTCTGCCGCTTGATCTCGAGGTCGTTTTGCGCCGCGATCTCCTGCGACACGGCGAGATCGTGGCGCGCCTGCGCGTCATTGGCATCCGTGATGGTGGCGGTGCCGACCTCGAAGTTGCGCTTCGCCTGCGCCAGCTGCTCGGAGAAGGCCGCCTTTTGTGCCGCGGCCAGGGTCACGTTGTTCTCGGCGAGCAGCACGTCGAAGTAGGCCTGCGCGACCCGCACGATCAAGTCCTGATCCGCCTGCAGGAAGGTGGCTTCCGACTGCGAGACCTGGTTCTTCGCCTGCTCGTAGGTGATCCAGTTCTGGAAGCGGAACAACGGCTGGGTGGCGGTCACGTTCACGCTATTGGAATTAAAGCGCGCGTTGCTGCCGGGCGCACCGCTGCGAAACTGCAGATCGCGGTCGTTCAACTGGGTGTTGCCCGACAGCGTCACCGCCGGCAGCAGCCCCGAGAGCCCCTGCGGCAGCTTCTCCTGGCCTGCCTGATAACTCGCCCGCGCCGAGGCATACACCGCGTCCGCGTCCCGCGCCTCGCGGTAGATCGAAACCAGGTCGGCGGCCGGCACCGCAGAAGCCGCCGCGAGCAGAAACCCAAATAATGCCCACGTGCAAATGCGCATCAAGCCTCTGATTGGGAAATAGGGAATGGGAAATAGGGAATTGTGACGCGCAAAGCGCCGCTCTGGCCATTCGCTATTTACCATTCACCACTATTCAAAACACGAATCTTTCCGGTTGCGGGGCATTGCGCAGTGCCGGGATGCAGGTCTCGAACAGCCCGAGCGCATTGCAGGCGCCGCCGGCGGCGCACGTGATCAGGCGCGCTTCCATCACCGGCGCTTCGCCGACGACCGCCAGCAGGCGGCCGCCCGGATTCAGACTCTGCTCAAATGCATCCGCCAGCACCGGCACCGAGCCGGTCAGCAAGATTACGTCGTAGGGCGCATGCTTGCTCCACCCGCGCGCGGCATCGCCGGCTTCGAGCGTAATGTTGGTAATGCCGTGCGCCGCAAGCCGGGCTGCCGCCTGCGCGCTGAACTCGGGAATGATTTCCACGCTGGTGACATGCGCGCCGCGCTTGGCGAGCAGCGCCGTCATGTAGCCGCTGCCGGTGCCGACTTCGAGGACGCGGTCGGTGGGCTTGATGGCGAGCTCCTGCAGCATGCGCGCCTCGAGCTTGGGCGCCAGCATTTTCTCGCCATGGCCGAGCGGGATTTCCATGTCGACAAACGCCAGGCTGCGGTACTGCTCCGGGACAAACTCCTCGCGCCGCACCGCAAACAGCAGATCGAGCACCTGCTGATCGAGCACTTCCCACGGCCTGATCTGCTGCTCGACCATGTTGAAACGGGCGCGCTGCAAATACTCGGCGTCGATTTGTGCACTCATGATGGGGGCGAAAAAACGGGGATTCGTTACGGGATTCGGGACTTGCAATTATCGCATAATTCCAGTAGCTTGACCGTTACACGTTGGGGGTCCTGGCGGGGGTGTTTTGCGTAAACCCGCCGGGTGAGAAAGACCCTTCGAACCTGATGCGGATAATGCCGCCGCAGGGAAGCGTGGCGACCCCGCCTCCGTTCCCTGCCCGGCGCTTAAAGGAGGCGAACATGAACGCCAATCCCAAGTTTTTGAGCGCAACGGCGCACGTTGACGAGGCGGCAGTCAAGCCGCTGCCGAATTCGCGCAAGATTTATGTGCCGGGATCGCGACCGGACATCCGGGTGCCGATGCGCGAGATCACCCAGTCGGATACACCGGCCGAGATGGGCGCGGAAAAGAACCCCGCGCTTTTTGTTTACGATACCTCGGGCCCGTACACCGATCCGGCGGCAACCATCGACATTCGTTCCGGGCTCTCGCCGCTGCGCGAAAAATGGATCGAAGAGCGCAACGACACCGAGCGCTTGCCGGACCTGACCTCGGAATACGGGCGCCGCCGCGCCGCCGACCCCAGGCTCGCCGAGCTGCGTTTCAACCTGAAGCGCCAGCCCAGGCGTGCAAAAAGCGGCGCCAAGCCCGGCAATGTGTCGCAAATGCATTACGCGCGCAGAGGCATCATCACGCCGGAGATGGAATTCATCGCGATTCGCGAGAATCAGCGCCGCGATGGGCTCTCCGAGCTGCTCACGCGCCAGCATCCGGGGCAGAGCTTCGGCGCCGCCATCCCGCAGGAAATGACGCCCGGGTTCGTGCGCGACGAGGTCGCCCGCGGCCGCGCGATCATTCCGGCCAACATCAACCACCCGGAAACCGAGCCGATGATTATCGGCCGCAATTTCCTGGTCAAGATCAACGCCAATATCGGTAACTCCGCGCTGTCGAGCTCGATCGCCGAAGAGGTCGAGAAAATGACTTGGTCGACCCGCTGGGGCGGCGATACGGTGATGGATTTGTCGACCGGCAGGAATATCCATGAAACGCGCGAGTGGATCATCCGCAACTCGCCGGTGCCGATCGGCACCGTGCCGATTTATCAGGCGCTCGAGAAAGTCGACGGCCGCGCCGAGGAACTGACGTGGGAAATGTTCCGCGACACGCTGATCGAGCAGGCCGAGCAGGGCGTCGATTACTTCACTATTCACGCCGGCGTGCGTCTCGCGTATATCCCGATGACGGCGAAGCGCATGACCGGCATTGTTTCGCGCGGCGGCTCCATCATGGCGAAATGGTGCCTCGCGCATCACCAGGAGTCGTTTCTCTACACGCACTTCGAGGACATCTGCGAAATCATGAAGGCGTATGACGTCAGCTTCTCGCTCGGCGACGGCCTGCGTCCCGGCTCGGGGTATGACGCCAACGACGAAGCGCAGATTGCCGAATTGAAAACGCTCGGCGAGTTGACCGACATCGCGTGGCGGCACGACGTGCAGGTGATGATCGAAGGGCCGGGCCACGTGCCGCTGCAGCTGATCAAGGAGAACATGGAGCTGCAGCTCAAGTACTGCAGGGAAGCGCCGTTCTATACGCTGGGACCCTTAACCACGGACATCGCGCCCGGCTACGATCACATCACGAGCGCGATCGGCGCGGCGATGATCGGCTGGTACGGCACCGCGATGCTGTGCTACGTCACGCCGAAAGAGCACCTCGGGCTGCCCGACAAGAACGACGTCAAGGACGGCATCATGGCCTACAAGATCGCGGCGCACGCCGCGGATCTGGCGAAAGGCCATCCCGGCGCGCAGATCCGCGACAACGCGCTGTCGAAAGCGCGCTTCGAATTCCGCTGGGAAGACCAGTTCAACCTCGGGCTCGATCCCGACAAGGCGCGCGAGTTCCACGACGAGACGCTGCCGCAGCACGGCGCCAAGCTCGCGCACTTCTGCTCGATGTGCGGGCCGCATTTCTGCTCGATGAAAATCACCCAGGACGTGCGCGAGTACGCGGCGCAGCAGGGCATCGATGAAGAGACGGCCCTCAAGCAAGGGATGGAAGAGAAAGCGGTCGAGTTCAAGCAAAAGGGTGCGGAGATATACAGCAAGGCCTGAAGATTTTTCCGGTACCAATGAAACGGCCGCGAAAGCGGCCGTTTCATTGGGGGGATCAGGCCGGTTGCCGCAGCGCCTTCGGCCAGATCCATTACGTGGCTCGCGCCCGTCAGCCACCCGCACACTGCCATGAGCAGGCCACCGATCTTGCGGGAATCAAGCATGGCGAATCTCCGGGGTCTCGACGCTTAAGTCGACGACGATATTGGTCGCAATCCAGCGCTGCAGGCTTACACCCAGATTGAATTCGGCGTCGGTCGCCAGGGTGCTTTCCAGCGCGGCGCCGAGTCTGCAGCCCTGTTCGATCGCGGCGAGAAATGCCAGTTCGCCGCGCGCAAGCGGGGCGACAGTGGCGCGCAAGCCCGGCCGGTAAACGATCGCCCGCTGCGGGCCGCTGTCGAGATCAACGGCGATCTCGCCGCAATAATCGTCCTGATGCACCTCCCAGATGCGGTAGATCGGATATGGCGATTCGAGCGTGCTGACCGCCGGGTGCAGCTTGAGTTTAAGCGTCGGGTAAGCGCTTTCCGCTATCCGGCCGGGCCGGCCGGTGTCGAGCGGCGCATGATCGGCGGCGTAATGGGCGCGCTGCACAAGCCACTCGAGACGGGCGACGTCGCACAAATAAGGCAGGGACTGTGCGTGCGGAAACGTGGCGAGAAATTCCGCGAATTGCACGCCGTATTCGTTGAGATCCCCGCTCATCGACGGATGCGCGCGGCAATATGCGCGCGCGAGGCCATCGAAAAATTCCCCGCCCACCAGCTTGCCGATGATCGGATAAACCGCGGCGAGCGCTGTGGTCGCGTTGGCGATCATGTTCCCGCGGTAAATCCCGATGCGGCGGCGCGCGCGGTCGGCATCGCCGGCGATCAACTGCGCCGCGTCGTCAGCGCATGCGGGGTCCGCCAGCGCCGCGCCGAAGCAATGCTGCGTGGCGAGCAGCTCAGGCATAGACTGTCTCCATCACGGATTCGGCTTTGCTCGCCTCAGCGAGAAGCACGTCGAGCGCGGGAATGTTGGTGTCCCATTCGATCAGTGTCGGCACGTTACCGCAGCGGCGGCAGGCAGCCCCGTACAGCATCCACACCGGGTCGATGACGCGAGAGCCGTGATCGTCGATCAGGCACTCGTCGCCTTGCGTGTGGCCGGCGAGATGGATCTCGCACACCGCGTCCGTCGGCAGCGCTTGCAACGCCTCGGCCGGATCGAAGCCGTGGTTCACGGCATTGACGTAAAGGTTGTTGACGTCGAGCAGGATGCCGCAGCCGCTTGCGCGAGCGAGCGCGGCGAGGAATTCGAATTCCGGCATTTCCTCATGGCGGTAGCGCAGATAACTCGCGATGTTCTCGATGAGGATCGTGCGGCCGAGCGCGCTTTGCACCTGTTCGACGCGCGTCACCATCAGGTCCAGCGCTTCGCGCGTGCAGGGCAGCGGGAGAAGGTCGTTGAAATGGCGGCCGCCGACCGCCCCCCAGCACAAGTGTTCGGACACCAGCGCAGGTTCGATGCGCTCGACCAGGCGTTGCAACCTGGCGAGATGGCGCTCGCGCAGGCTATCGGCGGAGCCGAGCGACAGGCCGACACCGTGCAGGCTCAGCGGATAATCGCGCCGCACGTGCTCGAGCACGTGCAAGTCGTAGCCGCCGTCGCCGAAATAATTCTCGCTGTGGACTTCGAGCCAGCCGATATGCGGCCGGCCTTCCAGAAAGTGGCGGTAATGGCAGGCGCGCAGCCCGATCCCGGCCCCGCTTACAGGCTGATTTGACCGGGCTGCGCGTTTTTTCATCTGTTCCTTACCGTTTCCCATACTCGCGCCGAGATATTACCAGCCCGCTTGTAAATACGCTGCCATTCTGCGCCTGGATGCGCCGGCTGGCGTGCCGGCGCGCCCGGGGCGACATCCCGACATGATCCGTAAGCCGCGATTTAACCGCTACAATGGCGGGCGATGGACTTACCGTTACTGCTCAAGGCGCTGCTGCTCGGCGTCGTCGAGGGACTCACCGAGTTCCTGCCGGTGTCGAGCACCGGCCACCTGATCCTCGCCAGCGATCTGCTCGATTTCAACGACGACAAGGGCAAGGTCTTCGAGATCGTGATCCAGACCGGTGCGATGCTGGCGATCGTCTGGGAATACCGCGTGAAGTTCGCCGGCGTGATCGCGGGCCTCGCACGCGACCGCACGGCACAGCAGTTCGTCATGAATCTGGTGATCGCGTTCCTGCCGGCCGCATTCCTCGGGCTCGCGTTCGGCAACTACATCAAGGCGGCGCTGTTCAAGCCGGTGCCGGTCGCGATCGCGTTCATCGGCGGCGGCTTCATCATCCTGTGGGCGGAGCGCCGCGAGCACGCGATCACGGTGCAGTCGGTCGATGACATGCGCTGGACGGATGCGCTCAAGGTGGGCTGCGCGCAGGCGTTCGCGTTGATCCCGGGCACTTCACGCTCGGGCGCCACCATCATCGGCGGGCTGCTGTTCGGGCTGTCGCGGCGCGCGGCGACCGAGTTCTCGTTTTTCCTGGCGGTGCCGACGCTGATCGCGGCCGGCGCGTACGATTTTTACAAGAACCGCGCGCTGTTCGACACCGACGACATCGGGGTTTTCACGGTCGGGACGGTGGCGTCGTTCGTCTCCGCCTTCCTGTGCGTGCGCTGGCTGTTGCGCTATATCGCGAGTCACGATTTCACGGCGTTTGCGTGGTACCGCATCGTGTTCGGGGTGGTGGTGCTGGTTACGGCGTATACCGGTCTGGTGAACTGGTCGGCGTGAAAAGCGGGAAATGGTGAATAGTAAATGGGAAATGGTAAACAGGCCTTGCCCGGTTAGGCATGAATCTTCTCCGCCATTGCCTATTTCCCATTTCCCATTCCCCAGTTTTCAGTGATTACCTTTCAACGTTACGCGATCCTGTTGCGTACGCCCGATCTGCGGACCACCCTGCTCGCCTCGGTGGTGGGGCGCATCCCGATCGGCGTCGCCGGACTTGCGATCCTGCTGTTCGTGCAGGGCAAGTCGGGATCATTTGCCCAGGCCGGCGCGGCCAGCGCGCTCTATGTATTCGGGCTCGCCGCGCTGGCGCCGTTCATCGGCCGCGCGATCGATCGTCTCGGGCCGCGCCCGGTGCTGCTCGCCGGCGCGGTGGTTTATCCGGCGGCGCTGGTAGCACTGGTGCTGCTCGTTGCATATGCCGCCGACTGGTGGTGGATCGCGGCGAGCGCGCTGCTGGCCGGCGCTATGCTGCCGCCGATCACCATTTGCATGCGTGCATTGTTCCCGCGCCTGCTCGTCGACCCCGGCCTGCTGCAGACCGCCTATTCGGTCGATTCCGCGCTGGTCGAGACGATTTTCATCCTTGGCCCGGCACTGACTGCCGCATTTGTCGCATTCGGTTATCCGGGTGGCGCGGTCCTGTTCGCGGCGGCATGCGCCGCCGTCGGCGGCATGATCTTCATGCATTCGCCGGCGATCCGACGGTGGGTGCCGCCCGTGGCACCCGCCAAGCGCAACCTGCTCGGCCCCTTGCGCTATCCGCAGCTGCTGGCGTTGTATGCCGCGACGGTCATGTATTCGGTTGCGTTCGGGCTGTTCGAGGTGGCGGTCACCGCGTTTGCGGCCGCGCAGGGGCTGGCGGCCGCCGCCGGCGTGATCCTGGCGCTTGCCAGCGTGGGCAGTGCGCTCGGCGTGCTGGTCTACGGCAGCCGCGACTGGGCGTGGCCGACGGCGCGGCAATACCTGCTCGCGCAGCTGGCGATGGCGGCCGGCCTGCTTGCGCTCGCGCCAGTCGCCAATGTGTATGCATTCGGATTGTTGAGCATGGTCGCCTGCGCGCCGATGGCGCCGGTGATTGCGGTGCAGTCAGTGCTGGTATCGCGGCTCGCCCCGCGCGCAATGCTCGCCGAGGGCTTCACCTGGGCGGCGACCTGCCTGCTCGGTGGCATCAGCGCCGGCATCGCGGCGGGGGGAATACTGGTCGAGTATTGGTCGCCATCGTGGGTGCTGGTAACGGCCGCCATCGCGACCGCGGCGGCGGGAATGATCGCCTGGGTGGGGTTGCAGGGGAGAGCGGAGGGATGAAAGATGAGCGATGAGTGATGAATGATGAGTGCAGAGTAAAAGCGCTCGTGACGGAGCGTTTCCGTTTTATCACTCTGCATTCCTCACTTTGCGCTCATCGCTCAACTCTGCACCCACGGCAGGCCGGCGGCACGCCAGCCGCCGACGGTGTTGCGGTGGCCGCTCGCATCGCGGTCGCCTTCGAATCCCTCGAGCACGTTGTAGCATTCGCGGAAACCCTCGTGGGTGGCGAGGGCCGCAGCGTGATGCGAGCGCCCGCCGCTGCGGCACAGAAACATCAGCGGGGCGTCCTTGCCTGGAAGGCTTCATGCGGGATAAGCGCTCCCGCGTACGGCAACCCCATTTTCCGTGTCCGTTCCCGGGCGGTCTTCAGAATGTCTTCGATATTCGGCATTTCCTTGTCCATAATTCGGTTTTCAAAGCAAAATTTTATCTCAACGCTGGACTGAACAATTCGCACTAATAAGGTGCGATAATTCTGACTTGGCACCGTTATAGTGCACACTCTTTTGGTGACCGGACAAAATTTACTTGTGGCACAATGCTTTTCCCGCTTTTGAGCTTGGCATATTTCGTGCTAAATCAAACGTCCCGGAGTCTTCCGTTTCCAATATCACGCTCAGTCAGGAGAAAACAATGGCGGTAGCCGATGTAATGAAAATGATCAAAGAAAACGAGGTCAAGTTCGTCGACCTCCGGTTTACGGACACGCGCGGCAAGGAGCAGCACGTGTCGGTTCCCGTCAAGGCGTTCAACGAAGCGAAATTCACCGACGGACATTTCTTCGACGGTTCCTCGATCGCGGGGTGGAAAAGCATCGAGGCCTCCGACATGCTGCTGATGCCCGATCCGGACAGCGCGCGCCTCGATCCCTTCAGCGACGAGCCGGTGCTCAATATCACCTGCGACGTAACCGAGCCCGCCGACGGCAGGGGTTACGACCGTGATCCGCGCACTATCGCCAAGCGCGCCGAGGCGTACCTGAAATCGACGGGCCTGGGCGACACCGCCTATTTCGGGCCTGAACCTGAATTTTTCATTTTCGACTCGGTGACCTGGAACGTCGACATGTCGGGTTGCTTTGTGAAAGTCAAATCCGAGGAAGCGCCGTGGTCCTCGGGCGAAGAGTTCGAGGGCGGCAACATGGGCCATCGCGCCCCTATCAAGGGCGGCTACTTTCCGGTGCCGCCGGTGGATACGTTGCAGGACATTCGCAATGCGATGTGCCTCGCGCTCGAACAGCAAGGCGTGGAAGTCGAGGTGCACCACCACGAAGTGGGGGCGATGGGCCAGAATGAGATCGGCACCAAGTTCAACAGTCTGGTCAAGCGCGCCGACTGGATGCAGATTCTCAAGTACACGATCTGGATGACCGCCGCCTCGTACGGCAAAACCGCGACCTTCATGCCGAAGCCGATCGTCGGTGACAACGGCTCAGGCATGCATGTGCACCAGTCGGTCTGGAAAGGCGGCCAGAACCTGTTCACCGGCAACGGTTACTCGGGGCTGTCCGAATTCGCGCTGTTCTACATCGGCGGCATCATCAAGCATGCCAAGGCGTTGAATGCGATCACCAACCCGGGCACCAATTCCTACAAGCGGCTGGTGCCCGGTTTCGAGGCGCCGATCAATCTCGCTTACTCGGCGCGCAACCGCTCGGCCGCCTGCCGCATCCCGCTCGTAACCAACCCCAAGGCGCGCCGCGTCGAGGTGCGCTTTCCGGATCCCACCACCAACCCGTACCTGGCATTCGCGGCGATGCTGATGGCGGGACTGGACGGGGTGCAGAACAAGATCCATCCCGGCGACCCGATCGACAAGAACATGTATGACCTGCCGCCGTCGCAGGCGAAAAAGGTCCAGCACGTGTGCTCGTCGCTCGAGATGGCGCTCGAGCACCTCGACAAGGACCGCGAGTTCCTGACGCGCGGCGGCGTCTTCTCGGACGACATGCTCGACGCCTACGTCGCGCTCAAGATGGAGGAAGTCACGCGCTTCCGCATGACCACCCATCCGGTCGAGTTCGATATGTATTACAGCCTGTAAGCGGTCACCGACCGGCTGCGAATCAGGGCGGGCGATCCCCGCCCTGATTCATTTTGAGCCGTGCCGACGGCCTGGCTGCATTGTAAATTTTGTTGTTCTGACATAGACTTAGCGAAACAATCCGGCTTTCCCTTGTCAACCGCGAGCGCTGCCGCCCGTTGCATTTGAGGCCTACCCCGAGGATCGCGATGCGAACATGGTTACTGATACTGCTGGCATTTGCGGCGCCGTTCGCTCATGCCGAGATGTGGAAGTGCATGGATCAGGACGGCAATACCCGCTATACCAACGTGAAAGCCGACGCCAAAGGATGTAAAGCGTTGAACCTGGAACCGCTCAATACCGTCCCGCCAACCCGGGCGCAGCAGAAGCCTGCCAACTTTCCCAGCGTCGACAACAATATCCAGAAACAGCGCGATGCTGACCGGCGCAAAATTCTGGAACAGGAGCTGGCGCAGGAACAACAACAGCTCGATACTGCGATAAAACAGCTTGCCGAGCAGAAAGACACGCGTTTCGGCAGCGAAAGGAACTACGCGCGAGTCGAAGAGCGGCTCAAGCCCTTCGAGGACCGGGTCAAGCGGCACGAAAACAACATCGAGAGCCTCAAGAAAGAGATTGGCAATACCAAGTAGTCGGGCGCTGGCTCCCCGTCCAGCCCGGCTGCTGCGCCCACTTGCATTGCGCCGTAAAGCCATGTCCGCGGGCGCGGATTTGACCGCTGGCGCGATTCTTGCCTCTGTCACTTTGTTTGCGTTCTAGACGCGATGGCGGTTAACGCATTAGCAGGACTTGACCTTCTGGCGACGGCAATCGTATTGGTTGACCGGGGGCTGAACGTGCATTATGCGAATCCCGCCGCGGAAAACCTGTTTGAACTGAGCCACAAGAATTTCGTGGGCCATACTGTTACCGAAATATTTCAGGACGGCATGCTCGACGCTGCGATCGAGCATGCGCGTGCCAATAATTGCGGCTATACCGAGCACGATCTCAGGATCGGCGTGCTCGGGCACGGCAAGCTGCAGTTGAGTTGCACCGTCTCGCCGGTCGAGTTCGAAGGCGGGACCGACGGATTGGAGGGGCGCGCGGACTCGTCAGTGGTGCAACTACCCGTATGCGGGGAGCGCGCCATGGCCCCTGCTTCCGCAATCGGGCGTTCCGCTAACGTGTCGCAGGGGTTGCTGCTCGAGTTTCGCCATATCGAGCAGCAGATGAAAATTGCACGTGAAGAGCGCCTGCTCGATCAAAGCCAGGCCAATCGCGAGCTGATCCGCAATCTTGCGCATGAGATCAAGAATCCGCTCGGCGGCATCCGCGGCGCGGCGCAATTACTCGACCGCGAGCTCGAGCGCCCCAATCTGCACGAATACACGCAGGTAATCATGCAGGAGGCCGACCGCCTGCAGTCGCTGATGGACCGCCTGCTGACGCCGCACCGGCTGCCGCAGCCGGCGCCGCTCAACATCCACGAAGTCCTCGAGCGCGTGAGGAGCCTGATCCTCGCCGAGTATCCGCGAGGGATCACGCTCCGTCGCGATTACGATACCAGCGTGCCGGCATTGACGGGCGACAAGGAGCAGATGATCCAGGTGGTGCTCAACGTCGCGCGCAACGCGGCGCAGGCGATGAGCGGCTACGGGCAGATCACGCTCAAGACGCGGGTTGCGCGCCAAGTCACGCTTGCGCGCAAGCGCTACCGGCACGCGCTTGAGCTGCAGATCAGCGATACCGGACCGGGTATACCGGAAGAGCTGCGTGAGCGTATTTTCTATCCGCTGGTGTCGGGACGCGAAGGCGGCAGCGGGCTGGGACTCACGCTGGCGCAGACATTCATTACCCAGCATGGCGGCACGATCACGTTCGAGAGCCAGCCAGGCCACACCACTTTCACGTTGCTGCTGCCGATCGAAGAAGCGGGAAATGGGAAATAGGGAACGGGCAATGGTAAGCGGTGGGCGGAGGACTCCTGCAATTCACTATTTACGATTCACTATTCACTGAACTCATGAAACCGGTCTGGATCATCGATGACGACCGTTCGATTCGCTGGGTATTCGAGAAAGCGTTGACGCGCGAGAACATCGCGTTCAAGACTTTTTCCTCGGCGGACGAAGCGCTCGGCGCGCTCGCCGGCGAAACGCCGCAGGTCGTCGTCAGCGACATTCGCATGCCGGGCGAATCGGGGCTCGAGCTGCTGCAGCAGGCGAAAGCGCGCTTTCCGCACATGCCGGTCATCATCATGACCGCCTATTCCGATCTCGAAAGCGCGGTCGCGGCGTTCCAGGGCGGCGCCTTCGAGTACTTGCCGAAACCGTTCGACGTCGACCACGCGGTCGAATTGATCCGGCGCGCGCTGGAAGAAAGCATGCGTCAGGACGAAGCAGTCGAGACGTCCGAGGCGGAGCCGGAGATTCTCGGCCAGGCGCCGGCGATGCAGGAGGTGTTCCGCGTCATCGGCCGGCTGTCGCAGTCGCAGGCGACGGTGCTGCTGACCGGCGAATCAGGCACTGGCAAGGAACTGGTGGCGAGCGCGTTACACCGCCACAGTCCGCGTGCAGCGAAGCCGTTCATCGCCATCAACACCGCGGCGATCCCGAAAGACCTGCTGGAATCCGAGTTATTCGGCCACGAGCGCGGTGCGTTCACCGGCGCGCAGAACATGCGGCGGGGACGGTTCGAGCAGGCCGACGGAGGCACCCTGTTCCTCGATGAAATCGGCGATATGCCGGCTGATCTGCAAACGCGCTTGCTGCGCGTGCTCTCCGATGGCCAGTTCTACCGTGTCGGTGGCCATCAGCCGATCAAGGCCAACGTGCGCGTGATCGCGGCGACCCACCAGGACCTCGAGGCGCGCGTCAAGCTGGGCTTGTTCCGCGAAGACCTGTTCCACCGGTTAAATGTGATCCGGCTGCGGCTGCCGCCGCTGCGGGAGCGGCGCGAGGACATACCGGCACTCGCCAGGCATTTCCTCGCCAAGAGCGCGCGCGAGCTCGGCGTCGAGGCGAAACGGTTGTCGGATGCGGCGTTGAAATTCCTCTCGGCGCAGGATTTCCCGGGCAATGTGCGCCAACTCGAAAACCTGTGCCACTGGCTGACCGTGATGGCAGCCGGGGTCAACATCGAAATCACGGACCTGCCGTCCGAATTGCGTTTCGACGCCGGTGCTGCAACCGCACAGAACTGGGTCGGCGCACTCGAGCGGGAGGTCGCAAATGCGCTCAACCGCGGCGAGTCGGGATTGATGGAAGTACTCGGGCCGCAGTTCGAGAAAGCGCTGATCATGCGCGCGCTGGCTCACACCGGTGGCCGGCGCATCGAGGCCGCGCACCTCCTAGGCCTGGGCCGCAATACGCTGACGCGCAAGATCCAGGAGCTCGGCCTCGACGCCGATAAGGGCGGTGAACGGTAAACGGTGAATAGTGAACAGTGAACAGTGAACGGCGGATCGTGAAGCGTCGAGCGATACAGGGTTTTTCCCGTTCACCATTTACCATTCGCTATTCACCGCCTTTCTGCGGGCCAATGACGCGCACATCGCGTATCGTCAGAGTGCGCTGCGTGTAGCTGAACATGGTGTCGCCGCCGCTGACGTGCTTGAACGTAAACTGGACCCTGCCGCCTTTGCTTTGCGCATCGGACAGGCGCTTGAACAGCTGATCGAAATCTTCGACTTTCTCGCCATCGACCGCCTCCAGCAGGTCGGATTTCCCGACTTCCTGCGATTCACCGATCGAGCCTGGCTCGACGTGGTGCACCATGAAACCGCCCACGCGGATTTCATCGGCGTCGCGAAAGGTGACCGGGCCGAACAGCACTCCCGAGGCATAAACGCCGCGCTGCGCGAGAACACGCGGCAGCGGGGACTTGCTGCCGTCGACAACCAGCTCCTGGCCGTTGCGCTGCACCTTGATGCTGCCCGCGTCGAGGCGCCCGCGTAACGCATGCAGCAGCTGCGTTTCGTTCTCGATTTTGCTGGCGATCCCGACCACTTCCTTGATGATGTCTCCCGGCTGCAGCTGCAGCGTGCCCGCTGCGGCGTATCCACGCGCGACCTTGAGCACTTTGCGGTCGTCGACGTCCTGGAAATAGACCAGGCCAAGATCGGGCGGCGACGGGTCTTCCCCGTTCTGCATCAGCTGCACGATGCGGCACGCATATTTCATTGCCACCGCAAAATTGGTGTTCTGCGCGCCGCGGATGCTGGCGGTGTTGATGCCGACGATTTTCCCGCTGTCGAGACTGAGCAACGGGCCGCCCGAGTTGCCGGCGTTGATCGGCGCGTCGGTCTGCAGCAACTCGGTGCGGTATTTGGCGGTGACGCCGGAGATGATGCCGCGCGTGCCGGTGAACTGCAGCCGCCACGGATGACCGAAGGCGCCGACCGGGTGGCCGACCGGCGGCAAATCGCCGCAGTCGAGCTGCGGCCGGCTGATGGTGGTAGTGTCGACTTGCGCGCCGACTTTTATCAGCGCGAGATCGAGGTGCGGATCGACGTAGACCTTGCTCGCCTCGCTGTACTCCTGGCCGTGAAACGCCAGCTCGACGCGCGACGGCGAGCGCGAGACGACGTGCGCATTGGTCAACACCCAGCCACGCGCGGCGTCGACCAGAAAGCCGGCGCCGAAAGCCGAACCTTTGCGGTCGCCGTCGAACGGCACCGGCACCGTGGTCTTGATCCGCACCGTGTACTTGAGCGCGTTTTTGAAGATCGCTTCGCTGGTGTCGGCGTGCGCCGCCGGCGCCAGCGCAAGCATGGCGGCGGCGGCCAGTACCACGCGAGCTGTGCGATATCGGCAAGGCATCGGATATTTCTGCGATCAACCCAACGCCATTTTACCCAACCTGCCCGCAGCGGGTAGCGATCAGATTCCCAGGTCTGCCCAGACCGGCGCGTGATCAGACGGGCGCTCCGCCTTGCGGGGCTCGACGTCGACGCTACAGGCGCGGCAGCGCGCGGCGAGGCTCTCGTTCAGCAGGATGTGATCGATGCGCAGGCCCATTTTGCGCTTGAATGCATGCATGCGGTAATCCCACCAAGTGTAGGTTTGCGCGGGCTGGTCGAACAGGCGAAAACCGTCCTTGAATCCCGCTGCGAGCAGGTCCTGAAACGCCTTGCGTTCGGGCGCGCTGAAGAGTACTTGCCCCTCCCATGCCTTGGGGTCGTGCACGTCGCGTTCATCGGGCGCAATGTTGTAGTCGCCGGCCACCGCGAGCTGCGGATGGGACGCCAGCTCATGCTTCAGCCACGCCGTCACGGCGGCGAGCCATTCGAGCTTGTAGCGGTACTTGTCGGAATCGACGCTCTGGCCGTTGGGGACATACAGACAGACCGCGCGCAGGGCGCCGATGCTCGCCGCCAGCACGCGCTTCTGCGGATCGTCAAAATCGGGAATCGCCGTCAGCACGTTACTGGCAACCGCGCGGCTCAGGATGGCGACGCCGTTGTAAGTTTTCTGGCCGCTGAATAATGCCTGGTAGCCGGCTGCGCTGATTTCAGACGCGGGAAATTTCGCATCTTCGAGCTTGGTTTCCTGCAGGCACAGCACGTCCGGCTGCTGCGCCTTCAGCCAGTCGAGAACCTGGGGCAGCCTGACTTTAAGCGAATTGACGTTCCAGGTCGCAAGCCGCATTACTTGCCGGGGGGCGCAGGGGCAGGCGCCGCGGGGGTTGCGGACGGTTTGGCGCCCGGGACAGCAGTACTCGGGTATCCGGCCTGATCGAGCGCGTCATCCCACTCCGACGCAAGATAGCCTTTGAGGGTTTTCAGCTGGCCGACCGTCAGCATGGGTACTTCCATGACGCCGCCGGTGAGCTTCTTGAAGGCAGCCATCTCTTCCGGGTTCTGCGGGTTCTTCTCGGTGAACGGGATGCCGCGCTTGGCGAGGTGCGCGCGCGCGTTCTTGCACAGGTCGCCGCAATCGGTCACGTACAGCGTGACCGGGAAGTTCTTGACTGCCTGCTGCAGACTGTAGGGCTGGCCGCTGGTCTCAATCACGTTGGTGCCGAGGCGTTTCTGCTGCACGTTCTTGATGTTGGCCGGCGGCGGCTGCTGGGTGTACTGCTTGACGCCCTTCTCATCGACCCACTCATAGAACTGCGCCGCATGGGCGGTCGCGGCGATTCCGAGCAGGGCCACGATCATCAATGATTTCATGGTGCGGTTCCTTCATCGAACAGCATTATGCAAATTTAGCATAACGCACCCGCAGCCGGTAGGGATTACATCACGTAGCAATCATACCGCTGTGACGCAGTAAAGCATCTATCTTCGGCTCGCGGCCGCGGAAAGCAACGAAGGATTCGAGCGCCGGGCGGCTGCCGCCGACGGCGAGGATTTCGTCGCGGAAGCGGCTGCCGGTCGCCGGGTCGAGCACGCCGCACTCCTCGAACAGGCTGTAGGCGTCGGCCGACAGCACTTCCGCCCATTTGTAGCTGTAATAGCCGGCCGCATAACCGCCGGCAAAGACGTGCGTGAAGCTGTGGGCGAAACGGTTGAAGGCGGGTGGGAATATCACCGCGACCTGGCGTCGCACCTCATCGAGCAACTCGGCTACCGAATTGCCTGCGTGCGGGTCGAAATCGTAGTGCAGATGCATGTCGAACAGCGAGAATTCGAGCTGGCGCACGGTCTGCAGGCCGCTCTGGAAATTTTTCGCGGCGAGCATCTTGTCGAACAGCGCGCGCGGCAGCGCGTGGTGGGCGTCGACATGGCGCGTCATCGGCTCGAGCACGTCCCATTCCCAGCAGAAATTCTCCATGAACTGGCTCGGCAGCTCGACCGCGTCCCACTCGACGCCGTTGATGCCGGAGACGCCGAGTTCTTCGATGCGCGTCAGCAAATGGTGCAGCCCGTGGCCAAACTCGTGGAACAGCGTGATCACCTCGTCGTGCGTGAATAACGCCGGTTTGCCGCCGACCGGCGCCGCGAAATTGCAGGTGAGGTACGCGACCGGCGCCTGGATGCCGCTCGGGATGCGCCGGCGCGAGATCGCATCGTCCATCCACGCGCCGCCGCGCTTCGACGGCCGCGCGTAGAGATCGACATAGAACTGGCCGACCAGCCGGTTGTCACGGTCACAGATACTGAAAAAGCGCACGTCGGGATGCCATCCGGGCGCGTCGTCGGGCGCTATCGTGAGGCCGTAGAGCGCCCCGATCAGCCGGAACATGCCGGGCAGTACGCTGGTTTCGGGAAAATACTGCTTGACTTCCTGGTCCGAGAACGCGTACCGCGCGACCCGCAATTTCTCCGACGCGTAGGCGATGTCCCACGCCTCGAGCCCGGGGAGCGCCAGCTCGTCGCGCGCGAATTGCTTCAGCTCGGCGAGGTCGCGTTCGGCAAACGGCTTGGCCCTGGCGGCGAGCTCGTGCAGAAACTGCAGCACCTGTTGCGGCGACTCGGCCATTTTCGATTCGAGCGAATACTCGGCGAAACTGGCGAAACCGAGCAATTGCGCGAGCTCGCGGCGCAGCGCGACGATCTCGGTGATCAATCGGGTATTATCCCATTCCTGGTTGCCGAATTCGGCGGCGCGCGTGGAATAGGCGCGATACATCAGCTCGCGCAGGGCACGGTCATCGGCATACTGCATCACCGACAGGTATGACGGCGCGTGCAGCGTGAATTTCCAGCCCGGCTTGCCGTCCTGCTGCGCCGCCTCGCGCGCCGTCTGCACGACGTCCGCCGGGATTCCCGCGAGCCCGGATTCGCTCTCGACGTAATGCGCAAACGCGTTGGTGGCATCGAGCAGGTTGTCGGAAAAGCGCGACGACAATGCGGAAAGTTTCTCGCGGATCGCCAGAAAGCGCGCTTTTTTGTCGGCGGAGAGTTCAGCGCCGCCGAGCCGGAAGTCGCGCAGCTCGTGCTCGATGATCGCGCGCTGTGCGCGGTTGAGGCGCGCGAAATCCGGCGCCACCTTGAGCTGCCTGAATTTGCCGAACAAACCCTGGTTCTGGCCGAGCTCGGTGTAGTACTGCGTGATCTTCGGCAGGTTGGCGTTATAGACTTCGCGCAGCTCGGGGCTGTTCATCACCGCGTTGAGGTGACCGACCTGGCCCCACGCGCGGTGGAGTTTTTCATTGGCGTCCTCGAGCGGCGCGACAAAATTGTCCCACGTCGGCGCTGCGCCGTCGACGGGCGCGGCCAGCCGTTCCACGAGCGCGCGATTCGCCGCAAGCAGTTCATCGACGGCGGGCGTGACGCATTCAGGCTTGAACGCTGCAAAGCGCGGCAGCCCGGAAAAATCGAGCAATGGATTCATGTAAAAACAGGATTGAGGATCGAGCCGGTAGATGGGAGCGCGCGCCCGCAAATTCAATTGCCCGGCAGATGCCCGGACTAATTCGTTTCGTAAACGACCTGACCTTCGACCAGCGTATAGCGCACCCTGCCTTTGACCTCGACGCCGGTAAACGGCGTGTTCTTGCCCTGGCTCTTGAGTGCCTTCGGCTCGACCTTCCAGTAACGCTCAGGATCGAACACGCAGATGTCGGCGCTGCCGCCCTGCGTCAGCCTGCCGGCGTCGACGCCGAGAATGCGCGCCGGATCGGAGGTAATGCGCGCGAGTCCGTGCGCCAGCGGCAGTCGCGATTCCGCGGCCCATTTCAACGTGAGCGGCAGCAGCAGCTCGACGCCGGTGGCGCCCGTCTCGGCCTCGGCGAACGGCAATTGCTTGGCATCGTCATCGACCGGCGTGTGGTCCGAGCACAGGGCGTCGACCGCGCCGTCGGCAAGGGCCGCGCGCAGCGCATCGCGGTCGCGTTGACTTCTGAGCGGCGGCGTCAGGTTGCAGTTGGGATCGAAGTAACCGATGTCCATTTCCGACAGATGCGCATGATGAATCGCGATGTCGCAAGTCACCTTGAGGCCGAGGTATTTGGCCTGCCGCACCATGTCGACGCCTTCAGCGCTCGACAGCCGGCAAAGATGGATGCGCGCGCCGGTCTCGCGCGCGAGCAGCAGTATGGTCGACAGCGCAACCGTCTCGGCGCACACCGGGATCGCGGCGAGCCCGAGGCGGGTCGCGACTTGGCCGTCATGCGCTACGCCGCCGCGCGCAAGCCCCGCATCCTGCGGCCGCAGCCACACCGGGAAATCGAACGTCGCCGCGTATTGCAGCGCGCGCAGCAGCAGCAGCGTGTCGGTGAGCGGCGCATCCGCGTGCGAGAACGCGACGCAGCCGGCATCCGTCAATTCCGCCATCTCGGTGAGATGCGTGCCTTTGAGGCCGAGGGTGAGCGCACCAACCGGATAGACGCGCGCCTGATTGAGGTTCTTGGCGCGGAACTTGAGCATTTCGACCAGCCCCGGCTCGTCGAGCGGCGGATCGGTATCGGGCGGGCAGGCGAGGCTGGTGACGCCGCCGCTGGCGGCGGCGTCCATTTCCGATTCGAGCGTGGCCATGTATTCGAACCCCGGCTCGCGCAGCCGCACCGCGAGATCGACCAGGCCCGGGCACACCACCAGGCCGCCTGCATCGATGGTGCGATTGGCGTGGTAGCCGTTGGGCGCGGTGCCGATTCCGGCGATCCTGCCGGCGGCGATGAATACGTCCTGCTTCGCGTCGGTACCGCTCGCCGGGTCGATCAGGCGCCCGTTTTTGATATGTATTTTCATGTGTTGATCAACCGTCAAGGCGCCAGGAACGCCAAGGCTTCCGATGGGTTTCCGATTTTCTTGGCGACCTTGGCGACCTTGGCGACCTTGGCGTCTTGGCGGCGCATTCTCAGTTTCCTGCCAGGATACTCATGACCGCCATGCGGATCGCAATGCCGAAGGTGACCTGCGGCAGGATCACCGACTGGCTGCCGTCGGCCACGTCGGAGTCGATTTCGACGCCGCGATTCATCGGTCCCGGGTGCAGCACGATCGCATCGGGTCTGGCGAGCGCGAGCTTGTCGGCGGTCAGGCCGTAGAATTTGAAGAATTCCTGCGGCGACGGCAGGAACGAGCCCTGCATGCGCTCGTTCTGCAGCCGCAGCATCATCACCACGTCCACGTCTTTCAGCCCCTTCGCCATGTCGTGGTAAACGTGCACGCCGAGATTCTCGACGTTCGACGGCAGCAGCGTCTTGGGCCCGATCACGCGCAGTTCGGGCACGCCGAGCGTGGTGAGCGCGTGAATCTGCGAGCGCGCCACCCGCGAATGCAGCACGTCGCCGACGATCGCCACCCGTAATTTGGTGAAATCCTTTTTGTAGTGGCGGATGGTGAACATGTCGAGCAGCCCCTGCGTTGGATGCGCATGGCGCCCGTCGCCGGCATTGATGACGTGGATGTCCTCGCCGACGTGGCGCGCGATCAGGTACGGCGCGCCGCTCTGGCCGTGGCGCACGATGAACATGTCGGCCTGCATCGCCGCCAGGTTGGCCACCGTGTCGAGCACGGATTCGCCCTTGGTCTGCGACGACACGTTGACGGCGAGATTGATGACGTCGGCCGAGAGCCGCTTGGCGGCAATTTCGAACGTGGTGCGCGTGCGCGTCGAGGGCTCGAAGAACAGGTTGAATATCGCCTTGCCGCGCAGCAGCGGAACTTTTTTCACTTCGCGCTGGGTGACGCCGACGAACGACTGCGCGGTGTCGAGGATCTGGCGCAGAATCTCGGCCGGAAGCCCCTCGGTCGACAGCAGATGGTGCAGTTCGCCGTTGGTGTTGAGCTGCGGGTTGCTGTTCAGAAACATCGTGCTCGAATCCCGGTTTGTTTAGTTTCCTGTTTGCAGTACCAGGCGCAATTTGCCGCCTTCCGCCTGCTCCAGATCGATGCTGTACTGCGCCGGCACTTCGAGCGCAGCGCCGACGAATTGCGCCGCGATCGGCAGCTCACGCCCGCCACGGTCGATGAGCGCCGCGAGCCGGATGCTCGCCGGCCGGCCGTAATCGAACAGCTCGTTCATCGCCGCGCGTATCGTGCGTCCGGTATAGAGCACGTCGTCGACCAGGACCAGGTCGCGGCCCTCGACTTCGAACGGAATCTCCGATGGCGAAACCTTGTGCTTGAGCCCTTTGCCCTGGAAGTCGTCGCGGTAGAACGATACATCGAGCGTCCCGTACGGCACCTCGAGTTTGAGCGCGGAGTGCAGCCGCTCGGCGAGCCAGGCACCGCCGGTGACGATGCCGATCAACCCGGTCTGTGCCGAGACGTGCGGGCGCATCTGCACCGTGAGCGCTGCGAGCAGCTGTTCGGCGTCGGGCAGGGCAGGTTTGGTCACGGTGGCGTCCCGGTCACGCGCGCTGCGGTATCGAAGTAAGCCTGCAGGATGTGCTGCGCCGCGACCTGGTCGATGAGCGGCTTGCGCTTGCGTGCCGCAACGCCGGCTTCGCTGAGGCTCGACCCGGCGGCGGCCGAGGTCAGGCGTTCGTCGACGAGCTCGACCGGCAAGCCGAAGCGCGCGGTCAGTTCGCGCCCGAATTTGCGCGCCAGCCGTGACAGCTCATGCTCGGCGCCGTCGAGATGGGCAGGCAGCCCGACCACCAGCAGCGCCGGCCGCCATTCCAGGAGCAGCGCGGCGATCGCGGCGTAGCGGCGCTGCTTGGCCGTTGCATCGATCGTCGTCAGCGGATGCGCGATGCCGATTGCCGTATCGCCGACCGCGGCGCCGATGCGCTTCTCGCCGAAGTCGAACGCGAGCACGGTAATGCTCGCGTCGTGTTTGCATTTTGAATGCTGAGGCGACGACTTTTGTGCCATCGTCAGCGGCTGCACTGTGGGTTCGGTCTCAACATTCAGCATTCATTACTCATCATTCATCATTGAATCACGCATGTCCCGCATTCTCCGGCAGGCTGGCGTAGTTGACGCCCAGCAGGTCCATCGCCGCGGCGAACCGCTGCTCGGCCGCCAGCTCGAAGATGACGTCCCGCCGCGCCGCCACGGTAAGCCAGGCATTTTGCGCGAGTTCGTACTCGATCTGGCCTGGCGCCCAGCCGGCGTAGCCGAGCGTGACCAGTATCTGGTGCGGGCCCTCGCCACACGCCACCGCCTGCAGGATGTCTTTCGAGGTGGTCAGGCCGATTTCGGAACTGATCGCAAGCGTCGACTGCCACTGGCCGACCGGGTCGTGCAGCACGAAACCGCGATCGGTCTGCACGGGGCCGCCGAAGTGGACTGGGATCGAAGCGCACTGCTTGGCTGCTACCGGGATGCTGACCTGCTCGAGCAGCTTGGCGAGCGTCATGTCGATCGGGCGATTGACTACCAAGCCGAGCGCGCCCTGCTCGTTGTGCTCGCAGATATAGGTCAGGGTCTTGGAAAAATGCGGATCGGCCATGTTGGGCATGGCGATCAGGAAGTGGTGCGTGAGGTTCACCGATTGCATTTTTGGGTGTCTATTTCCGCCTGCCTCGCGCCGGACAATCAGACCACCGCTATTGTAAGCGTGCGGGCCGCCCTTAACAATCAGGCACTGCCGCCTGCCGCCCGTTAGCCACTGAAAATACAAGTGAAATGCGGGATCCCGCGGGCGCGCATCGCACCTGCTCGGCCCGTCGGCGACGCGCCACTTCCCGGGCTTCTCAGATTTCGTGCACGTAAGTGCCGGGCGCCGCGCCGAGCACCGGGTGTTCCACGCTGCCGGGAGCGCGCGCTGCGACTTGCGGGCCGCAGCGCGTGGCGAGCCACGCCACCCAGTTTTCCCACCAGCTGCCGTCGATCTTGTGCTGGCGTTTGAGCCACTCGTCGGGCGGATCCGAGTCAGTTTCGCCGCTCCAGTAGCTGCGCTTGGCCGGCTTGACCGGCGGATTGATGATGCCGAGGATGTGCCCGGAACTCGACAGCGTATAGCGCACCGGGCCAGCGATTTTGCCGGCGATCTTGAACGTCGCCTTCCACGGCGCGATGTGGTCTTCCTCGCAGCCGACCGCGTAGAGCGGCTGGCGGATGCGCGCGAGGTCGATCGGGTGCCCGGCGAGTTGGAGAGCGTTTTTCTGGATCAGCTTGTTGTTGAGGTAAAACTCGCGCAGGTAGAAGCTGTGCATCGCGCGCGGCATGCGCGTGACGTCGGTGTTCCAGTACAGCACGTCGAATGGCGGCGGCGTTTCGCCGTAGAGATAATTGTGCACGAAGTAATGCCAGATCAGGCTGTTCGAGCGCAGCAGGCGGAACGCGCGCCCCATCTCGCGGCCGTCGAGATAACCCTGATGCGCCATCATCTCCTCGAGCGTGGCTACGGTTTCTTCGTCGAGAAACACCTCGATGCCGCCCGGGCGGGAGAAGTCGACGAGCGTAGCGAACAATGACCAGTGCGCGACCGGCACCGCTGACGCATCTTCGTATCCGCGGTTGAACCACGCCATCAACGCCGTTAGCGCGGTGCCGCCGATGCAGTAGCCGACAGCGTGCACTTGCGGCACCTCGCAAATCGAGCGCGCGGCCTCGAGCGCCTGCCGCATGCCCTGCATCATGTAGTCGTCGAAGGTCGTGTCTGCCTGGGCCGCGGTCGGATTCTTCCAGCTGATGACGAAAACGGTGAAACCCTGGCTTACCAGGTAACGCAGCAGGCTCTTCTTCTCGTTCAGATCGAAGATGTAATACTTGTTGATCCACGGCGGGATCATCACGATCGGGGTCGTGTGCACTGCGCCGGTCGTCGGCGCGTACTGGATCAACTCCATCAGTTCGTTGCGGTAAACCACCGAGCCCGGCGTGGTGGCGAGGTTGTGCCCGACTTTGAACGCCGAGCGGTCGACCATCTGCACGTCGCCGGTGCGCAGGTCGTCGAGCCACAGCTTCAGTCCGGCGGCGAGGCTCTGTCCGCCGGACTCCCAGAACTTGCGCAGCGCGACCGGATTGGTGAGCAGGTAATTGGTCGGCGCGACCGCGTTCAGCCATTGCCGCGCCCAGAACGTCGCGCGGCGGCGTTGCCTGGCGGGCACACCCGGCGTTTCGAACAGCGCTTCCTGCAGCCAGTGCGTGTAGAGCAGGTAATACTGCTTGAGCAGCGAGAACGCCGGCAACTCGGACCATACCGGGTCGGCGAAGCGCGTGTCGTCGGGCGCGGCCCTGACGGCGGGCGGCGGCTGCAGTCCGGTCGCGGTCTGCCACGCGTTCAACTGCATCGCCTGCAGGTCGCGCGCGAGGTGCGCCAGCGCGGCCGCGAGTTCGGCCGGATGCACGAGCCAGCCTTCGGCGGCCTTGGCGAGCGATGCGCCGACGCCGAACGGATCGGCCGCCTGATTGAGCTTCGCCAGCTGCTCGGTCCATTGCGTGAAGCCGGCCTGCAATCCGGCAGGGATAGGATGGCTGGCTGCTTTGTTCACGATGTCAGTTTACCTGCGCCAGAACGCGGGGGTGAAAATAATCAGCAGCGTGAAAAGCTCGAGCCGTCCGAGCAGCATCGCGCTGGTGCACACCCAGGTCTGGAAGTCCGTGAGTACTGCATAAGTGGTGCCGGGACCGACCAAGTTCAAGCCCGGGCCGGTATTGTTGATGCTTGCGATTACCGCCGAGAACGCGGTGATGAAATCAAGTCCGGTGACGAGCAGCAGAAAAGTCATCGCCGTCACGCATGCACCGTAGATCGACATGAACGCGAGCACCGCGAACACGATCTGGTTCGGCACCACCTGGCCGCCGAGCTTGACCGGCACCTGCGCGCTGGGGTGGACCAGCTTCACCATTTCGCGCAATCCCTGCCGCACCAGCAATTGCGCGCGGATCATCTTGATGCCGCCGCCGGTCGAGCCCGAGCATGAAACGAAGCAGCACAGGAACAGCATCCACAGCGGCACGAACGCCGGCCACAGGTTGTAATCGGTGTTGGCGTAGCCGGTGGTGGTGGCAATCGAGACCAGATTGAAGCTGGCATAGCGCAGTGCGGTGAGAAAATCCCGGTAGACCGCGAAGTGCCACAGGTACCACGCCACGCCGGCACACGAAGCGAGCGTGATGATGAGGAACCAGCGCGCTTCCGGGTCGAGCGCGTAGGGGCGCAGACTTTTCTGGCGCCACGCCAGGAAATGCGTCGCGAAGTTCATGCCCGCGATCAGCATGAAAACGATCGCCACGCCCTCGATCAGCGGTGAGTCGAAAAAGGCGTAGCTCGCATCGTGGGTGGAAAAGCCGCCCAGCCCCATGGTAGAGAACGCGTGGCAGATCGCATCGAACCATGACATGCCGGCCCAGCGATAAGCCAGGATGCAAGCGAGCGTGATGCCGGCGTAGACCAGCCACAGGCCTTTCGCCGTCTCGGTGATGCGCGGCGTCAGCTTGGCGTCTTTCATCGGGCCCGGCGTCTCCGCCTTGTAGAGCTGCATGCCGCCGACCCCGAGCAGCGGCAGGATCGCCACCGCGAGCACGATCAAGCCCATGCCGCCGAGCCACACCAGTTCGCAGCGCCAGAAATTGATCGACCGCGGCAGTTGGTCGAGATTGGAGAGGGTGGTGGCGCCGGTGGTGGTGATCCCCGACACGGTCTCGAAGTAGGCATCGGTAAAGCTCAAGTCGTGGATGTAGAGCATCAGCGGCAACGTCGCGAACGCCGGCAGTATGGTCCACACCAGGAACACCAGCAGAAAACCGTCGCGCGGCTGCAGCTCGCGCCGCTGGTGCATGGTGGTGAGCCGCATCAGCACGCCGGAAGTGAAGGTAATCACTATCGATTCGTCGTACGTCAGCAGCGCCGCGTCGTTATAAATGTAAGCGACGATCAGCGGTGCCGCCATGGTCAGCGCGAAGATCATCACCACCGTGCTGAACACGTTGACGACCGGCGCGATGCGGTGCACGGCAGCGGGAAGCATCGGGGCGAGGGTGCGGAATCAGCCGGCCGGCGCGGTCACAGGAAGCCGACGCCGACCTGGAACAGTTTTTCGATTTTCGGCACCATACGCTTGTTGATGACGAACACGATGACGTGGTCACCGGGCTCGATCACGGTGTCGTGGTGGGCGACGATCACTTGTGAATCGTGCTCGACCGCGACCGGATCGTCGGCGCGCCCGGTGACCGGGCGCTCGAGCTTGCGCATGACGGCGCCGATGGTGGCGCCTTTCGGCAGGTTGATTTCCTCGACGCGGCGGCCTACCACCTGCGATGACTTGTAGTCGCCATGCGCGATCAACTCGAGCGCTTCCGCCGCGCCGCGCCGCAGGCTGTGCACCGCGACGCAATCGCCGCGCCGCACGCGCGCGAGCAGCGTGCCGATGGTCGCCTGCGCCGGTGAAATCGCGACGTCGATCTGGCCCGCCTGCAGCAGGTTGACGTAGGCGCCGCGATTGATCAGCGCCACCACCTTGCGCGCCCCCATGCGTTTGGCGAGCAGCGCCGACATGATGTTGTTTTCGTCGTCGTTGGTCACCGCGCAATAGAGATCCATCTCGCCGACGTTTTCGGTTTCGAGCAATTCCTCGTCGGTGACGTCGCCCGCCAGCACCAGCCCGCGGTCGAGCTCGCCGGCGAGGCGCTCGGCGTGCGCCTTGTTGTACTCGATGACCTTGACCTCGTACTGGCTCTCGAGCGCCCTCGCCAGGCGCTGGCCGATATTGCCGCCGCCGCCAATCATCACGCGCCGGATCGGCTTGTCCATGCGCCGCAGCTCGCGCATGACGCCGCGGATGTTTTCGGTGGCGGCGATGAAAAACACCTCGTCGCCGGACTCGATCACGGTAGCGGGCTCGGGAACGATCGGCGCGTCCTGCCGGAAAATCGCGGCGACGCGGGTGTCGATGTTCGGCATGTGCGCGCGCAGGTGCTGCAGCTCGTGGCCGACCAGCGGCCCGCCGTGAAACGCGCGCATCGCAACCAGGCTTATCTTCCCGTCGGCGAACTCGAGCACCTGCAGCGCTTCCGGAAACTCGATCAGCTTGACGATGTAGTCGGTGACGATCTGCTCCGGGCAGATCGCGATGTCCACCGCAAAGCTGGCGGCCGCGAAAATCTCCGGGTGCGCCAGATAATCGGCGGCGCGGATGCGGGCGATGCGGGTCGGCGTGTTGAACAGCGTCGCGGCGAGCTTGCAGGCGACGAGATTGGTTTCGTCGCTGCGCGTAACGGCGAAAATCATGTCGGCGTCGTTGGCGCCGGCCTCGGTCAAGACCGCCGGATGCGCCGCGTTGCCGAGCACGGTGCGCAAATCGAGGCGGTCTTGGAGCTGCTTGAGGCGTGCCGGATCGGTGTCGACTATCGTGATGTCGTTGGCCTCCGAAACCAGGCTTTCGGCGACTGACGACCCGACCTGGCCGGCGCCAAGGATGAGAATTTTCAATCCAGCCGCCTTTGGGCTGTGGCGAACGAACGCGATTGTAGTCCTGTTTGCGCCGCGGGTAAAAGCCTGCGCGTCGCGGTCATGGCGCCGCCGGAGTGACGGCAACGCTGTGGCATAATTCGCCGCATGCGGCGCGCAGCCAACCAACCCACGCGCATCCATCTGCCCGGGAAGCTCGCGCCGGGCGCAATCATCGATTTGCCGCAGGCTGCCGCCCATCACCTCCTGCATGTGCTGCGAGCCGCCGTCGGCGATGACGTCGTCGTTTTCGACTCCGGCGTCGAATTCGCCGCCACCATCGCCCGCATCGACAAGCACGGTGTCACCGTCAAGCTCGCCGCCGGCAACGCAGTCGACCGCGAATCGCCGCTTGCCTGCGTGCTGGCGCAGGCGATCTCGAGCGGCGAGCGCATGGACATTACGCTGCAGAAGGCGGTCGAACTCGGCATCGCAGGCGTACAGCCGCTTTACAGCGAGCGCAGCGTGGTGCGGCTCGACGCCGAGCGCGCCGGCAAGCGCGTCGCGCACTGGCGGCAGGTACTGGTCGCCGCGTGCGAGCAGTGCGGCCGCAACATCGTTCCTGAATTGGCCGCACCGCTGCCCGTCATCGATTGGCTCGGCGCGCTGCCGGCAGCGGGCGCGGGCGAACTGCGCGTGTTGCTCTCCCTGCATGCGGACGCGCGTTTCGCCGAACTGCCGCGGCCGCGCCGCGTGACGTTGCTGGCGGGACCCGAAGGCGGCTTTACCGCGGTCGAGTCCGATCTCGCGCAGCGGAGCGGTTTTGTCGCACTGCGCCTCGGGCCGCGCGTGCTGCGCACCGAGACCGCCGCGCTCGCGGCGCTCGCCGCGATCAACACGCTGTGGGGAGATTTCTAGATGCTTTGTTCGCGTGTTGGCAACGATTGCACCAGGAACCCGGGATTCCGCGCCGGGTTTGAGCGGGCAGCATCCGAAGGCGCCTAAGCGCAACGCGCGTGCCGCCGATCGTTGCCGCACGGCGACTCAAGGCGTGCTTTGCGGCGCGCTGCCAAGCCTTGGGAAAAACGCCGGCGTGCACGCCTTATAGCGTGCATAGACGTCGCCGAACTCCGCATGCGCATCCCGCTCTTCACGCTGCGCCAGCCGCACGTACATGAATACCAGAATCGGGAACATGACGAGCGTGAGGACGGTCGGCCATTGCAGCAGGAATCCCAGCATGATCACGATGAAACCGAGGTACTGGGGGTGGCGGACGTGGGCGTACGGTCCGGTCGTCGCGAGCCGGTGGGCGTGCTGCGCCGCGTAAAGCACTTTCCACGACGCCGACAGCAGAATGAAGCCGGCGACGATGAAGATGTTGCTCGCGATGTGAAAAGGCCCAAAGTGAGGATTTGTCTTCCAGCCGAACATCATCTCGATCAGATGTCCGGAATCATGCGCGAACCAGTCCACCTCTGGAAACCGCGTCGTCAGCCAGCCCGACAGAAAATAGACCGTGAGCGGGAACCCGTACATTTCGGTGAAAAGCGCGACCAGGAAAGCCGAAAAAGCGCCGAACGAGCGCCAGTCGCGCGAGGTCTGCGGCTTGGCGAAGCTGAACGCAAAGATGATGAACACCAGCGAGTTGATGATCACGAGCGACCAGAGGCCATACGCGGGCTCATTGGTGTGGTCCATCACGGTCTCCTTGGGCGAGCTATTCGCGATCGTAGGAACGTAATGCCTTCCAAGCGCAGCACAGGAACAACACGAAAAATACGGCGATCGTAACGTAAATGTTTTTGCTGAGCAGCGCGCCGGCGGCAGTTCCCGACAACACCCATATCCAGATCGGAATGCAACACGGACAGGTGAGGAGGGTGAGGCCCCTCCACATAACGGCCCGCGCACGCGTCAGCTCCTTAATTCCGTATTTGAGACGTTGCATGCTATTCCGCTCCATACTGCGCTGGGATTCCCTGCCTCGCCCGTATTCAGTTCGAGACTGCGAGCGAGCCGACTATCCACACGTCAGCACGGTTCATTCCGTTCCTCCGCGGTTGTCTTTCCGCGACGGATGTTCACCATGACCACCGTGGTCATGGTGCATGAACAGATGCATCAGCGGGCAAGCGAGCAACAACAACCATATCCAATAGGCCGAGAGCCACCCGGAGAGGTGCGCCCTGTGCTCGGTAATGAGGAAATATCCGGCGATGGCGAGAAATCCGATGAACACCCACTTTGCCTTGGATTGCTGCCGGTTTTCGTCGTGAGAACCATGTTCGTGTGTCATCTGGTGCTCCTGGTATTGAGATAATAGCGATCGACCGCGCCCGCTTATCGAACCGGATGCCAGTACTGAAACCGCGCCGTCGCCGTCCTGCTGTCACCGGGACGGCGCACGTTGATCACGATTTCATACGGGCCCTGGGTCGGCATGGAGAAGTAATTGCCGTAGCTCACGGTGCCGCCGAACGACATCGCTTCGAGCTTCTGGTTTTGGGTCGCCATGCCAAATTCGGTCATGCTTCCGCTGACAGTGGCATCGGTGATTCGCGCGCGGGTCTTGGCGTCGAACAAGGAAACGATCAGATGATGCGCTCCTCTGCCACGGGGAACCCCGCCGTGCATGGTCTGCTCCTCATGCTCGCGTGGGTGGCCGCGCAGGATCTCGGCGGGAACTATGCCGAAGAAGAGTTCCATTCCATCCAGCCGGATGGGTTGCTCAGGGTTGACTCCCGCGGCCCCCGCCATACCGAACGTCAGCCCAAGCAGGATAAACGCCGTGAAGGCGCAGGCTCGTTTTCCGATGGCGATCGCAAAAGCGTGGCGATGACTAGCTGGCAACACTACGTTTCCATTTGAAGTGTTCATATATCCCCGTCCAGACCAGACCGAATGAAAATCCGAATAGCAGTTCCTCCAGCGGCAGGCCATAGATAAGCACGCCGCTCAGCGCCGGGAGATTCCAGACCTGCTCGATGTAACCCGGCGCCGATGACTTGAGTCCGAGCAAAAAAATCGTGTAAAGGGCGAGGAACAACACGCCGCCAATCAATGTGTTGGGCGCAAGGTCGGGACGGCACAGTACCGCAGCAACCGCGCCAAGCGCCATCGCCGCGATACCCGCATAAATCGGATTCCATGGCAGGAAATACAGAATTGCAAACGATGCGAATGGCGCCGCCAATGCCCATCGGTGCCAGCGATGCCTAGCGCTATGGCGCTCGTGAGGACTTACTGGCTTCAAACGTTTGCGCGTGATGGCGTTGTAAAGAACGGCGGCGATGCCGCCGATTGCAAAGCTGAAAATGATGCTTTCGACGTCGAAGCCCGTTCGCTGCGCCAATTCGAACAGGCTCGGCGGACTCCAGTATTCCGGCACAAACAACGGTTCGGTCAGCCCGAACGGCGCCATGAACACGCTCGCCCACCACATTTTGATCCTGCGCTGCGGCTTGCTGACCAAGTACAAAATCATC
>JAHFRL010000157.1 GCA_023266235.1 Betaproteobacteria bacterium
CGTGCAGGTTGACGATGCCGAGCACGAACGCCGGCGTGCATGGCAGCGGCGTGAGATTTTCCAACGGGCAGACCGCGCTGACATGGCGGGATTCGAACGCATATCTTTCGTGCGCCAGGAGAAATTCCACGACCTCCATGTAATCGTCGCTGGCTTCCGCTTTCGCAGGTACCTGGGCAAGTGCCTGTGCCCGCGTCTTCAGAATTCGTTTCGCCTCTTCGGCATCCGGCATCCAGCCCCGCTCGATGGCAGCGCGCGCAGCCTCGAGCCGCCACTGGACCTCGCGCCAATCGAGGGCTGCGTGCTTCTTCCCGCTCGTGCTCATGCAGACCCCTTATGCCCGCGCAGCAGGCTCGATTGCACCGACATGATGATCTCGACGAGCCGGCCCGCAGTAAGTCCCTCCGCTTCGGGGAGGATTTCGCCATGCGGCCGCGCTTGCGCGAGTGCCAGGGCATTTCCAAAATGCCGTTCCGCCTCGCGATGCCGTCCCTGCGAGAGGCAACAATTGCCCAAAGCAAAATGGGCAAGCACGAATTTCGGATCGAGATAGAGCGCGCGCTTGAGCGACTGCGCGGCCGCGTCGCCCTGCCCCTGCTCCTGCCGGATCGTGGCGAGCAGATAATGCGACGCGGGATCGAGCTTATCGGAAGCGATGGCCTTCTCGCACCAATCCATCGCCTCGGCGAGCTTGCCCTGATTGGCGCAGGTCCGCGCCATGTGGCGCGGCGACTCACTCTCATCCGGTTTGGGCTCGGGAATCGCAACGGGTTCCGTTTCCTGCAACTGGACCGGTTCGAGCGGCGCTTCTTTTGGTGGACTCCACGGCGCCACGTCGAGCTCTGGAGCCCGATGCCCGGCAACCACTATCCGCGGCGCGCCGCCCGCCATCCTGCGGTAGAAAAACACGCCGGGAAACTCGACCGCCGTGAACGCTAAAAAGAGAATGCCGGAGGTTTCCGCGGGACTGGTGATCAACCATCCGCCATCGATGAGCGAGCGGCGCAGCTTCGCAACGACCTGCCTGGCCTGCTCCGCTCCGAAATACATTAGCACGTTGCGGCAGAAGATCACGTCCATCGCGTTGGTGTTGTTCCACAGCGACGGATAAACGTCCGCGGCGAGGTTGAGGTAGGAAAACGTCACCATTTTCCGGATGCGCGGCTTGATCTCGAAGCGCCCGTCCCTTCTGCGATTGAAATACCGCTCCCGGAGCCAGTCCGGCGTCTCGCGAAACGACCATTCGCTGAATACGCCTGCGGCTGCCTTGCGGACGAACCCCGGATTGATATCCGTTGCCAGTATGGTGATGTTCCGCTTCGCCGCGTCGGGGATCAGCCGGTCGAGGAGCATCGCAATCGAGTAGGGTTCCTCGCCGGTGCAGCAGCCGGCACTCCAGATGCGAAGGGGCGATCCGGTTTCGCCGCGAGCACGCAACAACTCAGGCAGAATATTCGCCTCGAGCACTTCAAAAGTTCTCTTCTCGCGAAAGAAATAGGTCTCGCCCACGGTCAGGTGACTCGCAAGGATCTCGATCTGATTTCGCGTCAAGGGAGCGGACACGAGCCAGCGTATGCACGATTCCAAATCCGCCATTTCGAACTCGGACGCGGCGGCGGCGACCTCGCGCTCGAGATCACTCCAGCGCTCTCGCGGAAAATGCAGACCCATCTGCGCGGCCAGAAACTCGCTCAGGCTGGATAACAGAACATCCGGCGTCGCGACTTTCATATCCATCTCAGGAATTCTCCATTGCCTGCTCCAAAGAACTTTCTTCCTCTAAAGAGAAAAACTTATCCAGGTCCTGAATGAGAACCAGGCCATCGCTCGTTTTGAGCACGCCCTCAATGTACTGGGTACCGCGAGTGATCTCACTGGTGCTCACCGCATCACTGCCGAACCGCTCCACCACGCCCAGTACGGATTCCGCGATGACCGCGATACGCCGCTTGCGCGCATGCGCCACCACCAGGCTGTCGGATATTTCCACGGGCCGATGCGTGAGACCGAAACGCCTGCGGATGCTCACGACCGGCACCACCTCGCCCTGAACATTGATGACGCCTTCGACGACATCAGGGGCTCCCGGCAGAGGTGTGACCTCGACCATGCGCAGGATGCGATCCACCACCGCCAGCGGCAGTGCGTAGCTCTGCCCATCAACCGTCATCAAGACCCATCGAATCCGGGAATCGGCGTTCTGCATCAAGGCACTCCCGTAACCGTCGCCGGCGAAATGCCGATGGCCGCGGCCACCGCCGGGACAAGGTCGGTGAGCACGTGGTCCTTGCATATGTAGGCGAGAGCACCGGCCGCGAGAGCTCGTTGGACATAATCTTCACCGCTCTTCTGCGAAACGACGATGACCTGGATCCCGGGATACAGGGTTTTCAATCGGGCAGTCAGCTCGATTCCGTTGGCGTCGGGCAGGACAATGTCCATCAGTACCAACTGTGGCCGATAGGCATTGCAGGCTTCGAGCGCGCCCGCGCCGTCTGCTGCTTCCCGAAAATTGCAGCCCGGAAACGGGCCCTGCAGGAACTCGCGCATGAGCCGGCGCAGCAATGAGTGGTCATCAACGATCAGCACGGCATTCTGCTTTTCGATCTCGGCCCGGTTCGTCATCGAACATGTCTCTGTTGATTCAGGCGTCGGCGCGGCGGCTCCCGCAGAACGCGACTGCCGGATTCAGGGTAATGGGAACCGGCATTGCCGTCTGTCGGCAAAGCATGACAACGCGACCATCTTATGGGAGTGGGTATTACTCAACGCCGGGTATGCGCGCCGCGTTTTGACCGCGAGCGGCGTGCAATCAGTTGGCTTTACGGCCAAGTTGACGGAGTAAGGCCGGATGCATTACTATTGCCTTACCATGAGCAAAGTCACCAGCAAATACCAGGTCTCCATTCCGAAAACCCTCGCCGAAAAGGTCGGCATCCGGATCGGCGATGAGCTGGTATGGGAAGATGCGGCGGGCACGCTGCGGGCACGAGCGGCTACGCTGCCCAAGACGGGCTTTTCCGTGTCCGAAAGACTGCGTCTGTTCGACGCCGCCACGGCGCGTCAGGAGAAGCGCGCGCGCGCGCGCCGATTACCGCGTGGCAACAGCCGGGGCTGGACTCGCGAAGATCTCTATCGGCGATGACCGCGCTGGTCGACACCAACGTCCTGGTCTATCGCTTCGACCCCAGGGATTCAACGAAGCAGCGTGTCGCGCGCGAGCTGCTGCGCGAAGGGATCGAGCGCGGCACGCTTCGCGTTCCGCACCAGGCGATCGTCGAATTCGTTCAGGCCGTCACCCGGCCGTTGGGCCGCGGCAATGCGAGCCTGCTGGCACGGCCGGATGCGCTGCGCGAAGCCGAAGAGCTGCTTGCGCAGTTCGAAGTCCTGTACCCGACGGACTCGATGGTGCGCACTGCAATTCGCGCGGTCGCCACGTATCAACTCGGCTGGCTCGATGCGCACATGTGGTCCTATGCTGAGCACTACGGTCTGGAGGAGATTCTGTCGGAGGATTTTTCCGATGGGAAATTGATCGGGACCGTACGCATTCGTAACCCCTTCAAAACTGCATAATTACCTCGTGGTTTGTGGTACGACCACGATACGTCAGTCGGGCGGCGTCAGGCCGTGCTCGAGCGCGAACTTGACGAGAGACGGCACGTCGCTTACGCCCAGCTTCGCCATCAGGCGGCTGCGATACGTCTGGACCGAGCTCGGAGAAAGGTGGATCATGCGTGCGATCTCGATGCTGGTCTTGCCTTCGACCGCGAGTTGCAGCACTTGCCGCTCGCGCGCGCTCAGGCTGTCGACCGGACTCTTCGTGTGCCAGAAGGCAGCGGGATCAGGCACGGATTCGGCAAGAGCCGGGCTCAGGTATCTCCTTCCGTCGCAGACCGCCCGTAGCGCGGTAATCACCTCGTCGATCGCCATTTCTTTCAGCAGGTAGCCTGACGCGCCAGCCTCGAGAGCGCGGTACACGTGTTCGGCCGTCGCGTGCATGGAAAGCATCACGATTCGTATCGCCGGGAATTTCAGGTGGATCACGCGCGCCGCGTCGATGCCGTTCAGGTCGGGCATGGCGACGTCCATGAGTACGACGTCGGGGTTGAACTGCGATACCTGCTTTTCGGCTTCGCGGCCGGTGCTGACCTCACCGACGACTTCGATGCCGGGCGTAGCGCCGAGCAGTGCGCGCAAGCCTTCGCGCATCAGCGCATGGTCATCGGCAAGCAGTACCCGGATCGTCATGATGCCGCACGCTCTGCTTCGAGCACGACCCGGGTGCCTGCTCCAGACGCCGATTCCAGGCGGAGCGTGATGCCCACCGCTTCCGCGCGTTCCCGCATGGTGATCATGCCCCAGTGTTCTCCGCCGTGCGGCATATTATTCGCATCGAAACCGATACCGTCGTCCGCAATATCCAGCACGACCCGTTCAGACACCGGATTGAGTTTAACTTCAACTTTTTTCGCGTGAGCGTGCTTGGCAATATTATTGAGCGTCTCCTGGCTGATGCGAAACATCGCTGTTTCCACGATGAGCGGCAGGCGCGGATGCAGGTCAACTCCGCTGAGGTTTACCGCAATTCCGGTCCGCTTGGCAAACTCCGTCACGAGGTGTCGCAGCGCGGCAAGCAGTCCATAGTCGTCGAGCACCGGCGGCCGAAGCTCGGCCATTACGTCGCGTACATTCGCGACCACGGATCCCAGCAGGGCTTGTATGTCCTTCAACTGCGTCTGGACCGTGCTTCGCGCCTCCTTTGGGAGCCGGGCACCCAGCGTCCCGACCATCAGGCTGAGCGTAGTCAGTCCTTGCCCGATGCGGTCATGGAGCTCGCGTGAAATCGCATTCCGCTCCGTCGCTTCCACTGCCTGCAGTCGCCGCGACAGTTCACGCAGCCGCGCGGCGTAGCTGCGCAGTGCTTCCTCGTTGCGCTTGAGTTCGGTCATATCGCGCACCGTAAAGGAATGGGCAATAACGTTGCCCTGCTTATCTCTCACTGGTGAAACCGTGATTTGGGTCGGGATGCGCGCGCCGTCCTTGCGCAGGTGAGTGGTTTCGACCGGACTTACAGACTCGCCGCGTGTCACGCGCCCGATAAATCCCCGCAGCTTTCCTATACGTTCGGGCGGCACGATCAGGTCGATCGCCTGCCCAATCGCCTCCTGCGCGGACCAGCCGAACAGCCGCTCTGCCGCGGCGTTCCAGGAAAGAATCGTGCGGCCGGGGTCACGAATCAAGATTGCGTCGTTGCTCGATTCGACGATCGCCGCCAGTTGCGCGCGTTCAACCTCGGCGCGCTTGCGTTCGCTGATGTCACGGAACACGAGCGATATGCCCATCATTTTTCCGCTCGCATCCTTGAGAGGAGACGCGGTGACTGCAACGTCAATGCGCCGGCCGTCCTTGCCAAGACGCACCGTATCGTAGGTCGGCACGGAAAGACCGTCTTTGAGTCGCGCCAGTCTTTGCGCCCTCCGAGCTTCTTGATCGGCTGGAATGATCAGGGAAACATTCTGGCCGATGACTTCCGCGGCGGTGTATCCGAACAGCCGTTCCGCGGCAGCATTCCAGGTGATTATTGCGCCGTCGGAGCCGCGGCTGACAATGGCGTCGTTGCTCGATTCGACGATCGCCGCCAGTTGCGCGTTGATCTGCTCGAACCGTCTGCGCTCGGAAACGTCGCGCGCCAGGCCGCGCACCGTGGCCGCGCCGGCGCCGTCTGCTCGCAGCGTATTGTGGTATTCCCAGATGCGCGTTTCGCCCGCCTTGGTGCGCACCCTCATCAGCCCGCTTGCCGTGCCGTCGCACTGGATCGCGGCGAGGTACGCCTCGAACTCCGCGCGTACCGCCGGCGCGACGATGTCTCGAATGTTCATTTTCAGCAGCTCGTCGGGTGTGTAGCCGAGGAGCTCGGCCGACGCCCGGTTGGCAAACAGGATGTTACCGGCGAGATCGTGGGTGCAGATAAGGTCGCGGATGTTCTCCACCAGATCGCGGTAGCGCTCCTCGTTTGCGCGCAGCGCATCGAGCGTCGAGCGTGCGTTCTCCTGCATGAGGTTGATCGCCGCTGCGACCTCGTCAAGCTCATCAGGCTGGCGACGGGCAGCGCGCACCAATATCAACGACGACGCGTGCCCGCGCAAGTCGAGACCGCGCAGGTATGCGGCGATGGAAAGCAGATGGCGGTTCACCAGCCAGTGAAAGAACGCAAACGCGAATCCGGCCACCAGGAAGGTCTTAAAGGCGTTGCTCGCGAGAATGATGAAGGCCCGATTGACCAGCCCACGATAGACCGCATCGAGGCCGGCGACGACCGTCAGCGTGCCGATGTCGATCGTCTCGCCGCGATGGACGTAAGTCATCGGATATTGCCGCTCGATTATCTTGCGGGAAGTGCGGTGTCCCGCCTGCGCCCAGATCGTGTCGCCCTCGCGCACTGCGATGTATTCGAGGTTCGGCACGCGCACGATCCCCTCGATCTGCAGCTGGAGTTCGGGCTCGTTGGTGGCCCACAACGATTGGGACAAGGATTTCAGGTGCACCTCCTCGATTTGCCGGAAAACGGCCTGAATGCTCCCCAGCTCGCTGCGATATTCGCCGTAGAGCTGGAGGGCGGAGAGGCACAGCGTGATCGTCGAGCTGACGACGATGATCGCGATGATCAGCCGCCGCGCGAGCGGCGACCGGAGCTTTTCCCGGATCAGGCCGAAAATCGTCACTACAGGCCGCCCCCGAAGTAGGGCAGGAGTTTCTCGCGATAGGCTCGTTGATAGTAGCCATCCCGTTTTACTGCACGCAGCGCAGCCGTGAGCGCGGGCACCTGCTCGGCGTAGCTCTGGTGAAGATAAATGAACGTTTCCCGGATGAAGAGCGGCGGCTCGACGACCCGCACGCCGTCGATTCCGTGCTCCTTGATGTGCGCGAGCCCCATCAAGCGCTCGTACAACGCCACTTCTATGCGGCCGAGTTGCAGCAGGCGAAACAACTGGTCGGGATCGTCCACTGTGATCACTTCTTTGGCCCCAGTCATTGCGCGTTCGTAGATCTTCCAGCCCCGGATGAGTCCAACCGCGCGCCCGCGGACCGCTTCAAGGCGCCCCGGAATCGAAGCGTCCTTGCTGAAAGCGGCAAAGTACCAATCGCCCAGCTTTTCCGGCACGCGGATCAGGTTCGGGTATTGCGTCTCGATGCCGGACAGGCGGTTTAATTCCCCGTCCCCGACGCCGCTATTGGAGAGCCGCAGCGCACGCTCGGCAGGCAGCTTTGCGAGGCGCAGCTCGAAGCGCGCCCGCCGGAACGCTTCGATCGCGACCACGTCGAAGAAGCCGGTTCGTTCCGTATTTGTGTAGGGCGGGGCGTTCGCCTCGTTGAGGACCAGCACGCGCCGTTCGGCCGCCAAGCCGCTCGAAAAGTACAACATCAATGCCAGCACTGCCAGCAGCGCTCGGCCGCCTTCAATGCGCAATCGCGGCCCGATGCCGTCAGCATTCCGCCTTTCAGTATTCGCAAACGCGCGGGCCGGGCTTGGCCGCAGGGGATAGCTCGAGGGTGATGTTGTGGACGACCGGCGGGGCGATACTGACGCGGTGGGTTCGTGGGCCGCCTGATGCGGAGAGTAAGTAGTTGGAGAGCCGGTGCGTAGCACTGAGTGTTACCCCCACCGAGGATGCGGGAATTCGTTCAATGACGAAAAACCAGTACGGTACATGGCACAGCTCCTATCCGGCGTGCGCTCTTACTATAGGCTCCCCTTCCTCCTGCCTAATATCTATACACCTTTACTCGCGGGGCGGATGTCAGGAAATTCCTGACAAGTCAGGGTTAATCCATTGATTTACAGCCGGTTTAGCCCGCAGGACTTATCTATCCTGTTGATTACATGCATAATTGCAGTGCATAAACATTGCCTATCAGGCGCGTGATTTCCGCTTATTGAGATCGGAAACGCCCGTCCGCACGTGAAGTGACACCAACACGTGCATGCCGCGTGGTTGTTTATCGCTTGGCGGGAAAAAAGAAAAGCCGGCAGCGTGTCGCTGCCGGCCTCGTTTTTGTTGCTTCGATCAGACTCGTTCGAGTATCGCGGCCATTCCCTGCCCGCCGCCGATGCACAGCGAAACCAGAGCGTAGCGTCCACCGCTGCGCTGCAATTGGCGCGCGGCGGTCAAGGCGAGCCGCGCGCCGGAGGCGCCAAGCGGATGACCGACGGCGATCGCGCCGCCGTTGGGGTTGACGCGCTTGTCGTCGAGCGCGACGCCGAGGCCTTTCAGGCACGACAGCACCTGCGCCGCGAACGCTTCGTTGATTTCGATGATGTCCATGTCCTTGATCGCGAGGCCGGCGCGCGCGAGCGCTTTTTTCGACGCCGCAACCGGGCCGATGCCCATGATGCGCGGCGGCACGCCAGCCGCTGCAGTTGCGATCACGCGTGCGATCGGCTGCGAACCCGCTTTTTCCCCCGCCTTGAGACTGGCGACCAGGATGGCAATTGCGCCGTCGTTGACGCCCGACGCATTGCCGGCCGTAGTGACGCCGCCCTCATAGAGCGGTTTCATTTTCGCCAGCGTGTCGAGATCGGTATTCGGCCGCGGATGCTCGTCGTCGGCCACCGGCGGCACCGGGCCTTTGCGGGTCGGCGGCAGCTCGACCGCGGCGATCTCGCCGGCGAAAAAGCCCTCGCCTTTCGCAATCGCATATTTCTGCTGCGACGCGAGCGCGAACTTATCCGCTTCCTCGCGCTTGATGTCGTATTCACGCGCGAGGTTGTCTGCGGTCTGCGGCATCTGATCGTCGCCGAACTGCCTGGTCAGCTTTGGATTGGAGAAACGCGGTCCGATCGTGCTGTCGAAAATGCGCATATCGCGCCCGAACGGATTTTCGCTCTTGCCGAACACAAACGGCGCGCGGCTCATGCTCTCGACGCCGCCGATCAGGAACACGTCGCCTTCGCCGGCGGTGATTGAATGCGCGGCGTGTGCCAGCGCACCGAGTCCGCTCGCGCAGTTTCTTTGCAGCACGGTGCCCGGAATTTCGATCGGGAGGTTCGCGGCAAGCCCGGCGTGGCGCGCGACGCAGCGGCTGTCTTCGCCCGCCTGATTGGCGCAGCCGACGACGATGTCCTCGAGCTGCTCGGCCTTGAATGCGCTTTTTGCCATCACGGCCCTGATCGCACCGGCGAGCAGATCGTCGGGGCGGACCTTGGCGAGCGTGCCGGCATAGCGGCCGAACGGAGTGCGCAGTCCTTCGTAGATATAGGCGTTCAACATGTGAGTTCCTTCAGTCGTCGATCAGGGTTCGAGAGTCAGCGCGGAAACGCCGAGCCTGGCGCGGCGCGTGAGCCAGATATTGGGACGATAGCGCGGGTCGCCGTAGATGCGGAACATCGCCGACAGCACCTGGTGGATGCGCGCGACGCCGAGCACGTCGGCGAACTTGAACGGCCCGTTCGGATAGTTGAGGCCGAGCGTTACCGCCTTGTCGATGTCGGCTGGCGCCGCGGTGCGGCTTTGCGCGATCGAGCAGCCGATGTTGACGATCATCGCGACGATGCGCTGCGCGATGAACCCGGGACTGTCGCGGCAGACCGTGACCGGCACGCCGTCGGCCGCAAGCAGGCCGTGCGCCGCGTCGCGGTACGCGATGTCGGTCACCGGCGTGCCCATGATGGTGCGGCGCTTGGCGAGCGGAAACAGCGTATCGACCGCGATCGTGCGTTTGGGATCAAGCCCCTGCTCGACCGCGCAGGTCGTCGCATCGTCGCCGATCGGCGTCACCAGGCATAGCGCTTTGGCACCAGGCTTGCCACCGGTTTCGAGCGGGGCGCCGATCTTCTTGAGCAATTCAGTGAGTGCCGCGTGGCCATGCGGTTCGGCGTGGCTTACCCATACGCTGACGGGACGCGCGGCCGGCGCCGCTGCTTCGGGCGTCACGATCGACTTC
>JAHFRL010000246.1 GCA_023266235.1 Betaproteobacteria bacterium
AGCTAGTACCTCTGCACAGAGATTATGACGGTTTGGGCGGGATCAATTGGATGACGGCTGTAGAACTGGCAGGCTTTCTGGTTTGACGGTGAGAGCGATGCTGCGTGCGACGCCTGGCTGTCGAGTGATAAGATCGGAACGCTCGAGGGTGAGCACCATCTGATGGACGGACGGTGGAGTGACATTGAAGTGGCGCTGCAGATCGGCCTCTGCCGGCGGGCGCCCTTGGATGCAAGTATACGCCCAGATGAAGGCGAGGTACTGGCCCTGCTTCTCGGTGAAGCGGGGCTTGGTTTGCGGCGCATCCTTGCCAAGTAATTGATTCATTTTCGATTCATCCGGGCCTTCGGAACCGAAGGAGGCCTTGCGGATGAATGTACGATATCGTGTCGAGTTGAGCCAAGCCGAACGTGAGGAATTGTCGGCCTTGCTGACCGGGGGCAAGCATCCGGCGCGCAAGCTCAAGCGGGCGCAGGTTCTGTTGGCCGCCGAGGCGGGAGTTGACGACGATACGATCGCCGCGACTGTGAAGGTCAGCGGATCGACGGTGTACCGAACCAAGCGCCGCTTCGTGGAAGGCAATCTGGAAGCGGCGCTCAGCGAGGAGCTGCGGCCCGGAGCCGAGCGCAAGCTCTCGGGGCGGGAGGAAGCCTTGCTGGTGGCCACCGCCTGTTCAAGCCCACCGCCAGGGTGCGCCCGCTGGACGCTGGAACTGCTCGCCGATGCGTTCGTCAAGCTTACCGAACACGGGGAGCTGTCGCGTGAGACGGTGCGCCGGCGTCTGGCCGAGAACCATCTGAAGCCTTGGCGCAAGGACATGTGGTGCATTCCCAAGGTGGATGCCGAATACGTCGCGCGCATGGAGGACGTGCTCGATCTCTACGCCGAAGAACCTGATCCAGACCGCCCCGTCATCTGCTTCGATGAGAGCCCGACCCAGCTCATCGGCGAGGTGCGCCAGCCCATTCCGGCCCAACCCGGCAGGCTTGAGCGCTACGACTGCGAGTACAAGCGCAACGGAACTTCCAACCTCTTTGTCTTCCTCGACGCGCATCGATCATGGCGCAAGGTCAAGGTTACCGATCGCCGCGCCGCCGGGGACTTCGCCCAGTGCATGCGAGACCTGGTGGACCTCCACTTCCCGGGCGTCAAGAAAATCCGCGTGGTCATGGATAATCTGTCCACCCACTCCCCAAGCTCACTCTACAGCAGCTTCCCGCCTGCCGAAGCGCGGCGGATTTTGCGCCAACTGGAATTCCACTACACGCCAAAGCACGCCAGTTGGCTCAATATGGTCGAAATCGAAATCGGCGTCTTGCGCACCCAGTGCCTCGACCGCCGCATCGAAAGCCAAGACCGTCTCGTCTCCGAAATAGCCGCATGGGAAATCCGCCGAAACGCCACCGGCGATCGCATCAACTGGATGTTCTCAACCGAAAAGGCCCGCGAAAAACTCGCCAAAGCCTATCCAAAGCTCTCATCTAAAGAGTCATAATCTCTGTGCAGAGGTACTAGAACATTCCGTTGTCATTTACGGCCTTTTCCGGGATCGGTTGAATGATGTCCCAGTGCTCGACCACCTTACCGTCCTCAAGCTTGTAAATATTGATAATGGCATTACCGCGCGTGCCCGGCTCCCGCACGGCATGATCATGAACGATAACATAGTCACCATCGGCGAAGATGCGCTTGATCTCGCTGCGGTTATTCGGGAACTTGTCCTTCAGGAATGAAATGAAACCCTTGAGGCCCTCCGGCCCGTCAGCGACGTTCGGATTGTGCTGTGTGTATCGGCGCCCAAGGTATCTCGAGGCCGCATCAAAGTCCTTTTGGTTGAGCGCGGCATCCTCGAACGCGGCCACCGTCTTTTTGTTCGCCTCCAGCTGCTCAAGGCTGGTAGCGCGGGCGGCGGACATTGCGACCAACAGAGTGAATGTTGTTGCGGCGAGAAAAGGGCGAACCATTTCGACTTCCATTTTCCATCGAACCGGATCGAGCGATATCCGCCGTCAGAAGCATTGCAGGATATCAGATCGACGCGGATCAGTTAGGGGGTATTGAACGATTTTACGGCTTCTCAGCCGTCAGCGAGCCCGCTCGACTTCCGGATAGGTCAAAAGCGAACTTCGCCGCGTCGGTGTCATGTCCGGTTTACTTCCGATAGTTGACTACAATACGGGGGCTTCCAAACTAAGGTGGCAGCAGACATCGCTGAGCCGGCGAGCAACGTGCGTCTTGAAATCTCGATCATCTGAGCCTCTCCAACCATCCCTCTTAAAACCAAGAGCCAAGACTCTTGCAGTAGCGGCACGCGGAGTGACGCAGGGATGGCCCACGCCATGCCGAAGCTATCTGTTCAATGCGACCGTCAGTTTGTCATAAACGGCGCGCGCAGCCGGGAACGCCTTTGAAAGATCGGCGAGATAGCGGTCCGTGACTGGGCGCAAACCCTCGCGCCATTGCGCCATGGTCGCCGAGTCCGGCACAATCACCTCATGGTCTGGTCCCGCCGCACCGTCGCGCACTGGCTTGTCCCACTTGTTCCAGAGCGGACCAAATTTTGCGACCCACGTTTCGCCCGACATGGCGTCGATCGCGGCGCGGACATCGACTGGCAAAGCTTCGAAACGTTCCTTATTCATCACAATGAAAAAAGCCGAAGTATAGAATTGCGAATCGGTATGGTGCTTCATGACATCATTAAAGCCCTTCAGCGGATTGCCCCAATTGGTGACGATGCCGTCGATCTTGCCGTCCTTCACCGCCGGCATGACATCGTTGACCTGCAACAACACCGGAACGGCGCCGACATGTTCAAGTGCGGCGGATACGGCCTTGTTCGGTGAGCGCAGCCGCAACCCTCTCAGGTCTGACAACGTCACGATCTTTTTGCTGATGGTGTGGATGAGTCCAGGGTTATGGACGTACAAGGCGAGCAGTTTGTAGTCTCTATATTCATCGGCAAGCGTGCCGTCCTTGTAGAGTGACCGAGCGCCTGCGAACCGCGCGCTGCATCCTGCACCATGAACGGCAATTCGATAATAGAGCTGCTCGGGAAGCGGTCGCCCTCGGCACCGCGCAGGCCGAGCGCGATGTCGACCACACCCTCTTTTACGTTGCTCGCCTGCTCGGTCACCTTACCAACTGGATCTGCACCGCTGAAAACCTCAA
>JAHFRL010000038.1:0-20260 GCA_023266235.1 Betaproteobacteria bacterium
TTCTTCAATCTGCGCAGTATGAAACCGGGCTTGAATACGCTCGACAGCGGTGAAGTCAAGGCAATGGCGAGTCAACTCGGCGTGAAACCCGGGGAAGTGGTCGAAATGGAGACCCGCTTGGGCGGCAAGGACGTCGCGCTCGAGCCGCTCAGCGATGATGAAGATGAAGCGTACGCGCCGATCGCCTATCTGACCGATCCCGCAGCCGAGCCCGGCCGCATCCTCGAACACGAGCAAACCGCGCGGCTTAAAGGCGTCGGCCTGGAAAAAGCGCTGGCGAGCCTCGATCCACGCAGTCGCCGCATTATTCAAGCGCGCTGGCTGCGCGAGCAAGACCAGGCAACGCTGCACGACCTCGCCGCTGAATTCGGCGTTTCGGCCGAGCGCATCCGCCAGATCGAAAACAAGGCGATGCAGAAAATGCGCGGCGTGATCCGCGCCGCCACAGCCTGATGGAAATCAAGCCGCCCGCGGCGGCCGCGCTACGCTGACGGGAGAGTCCGGACTGACTCTCCCGTTTTGTTTTTTTGGGCAATGAATCTTGCGCAACCGCTGATCACGGCAGCGACACCAGCGCGGTGGCGCCCGCAATCTGCGACGGGCTCCGCTTGAGGGCCTGACCCGCCTGCTGCAGCAGCAGCCGTATGTCGTGCAGCATCTTCGGCGCGCCCTGGCCGTAGCCCGCGAACAGGCGCAGGCGCCCCGCCGTATCATAGATGTAGGTGCCGGCGGAATGGTCGACGCTGTAGCCGCCGCCCGGCAGCGGCTGCTTCTGATAGAACACCTTGAACTCTTTCGCGGTGCGCGCGATCGCGTCGGCGTCGCCGGTAAGGCCGAGAAAATCGGGATTGAACGCCGGCGCGTATTTGGCGAGCACGGCCGCGGTATCTCGCTCGGGATCGACCGTGACGAACAGCACCTGCATGCGCCCGGCGTCGTTGCCGAGCTCTTTGGCCGCGATCGCCAGCTCCCCGAGCGTGGTCGGACAGACGTCGGGGCAATGCGTGAAGCCGAAGAAAATCACCACCACCTTGCCCTTGAAATCGGCGAGTGTGCGCGGCTTGCCGTTGTGATCGGTCAACTGGAAATCGCGCCCGAACTCGGCACCGGTGAGATCGGTGAGCTGAAACGACGGCTTGGGGGATGAATCACAGCCCGCGATCAATGCCGCCAGCAACAACAGCGCGACTGTCGCAACACGTGTCATTGCAGGCTAGAACTTGAAGTAATGATCGATCAGCAGCGCGGCAAACAACAGCGTCAGATACAAAATCGAGTAGCGGAACGTGGTTTGCGCGAGGCGGTCGCTGTAGTCACGGTAAATGTTGATTGCGTAGTAAAGAAACACGGTGCCGAGCGCGACCGCGGCGGCGACGTAGATCAGCCCGCTCATGCGGGTTGCAAACGGCAGCAGCGTCACCGCGAACAAAATGACGGTGTAAAACAGCACGTGCAGCCGCGTAAACTTGTCGCCGTGCGTCACCGGCAGCATCGGCACGCCGGCCTTCGCGTACTCGAGCTTGCGGTAGAGCGCGAGCGCCCAGAAATGCGGCGGCGTCCAGGCGAAAATGATCAGGAACAACAGCAACGCCTGATACGGGATGTCGCCCGTTACCGCCGCCCAGCCCAGCACCGGCGGCATCGCGCCCGAAGCACCGCCGATCACGATGTTCTGCGGCGTCATCGGCTTCAGCACCACGGTGTAAATGATGGCGTAGCCGACAAAGGTAGCGAGTGTAAGCCACATCGTCAGCGCATTGACCTCGAAGTAAAGCAGCGCGAGACCGCTCCCCCCAATGATGGCGGCAAACACCAGCGTTTGCCGCGGCGTGAGCTGGCCGCGCGGCAGCGGCCGACCGCGCGTGCGCGCCATCAGCGCGTCGATTTTACTCTCGACCAGGCAATTGATCGCGGCGGCGGCGGCGGCAACCAGTGCGATGCCGATGGTGGCGGCGAATGCGGTCGCCGCGAAACGCGCATCGAGCGCGCCGAACGGCACGGCGAGGAACATGCCGATCACCGCGCAGAACACGATCAGCGACACCACGCGCGGCTTGGTGAGTTGGTAGAACTGGCTCAGGCGCGCTGCAAACGGCTGGCCGGCGAGGCTGGAGGACATTTAATGATATTCGGGACGCTGGAAGACGGTGAAGTTTAACATCACCGGCGCGACCAGCAATAGCGCGGCGCCGGCGAGATAGCGGTGCAGCATTTCCTTGCGCACGGCCCACGTCCAACGTCTTGCCCGGAAAGGCCCGCCCAGTATAGCCAAGGACCCGTGCCGCGGAACGGGTTGCGCGCGGAGCGGGATAGCCGGACAATTACGCGCCGTTGCGTCCGTCCGGCACGTTTGTTGTCAAACATATCTTTTTTGTGGATCCCGAGCCCCATTTTGTTGTTGTCCGGTTTCTACCGGTTACTCCGACCGTGCCACGATGGAGTCGGCGGCGGCCTTAAGATTTCCTCATTGAGCAGTCATGCAACAAATATCTCTCAAATTCAGCATCATGATGACAACCGTCGCGCTGGCCGCGATGCTTGCCGGAGTGTGGCTTGCTGCATCAGATCGGGAAAACGATTCGCGGGCCATGTTGCTGCCGGATCGGGTGATGACATTGTTCCCTGATCCAAAGCCGCTGACGGCCTTTGCGCTCACCGATCATCAGAATCGGGTATTTGATCTTTCACGCTTGAAGGGCAAATGGTCCTTTCTCTTTTTCGGCTTCACCCATTGCCCGGACATCTGTCCGACGACCCTGGCGATATTGGCCCGCGCGCGTGACAACATCGCTAAAAGTACGGCCGGTGCCGAAGATGTCCAATTCGTCTTTATTTCAGTGGACCCGAATCGCGATACCGCTGGCAAGCTCAGCCAATACGTGACCTATTTTCATACGACCTTTCTCGGCATGACGGGAAACGACGCGCAGATCGGTAACCTGGCTGGTCAGCTGGGTGCCGCGTATCAGGTTGCGTTCACACCGGGTATGGAGAACTATCCCGTCTATCACACCGCGACGGTATTTCTGGTGGATCCGCGGGCCCGATACCATGCCATGTTCACGCCGCCCCTTGATGCGGAGACTATCAGCAGGCGTTTCAAGGTGCTGCGAGAACTTGAAGGAGCTAAAGCGAAATGAGATGGCGAAACCCGGTTTTTGTTGGCCTGATATTGACGCTGACCCTCATCGCCGCTGCGAGTGAAGAGGCTGGTGTTTCCGTACGCGATGCCTGGGTGCGGGAATCGCCGCTCGGCGTGGCCATGATGGCGGGGTACATGGCGTTGCGAAACAACACGTCACGATCACAAGTACTCGTGGCCGCGAGCAGTTCCGGGTTCGAGACCGTGATGATTCACCGCACCATCGTTAAGGACGGCATGGCGGGAATGGAACACGCGCCGCAAATCGAACTTTCACCCAACGCGAGTTTGCTTTTTGCGCCGGGGGGGTATCATCTGATGCTGTTGAACCCGAAACGGACACTGCGCGCCGGCGACCCGGTTGTCATCAACCTGGAATTCCGCGGCGGCCTTGTTTTACCCGTCGCCTTCGAAGTCCGCAAATGAGAACCGGCAAACGGCGGGACGGGTGATCACTACGGCCGCCAGCGTGAATCGGCAAAACCAGGTATCCAATCCCGCAATGAAAGAAACTTCGGGAGTTTTACGGTTTCTGCCGCTTATTTCGACCGCGCCACGATGTAGTCGACGGCGGCCTTGACCTCCGCGTTGCTCAGCGCGGGGTTCCCGCCTTTGGCCGGCATCGCTCCCGCGCTCCCCTGTACCCCATTAACGGCGCTGGTGTAGAGGGTGTCGAGGCCCTTGGCGATGCGCTTGGCCCACTGGCCCTTATCACCCAGCTTCGGCGCGCCGGCGATACCGGCATCGTGGCAGACGACGCAAGTGGCCTGGTAAACCTGTTGTCCGTCGCGGCCGGGCGGCGACGCGACCACCGCGGTTTTTACAGGCTCCCTCTGAGTGTCCACCGAGGCGACGTCGACCTGGCCGACGGGTTTAATCCGCTCGGCCACACTAGAACCGGTGCCCAACAGCGCGCCGCGATCCTGTCGGATTCGGTCGGGGGTGTTGTGGTGATGGGCCACAAGAACGAAAATAAACAGCATCAGCACTACACCGATCCCAAGAATAATCGAAACGTTTATCGCGTAGCGTTTTTCAGCCATTGGCAGCTCTTGCAGTAAGAAACGGAATCCGGAAAAAATGGGCGCGCCGCAATTCGATCTAGCTACGCTAGAACAATCCTTTCACAAAATAGACGCCCCGCGTAAAAAAGGTGTAGTCCGCTTCAAATGCTCCGATGCCCAAAAGTACCATCAACAACAGCGGCGGGACCACGATGGCGTACAACAAGGCCAGCCGCTCCCACATCATGTGCATGAAGACGGCAACGATCAGCCCCGCCTTCAACAACATGAACAGGATGATCAGAAACCACCTGAGGTAACCCTGAAAGTGGAAGTAGTCGACCAGATAAGACGCGGTGCTGAGAACGAACAGCAATCCCCAGATCTTGAGATAAATGCCAATCGGATGTTGTTGCCCTTCTACGTGCGCCATGATTTCCCTTACCAAAGATAGAAGACTGCGAAGATGAATACCCACACCAAGTCGACGAAGTGCCAATACAGACCCATGATTTCGACGATCTCGTACTTCCCCTTCCTGCCGGTCATGAAGCCTGGCCGTTCGTTATCCAGATCTCCCCGTATGACCTTTATCGCCGTGATGATCAGGAAAATCACGCCGATCGACACGTGCGTGCCATGGAAACCCGTGATCATGAAAAAGGTCGCGCCAAACTGGGCCGCGCCCAGGGGGTTGCCCCAGGGACGTATTCCCTCATGCACGATCAGCTTGGTCCATTCAAAGGCCTGCATGCCGACAAATGTCGCGCCCAATGCCGCGGTGATCAGCAACAAGACAAAGGTCGTGACACGATCCTTTCGATAGCCGAAGTTGACCGCCATCGCCATCGTCCCGCTGCTGCTGATCAAGACGAAAGTCATGATGGCGATCAGGAGGAGGGGAACTTCCTTGCCCCCAATCGTCAAACCGAAAACCTCGCTGGGGTTGGGCCAAGGGACCGTGGTGGACATTCGCACCGTCATGTACGAGATCAAAAAAGCGCTGAAGATGAAGGTATCGCTGACGAGGAAGATCCACATCATGGCCTTGCCCCAGGGGACATTCTTGAACGCCCGCTGGTCGGAGGACCAGTCGGCGACGATGCCTTGGATGCCTTCAGGCAGCGGGATGGGTTCTATGGTATTAGTCGGAATAGCTTGTGTCATGTCCTTGGCCCTGTTTACCTAATCCCACAGATCTTCAATAAAATGTCCAAATTATTCCCCGTAAACAGCAGACCAAAAAGGACCAGCCAAACCAAAAGCAGGAAGTGCCAGTAAACGGTACACAACTCCACACTCTGCCTTATCTTCGCCACGTCAAAATCGCCCCACACTTTGGCGACGGTCCTGCCCCAAGCCACCAAACCGCCCAACAGATGCAGCCCGTGCAATCCCGTGATCAGATAAAAAAACGCGATTGCAGGGTTCGTTACTTCAAAATAAGCCATCGTGCGCAGTTGCCGCCAGGCCAGGAGCTGCCCGAACAGAAAAACAACGGTGAAAGCGCCGGCAGCGAGCAGGCCGACCCGCATGGCGTCCATCCGCCCACGACGTACTGAATACTGCGCCCATTGCAAGGCGACACTGCTCAAGACCAGCGCAAACGTATTCGCCCACAACAGCCCTAGTTGAGGCGAGGGACGCCAGTCCTCATACGCCATTCGCCGTCCATATGCGACGACCAAAAGCATGAACAGGACCGCGACCACTGCAAGAAATACCCTCAGAGCGAGTTTCTTCGCAAGCCCGGAAGATGCGTCTCCAGCGTAAAGATCATCGATCTTGCCCTGGTCCGTGACCCAGGGCTTGACCGTCAGTTCATGAAAAATACTCACGTCGTTGGATTCCGGATCGCCTACGTCTTATTGCTATTACGGCTGGCTATCTCTCGCGGCGGGACGTTTTGCGGTATGAAGTCCTGGTCGGCGCCCGGCACGCTGTAATCGTATGCCCAGCGATAGACCACCGGTAACGTCGCACCAAAGTTGCCATGCTTCGGCGGGGTGTCGGGCGTTTGCCACTCCAGCGTGGTGGCGTTCCAAGGGTTGCCACCCGATGGTTTGCCCTTGAAATAGCTCCAGACCAGATTAAACAAAAACACCAGCTGGACAGCGCCCACGATCAACGCCGCGATCGTGATACTGACGTTCAAGGAGTGCGCCGATTGGGGGATAAAGTCCGTGCCTTCAATTGCATAATACCGGCGCGGCACGCCCAAAAAGCCCAGATAGTGCATTGGGTAGTAAATTGCGTAGGTCCCGATGAAGGTGACCCAGAAGTGAAATTTGCCCAGGGTATCGTTCAGCATGCGCCCGGTGACCTTGGGGTACCAGTGGTAGATGGCCCCGAACACAACCAGGATGGGCGACACGGCCATCACCATATGGAAGTGCGCGACCACGAACATGGTGTCGGACAACGGGAGATCCACGGTCACGTTACCCAGGAACAGGCCCGTTAACCCGCCGTTGATAAATGTGAAGACGAAGCCGATGGCAAACAGCATCGGCACGGTGAGGTGGATGTTGCCGCGCCACAACGTCAGCACCCAGTTGTAGACCTTGAGCGCCGTCGGGACGGCGATGATCAGCGTGGTGGTGGCGAAAAAGAACCCGAAGTACGGGTTCATCCCGCTGACGTACATGTGGTGCGCCCACACAATGAAACTGAGGCCGCCGATGGCCACAATCGCCCAGACCATCATCCGGTAGCCGAAGATGTTTCTTCTTGCATTGACACTGATCAGGTCGGAGACGATGCCGAACGCCGGCAGGGCGACAATGTAGACCTCGGGATGGCCGAAAAACCAGAACAGATGTTGAAACAACACCGGGCTTCCACCGTTGTGGTCGAGGTGTTGTCCCTGCGAGACGACGGCGGGCATGAAGAAACTCGTGCCCAGTGTCATGTCCAACGTCATCATGATGGCGCTGACGAACAAGGCGGGAAAGGCCAACAGCGCCAGGATGGTGGCCATGAAAATGCCCCATACCGTCAAGGGCAAACGCATCATCGTCATCCCTCGCGTGCGACCCTGTAACACGGTCACCACATAGTTAAGACCGCCCATCGTGAACCCGATGATGAAGAAGGCCAGGGAAACGAGCATCAAGATGATTCCCCATGTCGCCCCCGGCGTGCCCGGGAGAATGGCCTGCGGTGGGTACAAGGTCCAGCCGGCGCCCGTGGGTCCACCCGGCACGAAGAAGCTCGCCATCAGTAACAGCACGGCAAACAGATAGACCCAGTAACTCACCATGTTGACATAGGGGAAAACCATGTCGCGGGCACCCACCATCAGCGGAATGAGGTAGTTGCCAAACCCCCCTAGGAACAGAGCGGTGAGCAGGTAGACGACCATGATCATGCCGTGCATGGTGACAAATTGGAGGTAGTTGCTTGGTGTGATAAAGGAAAACGTGTGCGGGAATCCCAGCTGCAGCCGCATGATTCCCGACAACACCAATGCCACCAGCCCCACCGCGATCGCGGTGATCGAGTACTGGACTGCGATGACTTTGGCGTCCTGGCTCCAGATGTACTTCCCGATGAAAGTTTTCGGATGGTAGAGTTCCGGCTCTTCGACTTCGGCAGGTGGGGCGAAAGCCGATGCGTCATGCGCAACGTAATCCATCAAAATCTCCTCTTCGCTAATTCTTCATTAATGCTCTATTCGCTTGAGTCTCATCAGCAAATAGTGTGGCGCTCGAGCGGGCCGGTCATTGCAAGGTATTGATGTAGGCGACGAGGTCATTGATTGCCTGGTCGTTGGTCAGAATTGCGGCCATGGATGCCATCTGCGGACCGTACATGTCTTTTGGATGGGCGCCGCGAATGCCCTGTTTGAAATTATTCAATTGAGTGACCAAATACCAATCACTCATGCCCTTGAGCCGGGGGGCATTCATCGGCTGCACGCCCCGCCCATCAGCACCGTGACAGGCTCCGCAGGTCGTCACATAAAGCTGTTGACCATCGGTCGTATGTTTCACCGTAGGCGGGGCAGGATTATCCGGCAGCGTCTTGATATAGGCGACGACGTTATCGATGGCGGCATCATCACCCAGCGTCGCCGCCATCGGCGCCATCATTTTACCAAAAACATCTTTGTCGTGTGTACCGCGAGCACCGTTCTTGAAATATTTCAATTGCCGTTGCAGATACCAGTCACCTTGCCCACTCAATTTCGGCGCATGCAGCGCAGGGTTACCTTCCGCTTGCAAGCCATGACAGGCGGCACACACCGCATAGAGCGGCTTGCCTGCTGCAGCATCGCCGGCAACTTGAGCTGAGGATTGCGCGAACGTCGGATAGCTGCTTAACCACGCCTGAAATGCGGTCTCTTCCTCCACCACGACTTTGCCACGCATGACGTAGTGCCCGATGCCACATAATTCTTCGCAGAGAAGGTCGAATTTCCCGGCCCGGGTGGGGGTGAACCAGACGTAGGTGACCAGGCCCGGCACCAGATCCATCTTGACCCGGAACTGTGCCACAGTGAAGTCGTGTAGGACGTCTATAGAACGGAGCAGCGCCTTGAACGGCCTGCCGACGGGAAGATGTACCTCCGGGCTCGCTACCAGGATGTCATCCTGCCCGTTGGGATCGTCCGGATTCATGCCAAACGGGTTTTTAGCGCTGACATACCGGGCATCGACGGTGCCCAGCACGCCGTCCTTCCCGGGGAAGCGAAAGCCCCAGTGCCACTGCCGACCCACGACCTCAAACACCGCCGCGTCTTTCGGGACGTCGACAAATTTCGCCCATACAAACAAGCCGGGGGCCAACAGGGCGCAGACTCCCACCGCAGTCAATCCGACAAGCCACGCCTCCAGCTTTTTGTTCTCGGGTTCGTACTCCGCCCGGCTCCCCTTCCGCTGACGGTAGCGGATCACGCAATAAGCCATAAACAAATTGACGGCGACGAAGACAAACCCCGTGACCCAGAACGTGAGGCTGATCGTGTCGTCGATCGTGCCCCAATTGGAGGCGATCGGTGTGAAATACCACGGGCTCAGGAGGTGAAAAAGGACGGATCCGACGATCAATAATATCAATACAATTGCCATAGCCATAGGCGGATTCAACTCCCGAGTGCAACTTTGCTGGTGGAATAAGAGGCAGGCTGCGGCAGCATCGATGCTTCCTGGACCGCCAAGTCAAAGGAGCATACGAGTGAAGCACTACACGCAGCTTACACCAGGAACAATGATATCAAATTCATGCCTTCATGAAAACCGGGTTTAACCAGACACGGGTTGCCGGGGCGAGCGGGATGATGCCGAACGCCGGCAAAATCATGATGTAGACCTCGGGATGGCCGAAGAACCAGAATGAGGATGGTGATAATGACGCGGATCTTCTTGCCGAGCGGCACCGCTACCGGATTGTTCAACCTCGAGCAGATAGTTGGGATTCACCGCGCTTCGTGAGCCCTCATCGGAATTATCATCGATCTGCTCGCGCGGCGTGGCGAGGCTGCTGTAGAAGCTGATGCCTTCCTGCAGATAGTCGTAGCCCCACTTCCACTGGTAGCCGGTGGCCTTGATGGTCATGTCAGGGCTTGAGGCGCCCTTCATCGAAATCACGGTCTTGGTCGCCGGATACGCCATCCCGATCAGGATCAGGAACGGAACGATCGTCCACGCGATTTCGACCATCACGTTCTCGTGGAACTGTTCGGCATTGTGACCCGCTGCTTGACGGTGCTTGATAATTGAATAGATCATCGCGCCGAACACGACGACGAAAATCACGCCGCAGATCGCGAGAATGAGCGTATGCAGATCGTAGATCTCGTGCGCGATGACGGTTTGCGGCGTCTGCAGGTTGTAGCGCTCGGCGCTGGCCGGTGCCGGCGCCAGCGCCAGCGCCGCAGCAACGACGAAACTCCTTGCCCAGTTACTGATCATGCTTGACCCCAGCAGTGCGTTAAATTCATTCCAGCAGCAGGCCTGCAACGCCGCGGCGGGCGGTGCCGCAGACCGCAGCTTGCCGGCTGCGCAGTTGATGCCCGAGCGCGCCGGGCCAGGCAAATGCAACGGCGAGGCCGGGGCAACCCAGCGCGATAAAACCAAAGGCGAGGATCCGATCGGACGACGCTGAGGAGTTATTGTAGCGGGCAGCGAAGGTGTATGCCTGCCCCTGCCGCCAAGTGCACTCCATTAAACCGTCTCTATGACTGGCGCCAACGCTCGAAAAAAAACATCGCGAATCTATCACAGTCACCATCTGCTAGGCAACCAAAATGCCGGGCGAATCGGTCAGGATTGAGCCTTTGCAACGCGCGCACGCTTTGTGCGGTGCATCAGCCGAGGTTTGACAAATCGAGCAGCACGGCAACGCGCTGCGGGTCAGGCGCCAGCGTAAACTCGACCTCTCCCAGCAGCGGCGCGGCCAGGCGCTCCGCCAGCGTGGTGATGTTCTCCTCGACGGCCGCCATCGCCGGGTCGATGCGATTCGCAATCCAGCCTGCGAGCCTGAGCCCCCGGGCCCGGATCGCGTGCGTAGTCAACAATGCGTGGTTGAGGCAACCCAGCCGCATGCCGACCACCAGGATCACCGGCAAGCCCAGATATTGCGCGAGATCCGCGCTGTCCTCGCTGTGATTGAGCGGCACGCAGAATCCGCCGACGCCTTCGACGACGACGACATCCGCCGCCGCGGCGATCCGCTCGAACGCCTGCGCGATATGCGTGAGGTCGATGGTAACGCCGGCCTGCTCCGCCGCCAGGTGCGGCGCGATCGGCGGCTCGAAGCAATAGGGGTTGACGAGCTGCAGCGGTGCCTCGACATTGCCCGCGGCGCGCAACAATGCCACATCTTCGTTGACCAGCCCCGTGGCGCTGCGCACGACCCCGCAGGCGACCGGCTTCATGCCGGCCACGCGCCGGCCCTGCTGCGCAAAACCGTGCAGCAATGCACACGCCATCAGCGTCTTGCCGACGCCGGTGTCGGTGCCGGTGACAAAAAAACCGCGAGGCAAGAGGCGTGCGGCGTCAGGCGTCATAGCGGCGGCCTTGTACTTGCCTTGATCGGAATGATCGGCCTGCCACCGGCAGTGGATCGCGGCTGCGGCACCCAGGCGTGGCCGTAGACCACTTCGAACGTCGCCGGCAATCTGCCGTCGCGGCGCCATGCTTCATAGTTACGCTCGACCGCGGCGAGCGTCGCGCGCGCGGTCATCCCGGGCCTGCGTCCCATCGTCACGTTGTGCGCGCCGATCGCCTTCAGGTCGCGCATCAGCGCCAGCACGTCGGTGTAGGTCAGCGTGATGTATTCCATGTCCATAACCGGATCGGCGAAGCCGCCGTGCACCAGCATGTCGCCGATGTCGTGCATGTCGATGAAGCGATTGATGTGAGTATAGCGGTCGATACCCTGGTAGGCCGCGCGCAGCTCTTTCAGCGTATCGGGACCGAAGGTGCTGAACATCAACAGCCCGCCGGGAGCCAGCACGCGGCGAAACTCGGCGCACGCGCGCTGCGGCTCGTTGCTCCATTGCAACGCGAGGTTGGACCACACCATGCCGACCGCGGCGTCGCGCAACGGCAGTTGCTCGATGTCGCCGCATACCGGCAATACGCCGCGCCCGGGCAGGCGCTGCCACCACGGCATGCGGCCGCGCGCGCGCCGCACCATCGCCAGCGCAATGTCGAGTGCGTATAGCGTGGCTTGTGGATAGCGCGCGCGCACCGCGAGCGCGACGTTGCCGGTGCCGCTGCCGGCATCGAGTATCGTCGCCGGCCGGTGCTTGATGTAATCGAGCCGCGACAGCATGCGCCGGCATACCTCGTGCTGCAGCACCGCGGCAGCGTCGTAGCCGGCGGCCGCTTTCTCGAACGAGCGCCGCAGCAGGCGCTTGTCCAGCGCGAAATCAGCGCTCACCGCAAAACTCCGTAATGCACTGCGCTGCGCGCTGCGGTCGCGCAACGAACGGCGCGTGCGCCGCACCGGCAAGCACTTCGAGCGTGGCGCGCGGCAACGCGCGCTGCAGGTATTGGCCCGCCGCGAGGGGCACAATGGTGTCGTGCGCACCGTGCAGAATCAGTGCCGGCTGCGGGATCCGTGACAGTTTGTCGCGCAAGTCAGTCTCTTTCAGTATCCGCAGACCCGCTTCAAGTGCCGCGATGTCCGGTTCGCTGCGCATGAGGATCTGCCCGCGCAACCGGCGCAATACCGTGCGCGCGTCGACATCGCTCTGCGCCTGCAGCGCGAGAAAGCGCTGCAACGTGCCACGGTAGTCACGGACCAGTCCGTGTGCGAAGCCGTCGAGCACGGCGGCGTCGATTCCGCTTTCCCAGCCCGTGTCGCGCACGAAGCGCGGTGTGGTCGCGATCAGCACCAGGCGGTCGACCCGGGCCGGCGCGCGCAACGCCCAATCGAGCGCCAGCTGCCCGCCGAGCGACCAGCCGCAGACAACCAATCGCTGCGGCAGCACAGCCGCAAGCACGTCAGCCAGCGCATCCAGCGTGTAGGGCACGCATGCGGGGCTTGCACCGCAGCCCGGCAAATCGACGCAATGCACGCGAAAAGTTTTCGCGAGCAGTGCGGCAAGGTCGTCCCATACCGCGGCGTTCATGCCCCAGCCGTGCAGCAGCGCAAGATCGGGGCCGCTGCCGCTGCTCTCGACACATAAACCCATTAAAGCTTCACCGCGAGGGACGCAAAGGACGCAAAGGCGCAAAGAAAATCAAAAGATCAACCTTTGCAGGAATTAATACTCATGCCAACAGCTGATTGCCGCCACGGTTTAATCGTATTCGGAACTCGAAGTTCCTTCGCGTCCTTTGCGGTTCAAGATTCTTTTTCGACTTCACGCAATGCCTCGACCAGCTGCGCTGCATCCTGCTCGCTGTGCGCGGCCGACAGCGAAATACGCAGCCGTGCGCTGCCCTGCGGCACGGTCGGCGGCCGGATGGCCGGCACCAGCACGCCGTGCGCGGCGAGCGCCGCGGAAACCCGCAGCGCCTCGTCATTGGCGCCGATCACGAGCGGCTGGATCGCAGTAGCGGACGGCATCAGCCGCCAGCGCAGACCAGTCAGACCCTGCTTGAGCTGATGGATCAGCCGCGCCAGCAACTCGCGCCGCCAGCTCTCGGCCGCGATGATCTCGAGGCTCGCGAGCAGCGCATGAGCGAGCAGCGGCGGCGTTGCCGTGGTGTAGATATAGGGCCGCGCACGCTGCACCAGCATTTCGATCAACTCCGGTTCGCCCGCAACGAATGCGCCGAACACGCCGGCCGCCTTGCCGAGCGTCGCCATATAGATGATGCGCCCGGACGCGACGCCGAAATGCTGCAGCACGCCGCCGCCGGTCGCGCCCAGCACGCCGAAACCGTGCGCGTCGTCGAGCACGAGCCACGCATCGTGCCGCTCGCACAACCGCAGCAGCCCGGACACCGGCGCGATATCACCATCCATGCTGAACACCGCGTCGCTCACCACCAGCTTGCGGCGCGCCGTGCTCGCGGCGAGCAGCTTCTCGAGCACGGCGAGATCCCCGTGTGGGTAGCGCCTGAAGCCAGCGCGCGACAGCAACGCCGCGTCGTTGAGCGACGCGTGATTGAGCTTGTCGGCGAACACTACGTCGCCGCGCCCAGCGAGTGTGGTAACAATGCCGAGGTTCGCCATATAGCCCGTCGAGAACAGCAGCGCACGCGGCAGGTTCACGAATTGCGCGAGCGCCTCCTCAAGCGCATGGTGCGCGACGGAATGGCCGAGGATCAGGTGCGACGCGCCGGCGCCGACGCCATAGCGTGCGGCGCCCTCGCGTGCCGCCGCTGTGAGACGCGAATCGCTCGCGAGCCCCAGGTAATCATTGCTGCAAAACGCCACGACCTCACTGCCGTCGACCACGACGTGCGCGCCTTGTGGAGTCTCGAGGATACGGCGATGGCGCTTGAGGCCGCGCGCATCGAGCGCGGCGAGTTCGGAAGCAAGGTCGCTAAATAACATGGCGCAGGAGCGACGCGTGACGGAAAAACCGCAGTCGGAACGATTTAACGATTTTCCGCCTCTCGTCTCTCGCCTCTCGCCTCTCCCGGCATGGGATATATGCCGAGCTTGTCCATCAGTGCGCGGTCGCGTTCGGTTTCGGGATTGCCCGTGGTGAGCAGCTTGTCCCCGTAGAAAATGGAGTTGGCGCCGGCGAAGAAACACAGCGCCTGGATGCCGTCGGGCATTTCCTGGCGACCCGCGGACAGCCGCACCATCGCTTCGGGCATGGTGATGCGGGCGCACGCGATGGTGCGCACGAACTCAAACAGGTCGAGCTGCGCGGCACCGTGTAGCGGCGTGCCCGCGACCTGCACCAAGTTGTTGATCGGCACGCTTTCGGGATAGGGATCGAGATTGGCGAACTGCGCGATGAGTGCTGCGCGCGTGCGCCGCGTCTCGCCCATGCCGACGATGCCGCCGCAGCAGACGTGGATGCCGGCAGCGCGCACTTTTCCGAGCGTGTCGAGGCGATCGTCCTGCGTGCGGGTGGTGACGATCTTGCCATAGAATTCGGGCGCGGTATCGAGGTTGTGGTTATAGTAATCGAGGCCTGCAGCTTTCAACTGCTCGGCCTGGCCTTGCTTCAGCATGCCGAGCGTGGCGCAGGTTTCAAGCCCGAGCGCGCGCACTGCTTTGACCATGTCGATTACGCGCTCGAGATCGCGCTGCTTCGGGCCGCGCCACGCTGCGCCCATGCAAAAACGCGTCGCTCCCTTGTCTTTGGCGGCGCGCGCCGCCACCACCACGGCGTCGACGGCGAGCATGTCCTCGTTGTCAACGCCGGTGTGGTAGCGCGCCGCCTGCGGGCAGTAACCGCAATCCTCGGGGCAGCCGCCGGTCTTGATCGACAACAGCGTCGACAGCTGCACCGCATTGGGATCGAAATGCTCGCGGTGCACGCCGTGCGCGCGGTGGATGAGGTCGTTGAATGGCAGCTCGAGCAATGCCGTGACCTGATCGACGCTCCAGCGCGCGCGGCGGGCGATGTCGGCGGCGGATGCGACTGCTGCGTTGTCATTACTGGAGTCCATGCTGATAAGCCTGCGGGTAAATGTGAAAAACTGCCTTTAGATCATGAGTTTGGTATCATCAGCGATCGTCCGCAGCTTGTCAAATTGGCACGCTTCACTTTTGAACATCTGCACAAACGTTGCGCAGTCCATGCTGCCACAGCAGTGCTTGCTGTGTGCCGCACCGGCGGTGGCGCAGGCGTTGTGCGCCGACTGCTACACGCGTCTGCCGTGGCTCACGGCGGCACGTTGTCCGCAGTGCGCGCTGCCGACCGGTGACGGCAGCATTTGCGGTGCCTGCCTGAGTCACCCGCCGCGCTTTCACGGCGTGACCGCGGCGTTTGCCTATGCGTGGCCGCTGGCGCCGCTGATTCATCACTATAAATACGCGGGCAACCTTGCGCTCGCGTCGGTGTTGGCGCAAGCGCTCGCTACGCGGCTCGCCAGCGGCGCGGATCTCGTCATTCCGATGCCACTCGCTCCTGCGCGCTTGCGCAGCCGCGGCTTCAACCAGGCGCTCGAAATCGCGCGCGTGGTCAGCCGCGTAACCGGCGTGCCGCTCGCGGCGAGTGCGTGCCGGCGCGTGCGTAACAGCACGCCGCAAGCGGCGCTGCCCTGGAAAGAACGAGCGAAGAATATTCGTGGTGCGTTTGTCTGCGACGCCGATCTGAGCGGCATGCGCGTCGCGGTGATCGATGATGTGATGACGACGGGGGCGACGCTCAACGAACTCGCGCGCAACCTGCGCCAGGCCGGCGCAATCGAGATTCAAGGCTGGGTGGTGGCGCGAACGCTGCCGCAGTGAGCGGGGAGCTGTTTTGAACCGCGACTACCGCGAGCTTCAAACCTAGTGCTGCAGCGTGCGCCTGAATCCTTCCTGTGCCTCCGCGAGCCGGCCTTGATGTTGTAGTATTTGACGTTGATGTACGGGATCTACAGCTGCTTCGCCAGCGCCTTGGAAATTTCCTCCTCGGTGACGTAGCCCTGCTCGATGAACACCCGCCCGAGCTTGCGCCCGCTGCGCTTCTGCTCGTCGAGCGCGAGCTTGAGCTGCTCCTGCGTCAGCAGCTCCTGCTGGACGAGGATTTCGCCGAGGCGGACTTTTCCGGTCTGGCCATAATTACCCCAGAACTATTTCAGGCTGTTGGCAGTAAACATCTGCCATCAGCACATTGCATGCCATGATGGCGGCAAAGTAGCGTGTTTTACGGGGAGTGACAAGCATGTTCAACATCGTCCTGTTCGAGCCCGAAATCCCGCCCAATACCGGCAACGTGATGCGGCTGGCCGCGAACACCGGCTGCCGTCTGCATTTGGTGCGGCCGCTCGGATTTTCGCTGTCCGACAAGCAGCTCGAGCGCGCCGCCATGGATTACCGGGCCGGCATCGATTTCACGCTGCACGATGACTGGGCCTGCTGCCGGGAATCGCTCGCCGGCCACCGCATCTTCACCGCAACCACCAGGGGCACGCAACGCCACGATCAGCTCCGCTATCAAAAAGACGACGTGTTCGTATTCGGCCCCGAAACCAGGGGTTTGCCGCCGCATATCCTGACGCCCGCGGCCGCGCAGGTCAGGCTGCCGATGCTGCCGGGCAGTCGCAGTTTGAATCTCGCAAATGCGGTAGCCGTCGTGATCTACGAGGCCTGGCGGCAGCTTGACTTCGCCACCGGCATGTAAGCATTAGCAGCGCGGCCGGAATCCAGACAGGCGCTGTGGAAAATTCGCCTGCGTCGTGGGCATCCGGATGAATTAGACCAAGGGCCGTTTAATTCCGTTGATAAGGGCCATCAATTGCGCCAGATCGACGGCGGGCCCACGAGGTAGCCCTGAAAACCGGCGACACCCGCGCTCGACAGTATCGGCAGCACGTCGTCGTTCTCGACTCCTTGGGCGATGACCCGGATATCGAGCGGTGCGCCCAGGCGCACCAGGGACGCGACAAAAAAACGGCTCGCCTCGTCGTCGCGCAGCACGACAGTGTGCGCCCTCGAGAGCTTGACGTAGGCGGGCAGCAAAGCGCGCATGAGCTGGAGCGATTCGCGGTGAAGACCGAAATTATCCAGGGCAAAACGCGCGCCCGCGTGCCGCAACATCGCGGCGAACGCAAGCACGCTGTCGCGATCCAGGGCCGATCCCGATTCGGATAGTTCGAACACCAGCCGACGAGCTACAGCCGGCGCCGCGAGAAGCCGGGGCTCCAGCCACGCCAGAAAATCCGCATCGGCAACGGAGATCGAGGATACATTGACAGCGATCTCGCCCGCTTGCGGTGTGCGCGCGAGACGATCGATCACGCGATCGAGTATCAGCCTGTCTATCCTGGCCGCCATGCCGTGGCGCACCGCCATGGGAAAGAAATCGGCAGCGGCGATGCGCTGTCCGTTCTCGTCGATCAGACGCGCCATGATTTCGTGCTGTATAAGATCGCGCTCAGGCAACCCGAGTACCGGCTGGATGCAAAGCTCGAAGCGCCTGTTCGATAAAGCCTGTTCCAGCCGCGCACGCCACGCGCTCGAGCCTAATGCGGCCGTGGCGGAATCCGCGGCGCCCAGATCGACCAGTCCAATACCGCGGGCCGTTGCCCGCGCGACGGCGCCGTCTGCGGCAGCCAGTAGCTGCCCGAGCGGTGGGGAAGCGCCTTCGAACGTCGCTACGCCGACGTTGTAGCCGATACCGACCGTGTGGCCGGCTTCGGCGAGCGCAGCGTAAACAGCCCGGGCGAGCCCATCGGCGAAAATACCGGCCTCCTCCCCGGATGCGTTGGCGAGCGAGATGGCGAAGGCAGCGCCCGACCAGCGCGCAGACTGTCCGCCGCCAGCCTCGCTCCGGGCTGCGACGACAGCAGCAACGCCCTCCAGCAGCGCATCTCCCCGCTCGTAACCGGCATCGCGGTTGAAGGTGGCAAAATCGTGAAACTGCAAGAGCACGAGCGCGCCCCGGAAAACATCACCCGCATCACGCATGCGCGCCTCGAACTGGGCACTGAAGCCGCGGCGATTGAGCAGCCCGGTTAGACTGTCCTGATAGGCTTCCCGTCTCAATGACTCGGCTCGCGCGCCTTCCGCCTCGATGGCCTGCCTGACTTTGACCGAGAGGCTGTTGATCGTTGCGGCGACATGGCGAAGCTCGCGCGCTCTTGGAGCCTCGGCCACCGCGGTGAAATCGCGATTTCCGATAGCGACCGCAACGCGTTCGATGCTCTCCAGCGGCCGCAATACACCTTTCAGAAATGCGAATGCCGCCGCTTGGGCAGCGCAATACAAACCCGCCAGCCATGCGAGGGTGCCCCATGCGGTGCGCCACAACTGCCGATAAGCGAATCTTGGGTGGCTGGTCACGTGCACGCTGCCTATCTGTTTCCAGCCCGCCGTCACCAGCGAGCCGGCGGTGGGAGCCTCGAGCGGCAGCAAAGTAGCAAACCATTCGGGCACGCCAAGCTCCATGACGGGCAGTGTTTTGCGCAGCAACACGCCTCCCTCGGTGGAGATGAGCTCGATGCGCTGATAGTAACCGCGGTCGAACACCGGATTGATCACGGTCTCGGCCAACGCAAGATCGCCGTGCACGAGCAGCGCGCCAAGCGACAATCCAAGCGAAGTCGCCGTGTCCTGGGCGTGCGACTCGAGTTGCTCCTGCATGATGCGCCTGGCTGCGGCGACATGGATGGCTTCGATGCCGATCAGCAACAGCAGAAACCCGATCGAGACACCGGTGAGCAGCTGTTGTTTGAGGGAATCGAGCACGCTAGGTACGCGCCTCGCGCTCGAGGCGACCGGTCAATTCACGCCACATCCGGATCTGGCCTGGCGAGCCGGCATTGCCGCGGCCGACGATCAGCACGTCTTCGTCGTTGAAGCTGTAAACCGGAACTAGGTCGGGACGCTGCGAGGCGGGGCGCACCTCGTTGTCGAGATTGTCCAGAATCAGGGGTTCGGCTTGAGGCGTCGTGTAATAGGCAAGCACCATATGCGCCTGTTTCAACTTCGAGGACTTGACGTAGGTAATGCGCAAACGCGCTAACGGGACATTCAATTCCTTCAGGGCGTAATACTTCGCAATGGAATAGTCCTCGCAGTCGCCGCCGTCGCTCGCAAAGAATTCAGCTGGAGTCGCCCAATAGTCCTCGACACCCCAGTGCTCGTAGTCGGACAAAAAACGCACGCGGTTGAAATAGCGATTGACCATGGCCAGCAGTGCGAGCTCGCGCTCCGGTTGCATGTCCGTGCGCCGCGCACTCATGAAACCCTGCCAGCCAAGCAGCCGTTCCCCGGCTGCTTGGCCAAAGCGCGAGACATACTGGCCAACCAGTACAGTCGAAATGGATGTGGAGAACCCTGGCGGCCCTGCCCAAACCGTCAGCACCGCGGCCAGCAATAAACTGGCGACAGTGTATCTTCGACTTCCGAGACAGCAGGTCGGCGGCATTGTGATGTAGGGTATACCGGTAACGCCTGCGCCCAAGCGAGGCGGATTCGCAAGTCACAATAACCTAAACTGGCTGTCCGGACTACCGGCCAGTGCGACACCTCATGAAGGCGAGCGGCCGAGAGCCGAAGCAGCCCCGGCCAACCTGATCGCGCGGGGCTGGCTGCTTCTCCTCAAACTGCGCGGCGGTAGCGGCATCGCCAACCGCGGCAGGCTCGTCGCCATCCTCAGGACCGGCCGCGGTTGGGGGCAAAAAATTGAGGACGTTAGCAGCGCCTTCCGCAATAGTGACCGATCCGCTTGTGCCGTAAGCTACGGCGTTAGGATCGAACACGCTGAAGTTGATGACCTGGATGACCGGGCCGAGGGAGGGCGACGGCGATGCGGCAATTGGCGCGCCTACCGTAAGCGCGGCCGGGCCGATGGCGAAGTTGTCACCAACGTAGGTGATCAAATAGTTGGTGTTAGCGGCGTTGGTGATGCCACCCTGGGTGATCGCATAGCTGCCGACATTCTCGCCGGCGTTGCGCGTCAGGCTGCCGACCAGCGCAGTGCCGGTGCCGAGGCTCGTGTTGGTGTAGGTGAAGCTGGCCGGGTCGGCGTTGCCGTAGACCTTGTTCTGGCCGGCGTCGGCGGTGACGGTGACCGCACGCTGGCCGATGGCGAAGTTGT
>JAHFRL010000038.1:20270-34832 GCA_023266235.1 Betaproteobacteria bacterium
GTGCCGGTGCCGAGGCTCGTGTTGGTGTAGGTGAAGCTGGCCGGGTCGGCGTTGCCGTAGACCTTGTTCTGGCCGGCGTCGGCGGTGACGGTGACCGCACGCTGGCCGATGGCGAAGTTGTCACCAACGTAGGTGATCAAATAGTTGGTGTTAGCGGCGTTGGTGATGCCACCCTGGGTGATCGCATAGCTGCCGACATTCTCGCCGGCGTTGCGCGTCAGGCTGCCGACCAGCGCAGTGCCGGTGCCGAGGCTCGTGTTGGTGTAGGTGAAGCTGGCCGGGTCGGCGTTGCCGTAGACCTTGTTCTGGCCGGCGTCGGCGGTGACGGTGACCGCACGCTGGCCGATGGCGAAGTTGTTGCTCGTGTAGTTGACTGTATAACCAAGCTGGTCGGCAAGCGAGCCTTGTTGGATAGTGTAATTGCCGACGTTTTCCCCTGCCGCGCGCGTCAGCGCGCCGGTAAGGGCGCTGCTTGTCGTATCCCCTGCCACCAGTCCTGTAACGCCGAAGGTGTACGTTCCAGGGTCGGCGTTGCCGTAGACCTTGTTCTGTCCGGCGTCGGCGGTGACGTTGAGTGTCGGGGTAATGCTGTAGACGAATCGATTGCCGAAGCCGGCGCTGATGATTGCCGGCGGATTTAGCGCGTAGGTACGACCGAACAGGTTGCCCGGCGAAGCGAAGCCGCCGAATGTATTGGCCGCCGGATCGGTCGAGTAGATCAGGTATCTCCCGGCACCTGGGTCGATCGGTGTTGCGCCGGCTGTATTGATAAAGTTTCCGGCGGCGGCAAGCACGATTGAGTCGCCGCTGCCAGTGGCGGTGATCGCACCGTTGAGTGTAAGGTTGCCGGCCAGCGTTTGCGCGGTCAGGGTGCCAACCGATGAAGCGCCAAGCGCCAGCGTATTGGAATCGACAATGCTCGCGGTACCACTGGTGCTGAGTATGAGGTTGCCGTTGAAATTATTGCTTGTGTTGTTGGCGGTAATGTTGCCGGCGCCGGTGCTGGTCAGCGTGGTGGCGCCGCTGCTGGTGACGGTGCTGCCGTAGGTTTGTGAGCCGGTTGTGCGCACGGAACCACCGTTGATCGCGGTGGTTTGTCCAGCGCTTGTTGTCACTGCGGCGAGTGCATTGGTCGCGCCGACCGTATTGGAGAATGTCAGCGTGCCGGATCCAACTTGCGTCAGCGTCGAAGTCCCCGCGGCAATGTCGTTCACCGTACCGCTCAGTGTCAGGCTGCCGTTGCCACCGATGCTGGCGCTCGCACCGAGTGTAACCGCGCCGGCAAACGAGCCGCTGCCGGACGTGACGACCAAGGCGCCATTGGCGCCAACGCCCGCGCCGCTTAGATTCAACGTTTCCGCACCGATCGCAATGCCGTTTGCAATTTCGAGCGTGGCGCCGCTCACCACCGTCGTCGCACCGGTCGTGCTGCCTAACGCCGCCGCATTGGAAGCCGTCAGCGTGCCCGCATTGATCGTCGTCAGCCCCGTGTACAAATTGGCACCCGACAGTTTCAGGATGCCAGAACCTGTCTTCGTGAGCGCGCCCGTGGTGGCGGTGCTGGCGCCCGAAACCGTAAGCGTCGTCCCGCCGGTTGTGACATCGACAGTCGACGTGGTGCCTGCCGTCAGCGTGAAGTTACGGTCAGTGGAGACCGTCGCGCCGGTATACTGCAGCGTGCCGCCGCCCAGCACCAGGTTGGCCGCCACATTGGTTGACGCGCCGATACTGCTCGCGACGCCGCCGTTGGCCAGTGAATTCGCACTGAGCACGCCTGCGTTAATTGTCGTCGCGCCGGTGTAGGTGTTCGCCCCCGAGAGCGTCACCGTGCCCCCCGTCGTCTTGGTCAACGCGACGGCGCCCGCTAGGATCGCGCTGATCGAGCCGCTCTGCACCGCATAGGAAGTGCCCGTGAGCACCCCCGTCGTACCGGTAATGCTGCCGCTGGTAAGGGTGACCGCGCCTACCGTGTCCGTAAACGTGCCCATGTCGAACGTCCCGCCCGACACCGTCACTGCACCCGTATTAAGCGCGTTGTTCACTCCCTCCGCCAACGTGCCCGCACTCACCGTTGTCAAGCCGGTGTACGTGTTCGCTGCCGAGAGCGTGAGCGTGCCCGCTCCGTCCTTGGTCAAAGTACCGGTGGTGGTGCCAATCACTCCGCTGATCGTGGTGTTGCCTGCACCGCCCACTGTGAGGGGACGGGTATTGCCACCGATTGCACCAGACAGAGTTAGCGTGCCGCCATCCGAGTTGATGCGCGCACCGCCCGCTCCTAGCGTAATGGCGCCGGACCAAGTATTGTTGTTGGCTAGGTTCTCCAGTGCGCCACCACCGCTGGGACCCGTGCCAATCAGACTGGTGATCGGCTCGGCGATCACCAAACCATTGCCATCGATTGTCACCGCCGCGCCGCTGGCCACCGTCGTCGCCCCGGCTACGGTGCCCAGCGCCGTGTTGCTCTGAAGGTCCAGCACCCCCGCGCTCACCGTCGTCAGGCCGCTATAGGTGTTCGCCCCCGAGAGCGTCACCGTGCCCCCCGTCGTCTTGGTCAACGCGACGGCGCCCGCTAGGATCGCGCTGATCGAGCCGCTCCGCACCGCATAGGAAGTGCCCGTGAGCACCCCCGTCGTACCGGTAATGCTGCCGCTGGTAAGGGTGACCGCGCCTACCGTGTCCGTAAACGTGCCCATGTCGAACGTCCCGCCCGACACCGTCACTGCACCCGTATTAAGCGCGTTGTTCACTCCCTCCGCCAACGTGCCCGCACTCACCGTTGTCAAGCCGGTGTACGTGTTCGCTGCCGAGAGCGTGAGCGTGCCCGCTCCGTCCTTGGTCAAAGTACCGGTGGTGGTGCCAATCACTCCGCTGATCGTGGTGTTGCCTGCACCGCCCACTGTGAGGGGACGGGTATTGCCACCGATTGCACCAGACAGAGTTAGCGTGCCGCCATCCGAGTTGATGCGCGCACCGCCCGCTCCTAGCGTAATGGCGCCGGACCAAGTATTGTTGTTGGCTAGGTTCTCCAGTGCGCCACCACCGCTGGGACCCGTGCCAATCAGACTGGTGATCGGCTCGGCGATCACCAAACCATTGCCATCGATTGTCACCGCCGCGCCGCTGGCCACCGTCGTCGCCCCGGCTACGGTGCCCAGCGCCGTGTTGCTCTGAAGGTCCAGCACCCCCGCGCTCACCGTCGTCAGGCCGCTATAGGTGTTCGCCTGCGACAGCGTGAGGGTACCCGCGCCCTGTTTCACCAGCGTAGTGTTGCCTTGTATCGTCCCCGACTGCGTGACGTTTCCGGTGGCGTTCAGCGTGAGTGTGCCGCCGTTGAGGCTGACGTTCTGGAGCGTATTGATCGCACCCGGCGCGTTCAGCGTGAGGCCGAGCGCGCCCACGGTCGAAGTGACGTCAGCGCCGGCGTTGAACGTAATGTTGTTCGACGCGTTAAGCGTTAGCGTCGCGGCGGCGCCCGCCGTCTTGGCAATGGCGTTTGCGACAGTAATGTCACCCAGTTGGCTGTTCGTGCCGGCGCTCGCGGTCGTCACAGTGACGGACGTGCCCGCGTTCAGCGCCGTCACGATGCTTCCCGTGGTCACTATTGCGCTGTCGTTCGTGGTGGTGAAGTTCGGGCTTGCGGTGACGTTTGTGTTCACGCCCGCCGACTGAATTGTGACGTTGTTCGGATCGAGCAGCCATTGGCCCGCAGCACCGTTCGGTGCCGCAGCGTCGACGACGCCAACTGCTTGCAGGTTGTCCTTGCTGCTTGTCTCGACGAACCCGCCATTGCCTCCGGTCGCACCGCCGCGCGCGGAGATCGAGCCGTAGAAGCCGGTGTATTCGTCTGACCAAACGATGACCTTGCCGCCATCGCCCGAGTCGATTGCGTCGGCGCGCAGATTTACATTGCTACCAACAACTGTGCGGCGCGAGTTGGGCAGCGTCACGGCGCCGCTCACAATTGCACCGCCGTGAAAATCGCCGCCGACGAGTATCGTGCCACCGTCGGTCGCACCCGACGCATCCACACGCGCGCCGTCGAATATACCAGTGAGATCGCCCAAGATCTCGACGCGGCCGCCGGTACCGGAATCACCTTTGGCTTCGACGGCACCCGAAACACTTGCGGTGCCGCCAGCGATTACCGACACCGTGCCGCCGCTTGCCCCATTTGCGGCGACCTGGCTGCCGGATTCGAGCGTGGCGTCAACCAAGGCTTTCAGGCTGATGGTGCCGCCGACGCCCGAGTCGCCTTTGGCTTCCACGGTGCCAGCAACTGTCGCTGTGCCGCCCGCATCCACGGACACTGTGCCGCCGTTGACGCCATTCGCAGTCGTGCTGCTGCCCGCTGCGAGCGTGACGTCGCCGGAGGCCTTGAGCACGATGCTGCCGTCGGCGTCACGCACCACCGAATTGGCGCTGATTATGCCGGTGTTCCTGACCAAGCCGGCGTATATGCCACGGCTGCCATAAGTCACTTCGCTGAGATTGAGCGGGCGATCCGCCGGCGCCGTGATCTCGACTTGCAGGCCGGGTGTCGCGCTCTCCGTCACGCGCACCGATTGTCCGGCCGCGAGAATGATTTCACCGTTCGGCGCCGTGATCACGCCCTGGTTGTCGACAGCCGAGCCGATCAGGTACACGCGTCCGCCTGGACTAGCAGAAATTCGACCCTGATTGACTACCGCCGCAGCGAGCGCCGGATCACCGCTGAAATTCATCCGCCCGGCAAGAAAATCCTCATTCTTGAGGTTGAGCGTTGACGCCACCAATCCCGCAACGTCGATCTGCGCGCCGGCGCCGAACAGAATGCCATTGGGGTTGATCAGGAATACCCGGCCATTGGATTGCAGCGCGCCGAGTATGCGCGAAGGATCGACCCCAACCACGCGGTTCAAAACCGCGCTCGCCGCGGATTGCTGGATGAAGCGCGTCGCCTCGCTGGAACCGATTGAAAACTGCTGCCAGTTGATGATGGAGCCAGGGCTGTTGGTGACCGACAGCAAATTGCCCTGGGTCGCGAACGTAACTTGGCCGTTGACGACGACCGGTCCGACCGGATTCGCGTATGCGAGTTGCCCGGCGAAGCATGCCGCCACCGCTGCGGACATAAGCTTGCGTTGAAATGCGTTGCGTTTAGCCGCTGTCATTCCGTTTGTTAAGCGCCTGTGTTAGCCGTCTCCAAAAAAAGCGGGCTGTCATACCGCCCGCTCTGTGTCGCAAGGTTAATCCGCAATGTTCATGCCAGCGCGGATTTTAACATTGCGGGGCGTCTCACGAACCGTGATTTTTGCACAGTATCTTAAAAGAGCTTATTTTTTTGACGGCAGAGAATCGCGATTAAGAGGGATTTTGATCTCTGGCGAAGGTGCATATCGACTACTCGCTGCCGGTATTCGGACAGGGATAACGATGGCTCGCCAGACTCATTATGCCCCCTGCCAACTATGGGAACGCATATGGGCGATGATGCCACCGAAATCACTTTTGATCCGGTTGTTCAAATCATCCTCAGTCAATGCAGCCGTCTGACTCAACGATGCTCGGGTTTGGGATCGCGCTGCAGCAACTCCTGCACCGCTTCGCGCGGCGCTATGTTTTCATCCATCACGCGGCATACCGCGCGCGTAATCGGCATGTCGACACCGAGTTCGCGCGCGAGCCGATCGACGGCGCGCGCGGTATAAACGCCTTCTGCGACGTGCCCGAGCGAGCGCAGCACCTCCGGCAACGCGACCTTACGCGCGAGCTGCAGGCCGACGTTGCGATTGCGCGACAGGTCTCCGGTGCACGTCAGCACCAGATCGCCGGCGCCCGCGAGCCCCATGAAAGTCTCGAGGCGGCCGCCGAACTTGAGGCCGAGCCGCGTGATTTCTGCCAGCCCGCGCGTGATCAGCGCGGCGCGCGCGTTGTAGCCGAGCCCGAGGCCGTCGCTGATGCCAGCCGCGATCGCCATCACGTTTTTGACCGCCGCCGCGACTTCGACGCCGACCACGTCATCGCTCGAGTAAATGCGCAGCCGCTCGTGATGCAGCTCGCGCGCCGCTTGCCCGGCGAAACCCGGGTCTGCAGACGCCAGCGTCAGCGCGGTCGGCAGACCGCGCGCAACTTCCTGTGCGAAGCTGGGCCCCGACAGCACTGCGCGTGGCAACGCCGAGGGCAATTCGCCGGCGGCGATCTGATGCGGCAATTGCGCCGACTCGGTTTCGAAACCCTTGCACAGCCACACCAGGGGTGTCGCCTTGCCAGCTGCGGCCAGTTGCCGCAGCGTCGGCCGGAAACCGGCGGTAGTGGTGGCCACCAGAAGCAGGTCGCAGTCGGCAAGTGCCGCTGCCAGCTCGGCGGTAACGACCACGGCGTCCGGGAGCGTGCAGCCGGGAAGATAGCGCTGATTACCGCGCGTTGCGGCCAACTCGCGCGCTTGGCTTGCATCGCGCGCCCACAACGTGACCGCGTGGCGCGCGGCGAGGCTGATGCTGATCGCTGTGCCCCACGCACCGGCGCCGAGCACTGCGAGCTTCATACGCCCCAGACCTGATTGAGCCTGATATAGCCGCTCTGGCCGTCGCGATGCGTGACGCGCGCCCAACCGGTGCCGGTCAGCGCAACGAGATCAAGCACCACGTTTTGCTCGGCCTGGAACGTGAGCGGCGCTTTGTCATCGGCGGCCTGGCGGATGTCGGCGAGCCGCACTTTGACCATCACGGTGCGGCGCTCGCTCAGGCTTTTCGTCTCGATCCACGCCAGCTCGCCGCCGGCGTCGCGGACCTTGGTCCAGCCTTCGAGCACCACGACGATCTCGACCGGATAATTGCGCCCGATTACATAGAGCTTTTTCGCCTTGGCGGACGGCGCGTCGTAGAGCACGGCGGCGTTGTCGGCGACCGAGCGGAAATCAGCGGCGCCGGCCGGCGCTGCCGCCACCAGCATTACGGCGCCGCAGATCCACCGGCGTGCGCGCATGCTCATGAAGATCCAGAACCTTCTAGTTCGGCTTGGGATTTTGCTGCTGCTGTTGCATCTGCTGCAGCTGTTGCTGATAAATCCCTTCAAACGTCATCGGCGCCAGCACCACCGGCTGGAACCCGGCGCGCGACGTCACCGCAGAAATGGTCTCGCGCACGTAGGGAAACAGTGTGTTCGGGCACGTGATGCCGAGCAGCGGACCCATGTCCTGCTGCGGCACGTTGAGGATCCGGAACACGCCGGCCTGCGCGGCCTCCACCAGAAACAGCGTCTTTTCGTTGGCCTTGGCGGTAATGGTAACGGTCAGCACCACCTCGAACAGCCCGCCTTCCAGCGCCCTGCCGTTACTGTTGATGCTGACGTCCACGCTCGGCGCTGCGTGTTCAAGAAAGACGCCCGGGCCGTTCGGCACTTCGACCGACAGGTCCTTGAGGTAGATTTTTTCGATCGCAAACGACGGCTGCGGTGATTCGCTCATGGCAATTCCTTGGTCAAGGGTCAGGTGCGCAGCAGCTCGTCGAGTTTGCCGGCGTGATCGAGGGCGGCAAGCTCCTCGTACCCGCCGATATGGGTCTCGCCGATATAAATCTGCGGCACGGTGCGGCGTCCGGTGCGCTCCATCATTTCGGCGCGTTTCGCCAGTTCGAGATCGACGCGGATCTTGTCGATAGCGGTAACGCCTTTCGATAACAATAAACGCTCCGCCATCAGGCAGAAGGGGCACACCCCCGTGCTGTACATCTTCACCGCGGCCATTTACTTCTCCACCGGCAGGCTCGCCTCCACCCAGCCGTTGAGGCCACCGCGCAACGTAAATACCTCGTTGAAACCGTTCTTCCTCAGCAGGCCGCAAACGCTGGCCGAGCGCATGCCGGACTGGCAGTTAATGACGATCGGGCGCGCCTTGAACTTCTCGAGCTCGCGCAGGCGTCCGCTCAGTTCCAGCATCGGGATATTGCGGGCATTCGGAATATGGCCCGCCGCAAACTCCCCCTTGGCGCGCACGTCGAGCACCAGCGCGTCGCGGCGGTTGATCAGTTGCACCGCCTCGCTCGCCCCGACCTGCGGCGTGCCGCCGCCGACCAAGCGATTGATCAGCGGCCACAGCAACATGCCGCCGGTCACCACCGCGGTGCCGAACAGCATCATATGCCACGGGTTTTTCTGCAGAAACACCAGGAACGAAGCATCCAAAGGAAGATCCCTGCGACGTCAATTCAAGTCAAAGCGGCGAATTCTAGCAAAGCGGCGGGGCTGGGCAGAATCGGCCGGCATGCGCGAGAGCAGCACACGCATCAATCGGTAATGCCGCAAAACACCTCGCGCATCATGCCCAGCAGCGACAACGTGCGCGTATCGCCGATGCGGTAATAAACGCGGTTGGCGTCCTTGCGCGTGCGCAACACGCCTTTGTCGCGCAAGATCGCGAGGTGCTGGGAAATGTTGCTTTGGGAGGTGCCGACGCTGTCGACGATGTCCTGCACGCTGACTTCCTGGTCGCCGAGCACGCACAGGATCTTGAGCCGCAACGGATGCGACATGGCCTTCATCGCGCGCGCGGCCTGCTCGATATGCTCTTGACGTTCGATCAATAATGCGCGCATGTTGACTTTGTCAGTCATTTTGTCCTCTGTTGCAGCGCGGAAACGAGGCATTAATCAATAAAATGTAATAAAATAATACAGTATTTTATCAGGCAAAGAAAGTATTAATAATCATGAAGGTAACCCCGGTGCTGCTGATCATCCTCGACGGTTTCGGCTATCGCGAGGAATGCGCCAACAACGCGATCTGCCAGGCGCGCAAGCCGCACTGGAATTTCTTCTGGCGAACCTGCCCGCACACCACCATCGACGCCTCGGAAAAGTGGGTGGGGCTGCCCACCGCGCAGATGGGCAATTCGGAAGTCGGCCACCTCAACATCGGCGCGGGGCGCGTGGTCTATCAGGACTACACGCGCATCGACGCGGCGATCGAAAGCGGCGAGTTTTTCGCCAACCCGGTGCTGACAAAGGCGATCGCGACTGCGCGCGACAACCAGTCGACGCTGCATATCCTGGGCCTCGTGTCGCCGGGCGGCGTGCACAGCCACGAGTCACAGATCCTGGCGACGGTCGAGATGGCCGCCAAAACCGGGCTCCGGGATATCTGCTTGCACGCGTTCCTCGACGGACGCGATACGCCGCCCAAAAGCGCGGCGGCTTCGCTCGAATTGCTGCAGAACAAGTGCGTTGAACTCAAGGCCGGGCGCATCGCTTCCGTCGTCGGCCGCTATTACGCGATGGACCGCGATCAGCGCTGGGAGCGGGTGCAACCGGCTTACGACCTGATCACGCAAGGCAAGGCGCAATATCAGGCGCCGGATGCGCCGTCGGCCCTCAAGCTCGCTTACGCGCGCGGCGAAAGCGACGAATTCGTGAAAACCACCGCGATCGTGCCGGCGGGCAAAACGCCCACGCGCATGCGCGACGGCGACGCCTGCGTGTTCATGAATTTCCGTGCCGATCGCGCCCGCCAGATGACGCGTGCGCTGACCGCTCCCGATTTCAGCGGTTTCCAGCGTGAGTATGTTCCCAGGCTCGGCTACTATTGCACGTTGACGAGCTATGGCGATGAATTCAAGCTGCCGGCGGCGTTCCTGCCGCAGAACGTCGCCAACGGTTTCGGCGAATACCTCGCCAAACAGGGGCTCAAGCAGTTGCGCATCGCCGAGACCGAGAAGTACGCGCACGTCACCTACTTCTTCAACGGCGGCACCGAAACACCCTACCCGGGCGAGGAGCGCGTGCTGGTGCCGTCGCCCAAGGTTGCGACCTACGACCTCAAGCCTGAGATGAGCGCGTTCGAGGTGACCGACAAACTGGTCGCTGCGATCAAGAACCGCCGGTACGATGCGATCATCTGCAATTACGCCAACGGCGACATGGTCGGCCACACCGGCAATCTCGCCGCGGCGACGCGTGCAATCGAAGTGCTCGACGAATGCCTGGGCCGCGTGATCGGGGCGATGCAGGAAAACGGCGGCGAGGTGCTGATTACCGCCGACCACGGCAATGCCGAAATGATGCGCGATGAAAGCACGCATCAGGCTCACACCGCACATACGTTGAACGTGGTGCCGCTGCTCTACATCGGGCGCAAAGCGAAAATCAGCGGCGGGGGCGCGCTGCAGGACGTGGCGCCGACCCTGTTGCGCATGATGGGCCTGCCGCAGCCGCCGGAGATGACGGGCAAGCCGCTGATCAACTTTGTCTAGAAACTATCTCACAAACAAGTTGAAACCGCCGATAAACGCCGATGAACGCGGATAAGATCAAAAGCATCGACACCGGCTGTTTAGTGATTTCGGATCATCGGCGTTTATCGGCGTCCATTTGCGGCTAATTGCCGTGTTGGTTTTTTTGAGATGGGTCCCCGGCACATCCTCCGTATACTCACGATCCTGCTCGCGGCGAGTGCTGGCGCGGCCGGGGCCGCCCCGGCGAGCAACGCGCAGAAGGAAGAACTCAGGCAACTGCGCGGCCGCATCGACGCGCTGCAGAAACGGCTCGCCGCATCCGAGGAAACCAAAAGCGAAGCGGTCGACGCACTGCGCGAATCCGAGCGTGCGATCTCGGAGACCAACCGCACGCTGCATGAGCTGGCCGGACAGCAGCGCGAGGTCAATGCGCGGCTTGCCGAGTTACGGCTGCAAAGCCGGCGCACCAGCAGCAACATCGAGGCACAGCAGACACGGCTCTCGCGCTTGCTCTACCAGCAATATATCGGCGCCCAGCCCGACGCGTTGAAGCTCTTGCTCAACCGCGAAGATCCGAACCGGATCGCGCGCGAGCTGCATTACCTCACGCATCTGTCACGCGCGCGCGCCGAGCTGATCCGCGGTCTGCGCTCGAATCTGGGCCGGCTGACCGGTCTCACGCGTGAAACGCAACAGCACAGCACCGAACTGGCCGCGATTCAAGCCGAACAGCAGGCGCAGCGCAAGCGCCTCGTGACCGAAAAACGCGCGCGCAAGGAGGTGCTGGTGAAGGTCTCGCGCCAGATCGAGAAACAGCGGCGCGAGATCTCGACGCTGCAACGCGACGAGAACCGGCTTTCCCGGCTGGTCGAGCAATTGGGCCGGATGCTGGCGCGCACGCGGCCGGAGGCGCTGCGCAACGAACGCCTGCCCGATGCCGCGGGCGACGGCAGCCCGTTCAGCCAGCTCAAAGGCCGGCTCAACCTGCCGGTGCGCGGGGAACTTAAGAACCGTTTTGGCAGCCCAAAGGAGGACAGCGGGCTGTCGTGGAAGGGGCTCTTCATCGCCGCCCCCGCCGGTCAGGAGGTCAAGGCCATCGCGGCCGGCCGGGTGGTATTCGCCGACTGGCTGCGCGGCTTCGGCAACCTGCTGATCATCGATCACGGCGACGGCTACATGAGCCTGTATGGCAACAACGAGTCGCTGTACAAGCAGGTCGGCGAGGCTGCGCGTGGCGGCGAAACCGTGGCTGCCGTCGGTAACAGCGGCGGAAATACGGATTCCGGTTTATACTTCGAAATTCGGCACCAAGGTAGGACTTTCGACCCGCTCGGGTGGGTCAATCTAAAGTGATGAGTGATGAATGCAAAGTGAAAAGCAAGAGCAGGCCGCGCAGGTCCTGTTTTTCACTTTGCACTTTGCAATCATCACCCCTCACTGTTTTTAGCGGAGTCGGCTATGCGTAGCAAGTTGCAACAATTAAGTTTGATCGCGCTCGGCGTGTGCCTGGGCGTAATGATCTCGCTCAATTTCTCGGCGGTCGCGCAACGCGATGTGCTCGGGCCGCTGCCGGTCGAAGAGCTGCGCGCGTTCACCGAAGTATTCGGGCGCATCAAAAGCGACTACGTCGAACCGGTCGCGGACAAAAAGCTCATCACCGAAGCCATCACCGGCATGCTCGCCGGGCTCGACCCGCATTCGGCCTATCTCGACCAGGATGCGTTCCGCGAACTGCAGGTCGGCACGCAAGGCGAATTCGGCGGGCTGGGCATCGAGGTCGGCATGGAAGACGGGTTCGTCAAGGTTATCTCCCCGATCGACGATTCGCCGGCATCACGCGCCGGCATCAAACCCGGCGACCTGATCGTCAAGCTCGACGAAACGTCGGTCAAGGGCATGACGTTGAACGACGCGGTGAAGCGCATGCGCGGCAAAGAAAACACCCAGATCACGCTCACGATCGTGCGCAAGGGCGAGCTCAAGCCTCTCGTCGTCACGCTGACGCGCGCCAAGATCAAGATCCAGAGCGTGAAATCCAAGTTGCTCGAGCCCGGTTACGCGTATTTCCGTGTCACCCAATTCCAGGAGCACACCGGTGAAACGCTCGCCAGCGCGATCCTGGCCATCTCCAAGCAGAACCAGGGGCCGCTGCGCGGCATCGTGCTCGATCTGCGCAACGACCCGGGCGGTTTGCTCAACGGCGCTGTCGCGGTATCGGCGGCATTCCTGCCGCAAAACGCGCTCGTGGTCTACACCGACGGCCGCACCGAGGACGCGAAGATGCGCCTCACCGCGAGCCCCGAGAACTACCTGCGCGGCCGCGCCAAGGATGATTATCTGGGCAAACTGCCGCCGGAAATCAAGAACGTGCCGATGGTGGTGCTCGTCAATGCCGGTTCGGCTTCGGCTTCCGAAATCGTCGCCGGCGCGCTGCAGGACCACAAGCGCGCGGTCATCATGGGCACACAGACGTTCGGCAAAGGCTCGGTGCAGACCATCCTGCCGCTCGGCAACAGTACCGCGATCAAGCTCACCACGGCGCGCTACTACACGCCCAACGGTCGCTCGATCCAGGCCAAGGGCATCGTGCCTGACATCACGCTCGACGACGGCACGTCGAGCCGCGACCCGGCGCTCAAGCTGCGCGAGGCTGATCTCACCAAGCACCTGACGAACGACCGCGGCGAAGATAAGGACAAGGCCGACAAAGCCGCGGCCGTCGCACCGGGTGTCAACGTGTTCAATTTCACGCCCGCGCCGCGGCCGAAAGACGTGGATGAAAAAGACCTCAAACCGGAGCCGGGCGAAGTGGTCGCCAAGGGCGACTACGAGTTGTCCCAGGCAATTTCGTTCCTGAAAAGCCGCGGCGCCACGCGCACCAGCGCTAACTAGAACACGCCTGTTCCGTCGCCACGCCCGGCTCCGGCCGGGCGTTTGTTTTACAGCCGGCCGACAGCGCATTAAGCTTGGACTTGGTGAGACGGGAGGAGTGAGGCGAAAAACAAAACCGCTGGACTGCCATCAATCACGCCACTTACATCTCACGCCTCACGGCTTACGCCTCACGAAAAAATGAACGACGACCAACTCCTGCGCTACAGCCGCCATATCCTGCTGCCGCAGCTCGGCATCGAAGGCCAGGAAAAGTTCCGCCGCGCGCACGCGCTGATCGTCGGCGCCGGCGGCCTTGGCTCGCCGGCCGCGCTGTATCTCGCCGCCGCCGGCGTTGGTACGCTCACCATTTGCGACAACGACGCAGTCGATCTCACCAACCTGCAGCGCCAGATCGTGCATCGCAACGACGCAATCGGCACTCCCAAAGCGGAGTCCGCGCGGCGCACACTGACCACCATCAATCCGGAAGTCAAAGTCAACGCGCGCGTCGAGCGCATTGCCGGCGCGCGGCTCGACGAACTCACGCGCAGCGCCGACATCGTGCTCGATTGCAGCGACAATTTCGCCACGCGCCATGCGATCAACCTCGCCTGCGTCGCGCAGCGCAAACCACTGGTGTCGGGCGCCGGGGTGCGTTTTGACGGCCAGATCGCGGTCTTCGATCTGCGCGACGCCCGGTCGCCGTGCTACCACTGCCTCTTTCCCGGGCATGGCGACAACGAAGACCTGCGCTGCGCGGTGATGGGCGTATTCGCGCCGCTCACCGGCATCATCGGTTCGATGCAGGCGGCCGAAGCGTTGAAGCTGCTTGCGGGCATCGGCGAGAGCTTGAGCGGCAGGCTGCTGCTGCTCGACGCGTTGACGATGGAATGGCGCACCGTCCGCCTCAAGCGCGACCCCGCATGCGGGGTGTGCGGCGCGCGCGGCAAGGCCTGAGCGGTGTTTAGCGCGTCGTTCCGCCAGCTATTGCGCCGGCTGCGCGGGCGTTACGCGCAGTCGGTCGCATACGTGCGGCGCGTCACCACTTAATCAGGACTGCTGGAGGCCGAAGCGTTCGCGCAAACGATACGCGGTGAACCGGGTCATACCGCGCACGGATATGTGTTTGTGTTGAGCAAGCCCTGAGCGGCCGCAAGCGCGCTGCCGGGAAACCTGTGCACCAGTCAGCGAAGTATTTCAACTTGTCTAAGGAAACTCTGATCAAGTAATTGCAAATTGGTTGAATGGTAGTGCAAATGCGTGAATTGACAAGAATGACGCAGTTTTCCGAGGTTCAGAGGCTCTCTGAACCCGGTTTCTGTCGCCATGTTTGTTCACTGGACGCACGTATGCCTTTCCAGTTGCAACAATTGACGGCGAACCATGTAGAGATTGGCCAACGCACAGGTCACGAACAGTCGATTGGCATTCTTCATGAGCCCGCGATAGCGCACCTTGGCGCAACCAAAGATGCGCTTGATGAT
>JAHFRL010000039.1 GCA_023266235.1 Betaproteobacteria bacterium
CAACCCGGACGTCGTCATTCCGCTGCATTGTTCGGGCCCCGGCTTCGTGACGACGATGCGTGAGCTGCTGGCCGATCGCCTGGTGACCTCCACCACCGGAACCGAGTTCCTGTTCGGGGCGTAAGTGGCGGCGCCGGCTGCGCTTCGCGGTTGGCGCGCGCTCATCCTGCCGGGCATCGCGCTCGTCGGCGCGGTGGCCGCGTTTTACTACCCGCGCGAAAAACCGGCCGAGGAGGTCGGGCGCGCCGAAGCGGCGCGCCTGATGAACGACCTGATGTCCGGCAAGGCCCGGGTGGGTGGGCCGTTCACGCTGACGGACCAGTACGGCAGCGCGCGAAGCCTCGCCGATTTCCGCGGCAAGCTGGTGTTGCTTTATTTCGGCTACACCTTCTGCCCCGATGTCTGCCCCACCGACCTGCTTGCGATCGGGCGCCTCATCCATGCGCTGGGAAGGGAAGGCGAGACCGTGCAGCCCGTGTTCGTCACGCTCGATCCCGAGCGCGACACGCAGGCGATCCTCGGCAACTACGCCACTGCCTTCCATCCGCGCTTCGTCGCGCTGCGCGGCAGCGAGCAGGAAACCCGCCGTATCGCCACCGCCTACAAGGTCTATTACGAAAAGGTGACGCCACCGGGTTCGGGCACCTACGTCATCGACCACACCGCGTTCATCTTCCTGCTAGACCGCGAAGGCAGGTACGTTGCATTTTTCCCGCCGGGCACCACGGTAGAGCGCATGGCCGTGATGGTGCGCGAGGCTCTCGCGCAGCCAGGCTAGGCCGGGCGTGGCCGGACCGCCTGCGCCGCGGGCTGCATGGGCTTGCCGGAATCGGTTGGTGTTCAGCCCGCTACAAAGATCCATAGCTCGTTAGGTCGGAATGGGGCCAAAAGGGATACGGCTCAGCTTTGCGGGCCGATTCAAACGCGTTGAATGACCGGGTCGTAATCGGACAATGCCTGTCAGATCACATCATGACTTCACAAATACTCGTCTTGCTCTTGACTCTGTGTTCTCTGTGTTCTCTGTGGCTGGTTGCCTTAATACCCGTTGCGCTGTTCGGTGTAGACAATCTTGACATTGTCTGCGCTCAGCCACGCGGCGAGCGATTGCAGCAGATTGTCGTTGAGACTCACGCGCCACGCGTCGCCGAGCTCGATCTCGCAGCTCGCGCGGTGGTTGTCATAAACGACTGATACCGGGCACGGGCCGTTGCGGTACGGCGCGAGCAGCTCCTTCAGCTTCTGCGCCGATGACTGGCCGTTGCAGGTCAGTCGCACGCCGCGCGCGTAGCGGTTGCGCGCGGCCTCCAGATCGTAAATTTTTTCCGCGGTTATGCGCGTGAATGAAGTCTCCAGATCGTCGCCGCCCTGCCCGCCGCGCGCGATATTGCGAACCTTCACCTCCATCACCAGCACCGCGTCCTCCACCACAACCTTGCGGTACTGGTCGAAGATCTCCCCGTAGATCACCACCTCCTGCGTTGCGCTGCCGTCGCCCAGCGCGACTATCGCCATGCGCGAGGTCCGCGTCTTGGTGAAACGCACCGACTCCACCACGCCGGCAATCGTCTGCAGCGGCGCGCTGTTGGCGTAGCCCTGGCTCGGCGTCAGCCGGTCGAGCGCAGTCCGCACGAACTGGCCGATTTCCTCGCGATAGGCGGTGTACGGGTGGCCCGAGAGATAATAGCCGAGCGCGACCTTCTCTTCCTTGAGCAGCGTGCGCTTGTCCCAGCGCGGCACCTCGATCAGCGCGGGATGCGAGTGCGCCGCTTCGTCGCCGCCCCCGAACAGGCTGACCTGCTGGGCGTTGCGCTCGAGTTGTTCCGCGGCCCCCAGCGCGATGCCGACCGAGGCGAACAGGCCCGCGCGATGATCGTTGATCGAGTCGAATGCCCCGGCGCGCACCAGCGCCTCCACCACGCGGCGGTTGACGAGGCGCTTGTCGACGCGCAGGCAGAAATCGAACAAATCCTTGAACGGGCCGTCGGCCTCGCGTGCGCTCACGATGGAAGCGATCGCCGACTCCCCGGTGCCTTTGACCGCCCCGAGGCCGTAGCGGATGGTCTGGGTGTCGACCGGCTCGAAGCGGTAGCCCGACTGATTGATGTCGGGCGCGAGCAACTGAACGCCGTGGGCCCGCGCATCCTCGGCAAACGATTGCACCTTGTCCGTGTCGTCCATCACCGCCGACATGTTGGCGGCGATGAACGCCGCGGTGTGATGGGCTTTGAGATAGGCGGTCTGGTAGGCAACCAGCGCATAGGCAGCGGCATGCGACTTGTTGAAGCCGTAGCCCGCGAACTTTTCCATCAAATCGAAAAGCTGTGTCGCTTTCCCCGCGGACAAACCGTTCTTCACCGCACCTTCGACAAAGATGCTGCGCTGCTGCGCCATCTCCTCGGGCAGTTTTTTGCCCATCGCCCGCCGCAGCAGGTCGGCGGCGCCGAGCGTGTAGCCGCCGATCACCTGCGCGATCTGCATCACCTGCTCCTGGTACACCATGATGCCGTAGGTCGGCGCGAGTATCGGCTCGAGCCGCGGATCGAGGTATTCGACGCGGCTGCGGCCATGCTTGCGGTCGATGAACTCGGGAATCAGCTCCATCGGCCCCGGACGATACAACGCAACCAGCGCGATGACGTCTTCGAAGCGGTCGGGCTTCGCGCGCTGCAACAGGTCTCGCATGCCGCGCGATTCCAGCTGGAAGATGCCGACGGTGCGCGCTTCCTTCAGCATGTCGTAAGCCGCCTTGTCGTCGAGCGGCATTGACTCCAGCGTCAGCGTCGAGGATGGATCAAGGCGCTTGATGTAACGCAGCGCCCAGTCGAGTATGGTCAGCGTGGTGAGCCCCAGAAAATCGAACTTCACCAGCCCCACCGCCTCCACATCCTTCATGTCGAATTGCGACACGACGCTCGTCGAGCCTTCCGCCGCATAGAGCGGACAAAAATCGGTGAGCTTGCCGGGTGCGATCAGCACTCCCCCCGCATGCATGCCGACATTGCGCGGCAAGCCTTCAAGCTGCTCGGCCAGCGTGAGCAGCTCGCGCACTTCTTCTTCCTGCTCCTCGCGGCTACCGATCAGCGGCTCGATCTCCCGCGCATACACCGTCTCTCTGTCCTTCGGATCGGTGCGCCGGCGCAGCGTCACGTGTTTCCCGGGCTGGAACGGGATCAGCTTCGCCAGCTGGTCGCAGAAATTGTAGCCGAGATCGAGCACGCGCCCGACGTCGCGCACCACCGCTTTCGCCGCCATCGTGCCGAAAGTCACGATCTGCGAGACGCTGTCGACGCCGTACTTGGTGCGCACGTACTCGATCACGCGATCGCGCCCGTCCTGGCAGAAGTCGATGTCGAAGTCCGGCATCGATACGCGCTCGGGATTCAGAAAGCGCTCGAACAGGAGGTCGTAGCGCAGCGGGTCGAGGTCGGTGATGCCCAGCGAATAGGCGACGAGCGAGCCCGCGCCCGAGCCGCGGCCGGGCCCGACCGGCACGCCGTTCGACTTCGCCCAGTTGATGAAATCAGCCACGATCAGGAAGTAACCGGCGAAGCCCATTTGCAGGGTGGTCTTGATCTCGAACTCGAGCCGCTGCCGGTACTGCGGCAGTTTTTGCGCGCGTTGCGCCGCGTCCGGGTACAGCCGCTGCATGCGCTGCTCGAGACCGGCCTGCGCGCGGGTATGCAGGTAATCGTCGAGGCTCTCGTTGTTGGGCGTCGGAAACCGCGGCAGCTGGTTCTTGCCGAGCTCGATCGCGAGATTGCAGCGCTTGGCGATTTCCGCCGTGTTGGCAAGCGCCTGCGGGATGTCGGCAAACAGCCGCGCCATCTCGGCCTGCGTCTTGAAATACTGGTCGGGGCTGAAACGCTTCGGCCGGCGCTGGTCGGAGAGCACATAACCTTCAGCTATGCAGACGCGTGCTTCGTGCGCCCCGAAATCGCCGGGTTTAAGGAATTGCACCGGATGCGTCGCCACCACCGGCAACTTGAGCTCGGAGGCGAGCTGCAGCGATTGCTGCACGCAATTCTCGACCTGCGCGGCGGCGCTGTGCGGCAGCCGCTGCAGCTCGAGATAATAGCGCTGCGGAAACAGCGCCGCCCACCCGCGCGCAAGCTGGATTGCGCGCGGGTGATTGCCGGCAAGCAGCGCCAGGCCAACGTCGCCATGATGCGCGCCCGACAACGCGATCAGGCCTTCGCTCGCGGGCGCCGCAAACCATTCCCGCTTGAGTTCGGCATGCCCGCGATACTGATTGGAGCGATAGGCGCGCGTCAGCAGCTCGCAAAGGTTGCGGTAACCCGCGCGCGACTGGCATAACAGCAGCAGCCGGTAGGGCTTGTCGCGGTCGGACCCGTTTTCGATCCAGGCGTCGCAGCCGATGATCGGCTTCAAACCCTTCGCGCGCGCAGCCTGGTAGAACTTGACCATGCCGAACACGTTCGCCAGATCGGTCAGCGCCAGCGCCGGCATGCCATCCCCGATGGCGGCGGCGACCGCGTCATCGAGGCGCACGATGCCGTCGGTCACCGAATACTCGCTGTGCAGCCTGAGGTGGACGAACGGCAGCTGGGACATAGTCGTTATTTTATCGCGTTCAGCGCAGCGTGAGTTCGCGCGCCGTGCCTGGTCGAAGCGCCTCTAAGTGCCGAATTGCGCGAACAGGTAACGTCCGCCCCGCCCACACGCTGTGCACACGACACGTTGGCAACCTGCCGCAGGCGCCGGAACAATTTGACTTGACAGCCTGTCCAATCCCGACCAGATTCAAGCCGGATTCGGAAAAACGCCAAGATCGCGGCAGCATGCCGCGCCCGGATTGAGCATAACGATACAAGAGACCGACCATGACGCGACCAACCATATTCCTGCTCGCACTCGCGCTTGCGGCGCCCGCAGCTCATGCGCAGGCCGTGTTCCGCTCGGTCATGCCGGACGGCAAGATCGTTTACGGCGACAAGCCGGCGCCCGGCGCGAAAGAATCGAAACAGGTCAGCCTGCCGCCGCCGAATATTTCGGCGCCGACGCCGCCAGGCTCGCCGGCAGCTGCTCCCCGGCAACAGGCAGCGGATGCCGCCGACGCCCAAGTCAAGGCCGCACAGCAGGAGTTACAGGCGGCGAAGGCGGCGCTCGAGGCCGGGGGCGAGCCGCAAGAGGGGGAACGCATCGGCATAGCCGGCGGTGGCACCCGGCTGACCGATGCCTACTTCCAGCGCATCAAGTCGCTTGAGGCGGCGGTAGCCGCGGCGCAAAAAAAACTCGACGACGCCTACGCGAATCGCGGCTCGGCGCGCTGATCAGGCGGTGCTTGCCGCCTCTCAATAAACCCGCGACACGCGGTAGCCGTCGCGCTGCAGCAGACCGAGTATCCCTTGCTCGCCGTACAGATGTAACGCCCCGACGGCGACGAACGCATTGCCTGCCCTGAGCTGTGGTTGCATGCGTTCGACCATGCGCGCGCTGCGATCGAGCAACAAGCGGCGCACGAACACCTCGTTGAGCACCTTCAACTCCGGCCGGTCCTTGACGCTCGCCTCGTTGATCCGCCAGATCAAGCCGAGATCGCGCTGCAGGTAAGCCTCCAGCAGCTTGCCGGTCATGGCCGGCAATGCGTGTTGGGTTGCGACCGCGTGCTTGAGCAACGCAACCTGGTCGGCCTCCGGCATGCCTTCAAGCACCGCGACCTGGTCGTCCACCGTCTCGAGGTAGTGGAGCGACTTGCCCTGCCCGGAAGCGATGCGGTGGAGCATGACATCGAGCACGTCCTCCGATCGCTGCTGCGGCATCACCAGCATCAGCATCACCGCCCACGGTTTGAACAGGCGCACGAATTCCTGCGGCACCCCTTTGCCCGCCAGCAGCGTCACGACCTCGCCGAACAGGTCCGTGCCCGCCACCATCGGCAGGTCGCGCCCATCGTTGTAGACCATGCGCGCCGCGAGCGCCGCGGTATTGGATGGATCGAGCGCGATTTCCATGGTGAATGACTGCGCGACATCGAGCTGCCTGCGCACCGGTTCCGGCAAGGCTGTGACGCGCTTGTCGGCGAGGTGCACGGTGCCGAACAGATAGCTCGGCGCGACACCGGGCCTCTCGACCCGCCACAACAGCCCTTTGTCGAAACCGTCGCGCGTCGCCTGCGCAGCCGCATCGAGCGGCGCGACGACAACGAGCGCCAGCACCACGGCGCGGCGCGCGAACTTGACGATTATCCGCTGCATATGTCTTGCGGCGGGAAATCCCGCATAATGCGGGCTCGCCCGCGTTCCCTTACCGTAGCCGGAATCATACCCCGATGCCATCCGCGCGCCCCGCTCTCGCCGCGCTCGCCCTGCTTTCGCTGATCTGGGGCTACAACTGGATCATGATCAAGGAGGGCCTGCGCTACGCCGATCCATTCGATTTCGCGGCGCTGCGCACCGCGCCCAGCGTCATGCTGCTGTTCGCGGCGATGTTGTGGGCGAAAAAACCGCTGCGGCCGGCCGCCCTGCCGCGCCTGCTGCTGCTGGGGCTCTTCCAGACCACCGGCTTTCTGTGTTTTGCGTGCTGGGCGCTGGTGGCGGGCGCGGTCGGCAAGTCGACGGTGCTGATTTATACGTTTCCGTTCTGGACGCTGCTCTTTGCGTGGCCCCTGCTCGGCGAGCGCATCCGCAGCATGCAATGGCTCGCGATCGCGCTGGCGGGCACGGGCCTCGTGCTCGTGCTCGAGCCGTGGGACTTCGCCGGCAGCTTCGCGAGCCGCGTGTTCGCCGTGCTCGCCGGCATGTCGTGGGCGATCAGCTCCGTAATCGCCAAAAAGTGGCGCAACGAGGGCAGCTTCGACCTGCTGTCAGTGACCGCATGGCAGATGCTGTTCGGCGGCATCGTGATCTGCGTCATCGCGTGGAGCGTGCCGTCGCGGCCCGTAACATGGAACTGGCACTTCGCGTGGGTGCTCGGCTACGGCATTGTGCTCGGCTCGACCGCGGGCTGGCTGCTGTGGCTCTACATTCTCGAGCGCCTGCCGGCGGGCATTGCGAGCCTGAGCCTGATGGCGGTGCCCGCGCTCGGCGTGCTGATCGCCCGCCTGCAGTACGGCGAGCAGCCCGGCCGCGCCGAAATCGCCGGCATGCTGCTGATCGGCGCAAGCCTGGGCCTGCTGTCGTGGCTGACCATGCGCGGCCAGCGCAGCGTCACGCCGGAAATGGGACAGGAGTGAAACCCAGCCAGTCGCACATCCACACCATCCGCAATTTGCGCTATCACGTGCGCGCCTGGGGCGATGCGCGCTCGCCGAAGATGTTCTTGCTGCACGGCTGGATGGATGTCTCGGCGTCGTTCCAGTTTCTGGTCGATAGCTTGCGGCGCGAGTGGTACGTGATCGCGCCCGACTGGCGCGGCTTCGGCCTGACCGAGTGGGCGCGCGAGGGCTACTGGTTTCCCGATTACTACGCCGACCTCGACGCGCTGCTCGCAATTTACCAGCCGGACGCGCCGGTCAACCTGGCCGGCCACAGCATGGGCGGCAACGTCGCCTGCACCTATGCCGGCATCCGCCCTCGGCGCGTCGCAAAATTGATCTCGATGGAAGGCTTCGGTGCGGTGCGCACCGCAGCGGATACAGCGCCCGCACGCTACGAGCAGTGGCTCAACGAGTTGCGCGATCCGCCCGGGTTCAAGTCCTATGCGTCGTTCGACGCCGTCGCCGCGCGCCTGCAGCAAAATAATCCGCGTTTGTCGGCCGGCCAGGCGCGATTCCTCGCCCCGCACTGGGCGCAGCGGATCGCCCCGGGCGAAGTCATGCTGAACAGCGACCCCAGGCACAAAATCATAAACCCGGTCTTAAGCCGCATCGAGGAAGTGCTCGCGTGTTGGCGACGCATCACCGCGCCGGTGCTGTGGATCGCGGGGGCCGAATTCAAAGCGCGCGGCTGGCGCGCCGACAGCGCGGCGCAACTCGCGGAACGCAAAGTGGCGTTCAGGGATTTCCACGAAGTCACGCTCGCCGACTGCGGCCACATGATGCACCACGACCAACCGGAGCGCCTCGCTGCGATCGTCGAACAGTTCCTCGCGCAGCCGTAAGCCGCGCTGCGCCGCGTTGCCGGGCGAAGAACCCGGCCCGCGCGCACGTCCCGACCGCGCCGCTGGTCGCGGCGGCGCGTTCAGGACTATAATAAGCGAGCAATAACAATCCTTTAGTGAGGAGAATAATCATGCGTTCCGCCAGGTTTTGGCAATGCGTCGCGCTATGGCTGTTTTCACTCCTGCTGGCGGCGCCCGCCGCGGTCGTGGCGCAGACCAAGATCGTCAAGCAGGATTACCACATCGACGGCATCGATCCCGGCATCAGGCTGTTCGTGCGCCAGAAAATGGCGGCAGGCAACACCCGCTTTACCGAGGACAATATCGTGCTGTTCATCCATGGCGCCACGTTCCCGTCGACACCCGATTTCGATCTGCAGTACAAGGATTATTCGTGGGCGGACTGGATGATAGAGCGCGGTTACGTGGTCTATATGTTCGACAAGCGCAACTACGGCTTCTCGAGCCGCGAAAAAGCCATGGACGAGCCGGCGGCCGGCAACAAGCCGGTATCGCGCTCTTATCTCGTGATCCGCGACATCGGTGCGGCCGTCGACCACATCAGAACCAAACACAAAGTCGGCAAAATCACATTGATCGGCTGGTCGTGGGGCGCGATGACCGCCGGCTATTACACGTCTCTCAATAGCGAAAAAGTAAAGAAACTCGTGATGTACGCGCCTGCCTATGCGTTCCCGCTGCATACCAATCTCGGTCCCGGCAGCGGCTTGCAGAACAAGCGCAAACCTTATGAGTTCAATTACGGGTTGGGGGCCTACCGCCTCGGATCGAAAGCGGCCAACGACGGGCGCTGGGACGGCGAGATTCCGGTTGCCGACAAAAACAGCTACCGCGAGGAAGGCGTGCGCGACGCATTCGCCAATGAAGCGCTAGCGACCGACCCGACCAGCAACACGCGCAACCCGCCTTCGTTGCGGGCACCCAACGGCGTGCTCGAGGACACTTTCATGCAGGCGACCGGGCGCCGCATCTGGAATGCGTCGTCGATTTACGTGCCGACGCTGGTGATCGCAGGCGAATACGACACGTGGTCCTATCCCGAAGACCGCGAAGGACTGATGCGCGATCTCACTAACGCGCCCGTCAAGAAACACGTGCTGATCAAGGACGCCACCCACTTCGTGCTGTTCGAAAAGCAGCGTTTTGAGTTCTTCAACGAGATCCTGAAGTTCCTCAAGGATTAAGCCGCATTACAAGCTTGGCGCGGTCTTGCACCGGGCTTTTTTTCGCAATTGTCGACTGAGGAGGAATCAATGCCAGTCAAATCATTACGCCTGCTGTCGGTGCTCGCGCTGACAGCCGCTGCCGGCGTTTTCGCGCAGGACTTTCCGACCAAGCAGGTCGTGGTCGTGGTGCCGTTCGCGGCCGGCGGCCCGACCGATACGCTCGCGCGCAACCTCGGTGTCGCCCTCACGGGCTCGCTGAAGCAGCAGGTCATCATCGACAACACCGCCGGCGCCGGCGGCACGATTGCCTACAACAAGGTCGCGAAAGCGAAGCCGGACGGCTACACGATCCTGATCGCGCACATCGGCATGGCGACCGCGCCGGCGCTGTATCGCAAACTGCCGTACGATCCGCTGGCCGACTTCGAATATATCGGCCAGGTCGCCGACGTGCCGATGACGTTTCTCGGCAAAAAGGGCCTGCCACCGAACAACTTCAAGGAACTGCTCGCCTATATCAAAGCGAACAAGGGCAAGCTCAACTATGCGAACGCCGGGCTCGGCGCGGCCTCGCACCTGTGCGGACTGCTGTTCATGAGCCAGATTGAAACCGAGCTTACGACCATATCCTACAAGGGCACCGCGCCGGCAATGACCGACTTGATCGGCGGCCAGGTCGATCTGATGTGCGACCAGACCACCAACACCACACAGCAGATCAAGGCCGGCACGGTCAAGGTCTATGGCGTGACATCGAGGCAGCGCGTCCCCTCGCTCAAGGAAATTCCGACGCTCGCCGAGCAGGGCCTGAAAAACTTCGAGGTCGTGGTCTGGCACGGCCTCTACGCGCCGAAAGGCACGCCCAAGCCGGTGATCAACAGGCTGGTCGCGGCGCTGCAAGCCGCGGTCAAGGATCCGACCTTCAAAACGCGCCTCGCCGATCTCGGCGCCGAGCCGGTGCCGGTGGCGAAAGCCAATCCGGAAGCGCTGCGCACCCACCTGCAGGCGGAAATCAACAAGTGGGCGCCGATTATCAAGAAAGCCGGCGTTTACGCGGACTGAGCGCACGGCGCGTTCCCGGCATCACAACTGCAACGGGTTTCGGCCAAGGCCGAAACCCGTTTTTTTTTGCGCGCCGGCACTGGCCGCCGCTGCGCCAATTCGCTATGCTTGACAGCTTTTGACGCTCACGCTATCTATGCCTGAAGTGCTTGGCGTGCTCGGCGGCATGGGGCCGCTCGCGACCGTCGATTTCCTGCGCAAGCTGATCGAGGAAACACCGGCGGCGCGCGACGAAGACCACCTGCCGGTCGTCGTCTATTCGGTGCCGCAGATACCAATGCGGCCGGCGGCCATCCTCGACGGCGGCGTATCGCCGCTGCCCGCGATGATCGAGGGAATACGCACGTTAAAGCAGGCTGGCGCGGTTGCAATCGCCATCCCGTGCAATACGGCGCATTACTGGTACGACGAGTTGAGGCACGCAGGCGGACTGCCGATCGTGCACATCGCCGACGCCGCGCTCGCCGCACTCGCCGGACGCTGCGCTCCGGGCGCAACGATCGGGCTGATCGGCACGCGCGGCACGCTTGCTGCCGGATTTTTCCAGCAACGGCTCGCTGCGCACGGCTATCGTTGCATCGTCAACAGCGACGCGGATCAGGCACAACTGGTGTTGACGGCCATCCTGCACGTCAAGGGCAACCAGCTCGACGCCGCAGCCGTGCTGCTCGAGTCCGCGGTCGCCAAGCTCATGCACGAAGGCGCGGCGGGCGTGATTCTCGCCTGCACTGAAACCCCGGTGGTGCTCGACCGTTTGTCGCCGCAAACCGCGGCGATATGCGTCGACGCCACGCGAGCGCTGGCCAAAGCGTGCGTGGCATGGTGGCAGCACCGCGCATAAGCTGCGCCGCTCCGCCGCCGGTAGGCTGTATAAATCTCCGCGTGGTCATTCCGGGTCATCGCTTGTCCGGGACTCAATCCACGCGGATATCCAGGGTTTTGATCAGATCACCGTATTTTTTCAAGTCTGTCCGTATTAGCGCAGCGGATTCAGCGGGAGTATTCGCGATAACGTCGGAGCCGGTGAGCAGAATTTGCGCGTTGACCTCGGGCGTCTTCAGAATACGCACGATCTCCTGGTTGAGCCTGGTTATGACAGCGCGGGGAGTTCGTGACGGCACAAGCACCCCTTGCCAGTTGCCTTCCTCGTAGCCGGCGACCCCGGCTTCGGATACTGTCGGTACGTCGGGCATCGCGGCAATGCGCTTAAGGCCGGTGACCCCGAGCACCCTTATCCTTCCCGATTTCAGATGCGGCTGAATCGGCACCGACGAGGCCCACATGAGCTTAACTTCGCCTGCCAGCAGCGCGAGGATTGCGGGTCCCACGCCCCGGTATGGCACGTGCGTCAGCTTCACTCCGGCCATCGTCGCGAATCGTTCGGCGGCAATATGGGTGGCGTTGCCGCTGCCGCCGGAACCATAGTTGATCCCGCCGGGTTTCGCCCGCGCCAGATCAACCAACTGTCGCACCGACGTAACGGGCAACGACGGATGTACCGCCAGAAGATACGGTTGCCAAAGCAGCGTTGTCACCGCCGCGAAATCCCGTTCAGAGTCAAACGGCAATTTCGGATAGACGGCTGGGTTCATCGTAAAAGTACTGGCGACCAGCAGCATCGTGTAGCCGTCCGGCGCCGCTTTTGCCGCGAGGTCGGTTCCAATGTTGCCGTTGGCGCCGCTACGGTTATCAATCACCACGGTCTGTCCCCACGCTTCCGTGAGCTTCTGCCCTATGAGTCGCGCGAGGAAATCGGAGGTCCCTCCCGTGGGGTAGGGAATGATCCACCGGATCGGTTTAGTCGGATACTCTTGCGCCAAGACCGCTACCGGCGCCGATCCTCCCGCCAGAAAAATCATCAGCAGCCACCAGCGATGATCGATAAGACCTGTGCGCGACATGCTGCCTCCTGTCAGATGCTGAACGGGTATCTGCTGACATCCCCACCCCGCTTACCGAGACGCGCCGACGCTCGCCTTCCGTCCGTCAGCGACCCCGCATCCAGTCTACCCTCGGGTCGACCCTTGCGTCCACGTTCACGCCCATCCGCAGTCTGGTCAAGGATATCGGCATGCGCGCGGGCCAGTGGCGCACCACCGGCGCTGCTAGGCAAATTCCGCCGAGAATGCGCGGATGTCAGCAATACTCTCGAGGCGCAGCAACGATGCGTAGAGTCTGCGCGCGCGCTCCTTCCCCCACACGGGCACGGTCAGGTCGTAGAATTTCTTCTCGACGTCCTCCGGTCGATGCGGGTTGTCGGGCTCGCCCTTCATGATTTCGCAACGGCCACGGACTGCGCGCCCGTCGTGGAGATGGATCACGACATCACACAGTTGTTTGCCGGGGTACGCCGCGGTGTAGGCGGGCTCCTCGGTGACATCGACTTTCGCCGTCAACGCCTGCACCGCGGGATTCTCGACCGCGCTCCGGTCAAAGCAGTCGATGCCCGAACGGCCGTGCACGAGTATCGTGGCCAGCGCGAACGGTATCGAAAACTTCGCGCCGAAGCTGGTGGTGATGTGCTTGCCCGAAAGCAGTGCGGCCATTTGAAACGCCTTTACCTCGATGCGCGTGATGTCCGCGGCAGCGAGCCTGCCTTCGGGTACCGTCGCAAGCGCCGCTTGGAGCGCGTCGATCGCGGCGTGCGCATAGCGCCCCGCGGGATGCAGCTTGAAATAGCCTTGCATGATCAGCCAGTCCGTGCCCAGCCCGGCGACCATGCGCTGCGGGTCGAATCCGTCGGCGATGACGGTGCCGTAGGTAAAGCCGATCCCGTCGCGTTGCCCGGTGAAACCTGCTTCCACCAATTGCACCGCGGTTTGCCCCGCCAGCGCGCTGTGCCCGGAATAGACGTTGCGCACGGTCGCCTCGTCGAGCATCGCCTGGCGGTTGGTTGCCATGGCCATGGTCGCGGCGACGTTGATGACATTGCGCATGCGTGCTTCACCAAAACCCTTCATGTGCGCGACGGCAACCGCGGCCCCGATCACGCCGCAGGTACCATGCGGGTGCACCGAGACGCGCATTTTCGATGCCATGCCGACCCGCGCGCATAGCTCATAGCCAAGCACGACGGCGAGCAGCAACTCGCGCCCCGACACGCCGAGTTCCTGCGCAACCGCAACCGCTGCCGGAATCACCTGACTCCCGGGATGCGAAAAGGCTGGCGTGCTGCCTTCGTCAAAGTCATGCCAGGTACTCGCGATGCCGTTGAGAAAGCCTGCGTCGCGCGGCGCCGCGCGGTGTCTGGTCCCGATCACCCAGCTGTTGCCCTGCTGCGGATCGCCAAGATAGCCTTGCGCCAGCGCCTTGAGCTCGTCGCTCTGATTGCCCGCCGTGATGATGGCGAAGCAATCTGCGATCAGCCGCTTGCAGCGATCAATCACATGAGGCGGTAAATCCTGGAACCGCGTGTCGCGGATAAAACGGCCGAGCTCGCTCAAATACCGCGGGGACGCGGTTTTATCGGTTTGCGATGCGGATGGCAACATCGGAGACCGCCTTTAATGTCATTGCGGATTTAATCTGCAGTCGAGCCGTGCCGAAGCGGAGCGCGGACGGCTCGAACCGGTGCGTGGCTCCACTGTAACCGAACCGCCGCAATCAGCTATTCTGCAGCGGCATATACCGCGGCTGCGTCAGGTTTTCAGGACGCAGTATGTCGTCGAGCTGTTCCTTGCTGAGCAGCTTTTTCTCCAGCACCAGCGCGTAAACGCTCCTGCCGCTGGCGAGCGCTTCCTGCGCGACCGCGGTCGCGTTCACGTAACCGATGTGCGGATTCAGCGCGGTGACGATGCCGATCGAATGCTCAACGAGCTTGTGCAGATGCTCGCGATTGGCGGTGATGCCCGTCACGCAGCGCTCAGCGAGCGTCAAGCAGCCGTTGCGCAAATGGTTAAGGCTCTTGAACAGGCTGTGCGCGATGATCGGCTCGAACGCGTTGAGCTGCAGTTGCCCCGCTTCGGCGGCAAAGCTTACCGTGACGTCATTGCCGATCACCTCGAACGCGATCTGATTGACGACCTCCGGTATCACCGGGTTGACCTTGCCCGGCATGATGGATGAACCAGCCTGCATCGGCGGCAGGTTGATTTCACCGAGTCCCGCGCGCGGGCCGGAGGACAGCAGCCGCAAATCGTGGCACGTCTTCGAAAGTTTGACCGCGACGCGCTTCAATACGCCCGAGAGCTGGACAAAAGCCCCGGCGTCCTGCGTTGCTTCGACCAGGTTGCCGGCGGTCTCGAGCTTGATGCCCGTGATATCGGATAATTTGCGGCACACCAGCCGCGCGTAATCGGGGTGTGCATTGATGCCGGTGCCGATCGCGGTGGCGCCAAGGTTGATCTCGTGAATCAGCAGGCACGCTTCGCGCAGGCGCTGTTCGTCCTCGCCGAGCATCACCGCGTAAGTGCTGAATTCCTGGCCGAGCGTCATCGGCACCGCGTCCTGCAACTGCGTGCGCCCCATCTTCAGCACGTGCACAAACTCCTGCGCCTTGGCCGCGAACGCGCCGCGCAACCCCGCCATCGCGTCGACCAGCCGCTGGATGCCGAAGTGCAGCGCCACCTTGACTGCCGTCGGGTAAACGTCATTGGTGCTCTGGCTCATGTTGACGTGCTCGAGCGGATGCAGATATTGGTATTCGCCCTTTCTGTGCCCCATGAGTTCGAGGCCGCGGTTGGCGACGACCTCGTTGGCATTCATGTTGGTCGAAGTGCCGGCGCCGCCCTGGATCACATCGACCACGAACTCGTCGAGCAACTCGCCAGCGCGGATTTCCTCGCACGCCTTGACGACGGCGGCGGTTTTATCGTCGGCGAGCAACTGCAACTCGTTGTTGGCAAGCGCGGCCGCCTGCTTGATGCACGCCAGCGCGTTGACCAGATCGGGATAGATCGAAATCGGCGTGCCGGTGATCGCGAAGTTTTCGAGCGCGCGCAAAGTATGCACGCCGTAATAGGCGGCGGCGGGAACGAGGCGGTCGCCGAGCAGATCATGCTCGCTACGCTGGGCTTGCTTGGACATATCAAATCTCCACCCGAAAATGCCGCTCGGGACCAACCGGGAAAACGCTGTGCGGACCTGCATGCGATTCCGGTACCGTTAGCAATCATGATGTTAGCCCACCGCCGGCTTCGGCGTGCAGATTGCTGATTCAAATGGATAAGTTTGCCTTGCCCGCACCCGGTAAGACTGGACAAGCGCACATCGTTGGGCTAGATTGATTGTCTTGATTCAGCGGTTCGCGCTGATTTCATTGGTATAAGTCTGAATCAAAAATCAAATATATCGGGAGAGACACATGAGCCGTATTTCAAAGTTGTTACTGATCCTTATTGCCGGCGCACTCTGCGCCGCGCCGGCCTTGGCGCAGGACACACTGAAGAAAATCAAGGATAGCGGCTCCATCACGATTGGCCATCGCGACGCCTCGATCCCGTTCTCGTATTACGACGACAAGCAGCAGCCGGTCGGATTTGCGATGGATCTTTGCATGAAGATCGTCGACGCCGTGAAAAACGAGCTCAAGATGCCGAAGCTCGAAGTCAAGTATCAGCTCGTGACTTCGGCTAACCGGATTCCGCTGATGGCCAACGGCACGATCGACCTCGAGTGCGGCTCGACGACCAATAATATCGAGCGCCAGAAACAGGTCTCGTTCACGATCACCCACTTCCTGACCGCCAACAAATACGTGAGCAAGAAAGCGTCCAACATCAAGTCGATCGACGACCTCAAGGGCAAGACCGTCGTGTCGACTTCGGGCACGACGAACATCAAGCAGGCAACTGACCTGAATGTCGCGAAAAACATGGGCATGAACATCATTCCGGCGAACGGCCATCCGGAAGCCTTCCAAATGGTCGAAACGGGACGCGCGGTTGCTTTCGTGATGGACGATATTCTCCTGTATACCCTGGTGGCGCAGGCGCGTTCCCCGGGCGATTACGTGATCTCGTCGGATGCGTTTTCGCTGCCTGAGCCATACGGCATCATGATGCGCAAGGATGACCCTTCGTTCAAGAAGGTGGTCGACAACGCGATGATCCAGATTTACAAGGGCGGCGAGATCTTCAAGATTTACGACAAGTGGTTCACGAAGCCCGTTCCGCCCAAAGGCATCAACTACAACGTGCCGATGGCGCAGCAATTCAAGAACGTAGTCGCGAATCCGACTGACTCGGGCGATCCCACCGTCTACAAGTAACAGGCCGCGCAGCGCACGGGGGACTGGGAAGTCCCCCGTTTCATTTCGGGAGGCCCCAAGGTGAAGTACGACTGGCAGTGGAGCATCTTCTTCCAGATGGCCGCGGACGGCTCTGGGACATGGCTCCACTACCTGTTCGTGGGACTCCTTTGGAGCCTCGCGACCGCGCTTGCCGCGTGGGTGCTCGCTCTTTCGATCGGTTCGGCGATCGGGACGCTGCGGACCATTCCCGTCCCGTGGGTAGTCCGCCTCGGCAACGCGTACGTGGAGGTCTTCCGCAACATTCCGCTGCTCGTCCAGATGTTCTTGTGGTTTTTCGTATTTCCCGAACTCGTGCCGCAGCACCTCGGCGACGCCATAAAACAGATGCCGCCGCCGTGGGGGTCTTATATCCCGGCGGTGCTGTGCCTTGGAATCTACACCTCGGTGCGCGTCGCCGAGCAGGTCCGCGCGGGCATCCAGTCGCTGCCGCGTGGACAGATGATGGCCGGCACCGCGCTCGGCCTGAGCCTGCCGCAAACCTACCGCTACGTGATCCTGCCGATGGCGTTCCGCATCGTGATGCCGCCGCTTACCTCCGAGTTCCTCAACATCATCAAGAATTCGTCCGTAGCGCTGACGATAGGGCTGCTCGAGTTGACCGGGCGCGCGCGTGCCATGCAGGAATTCAGCTTCAAGGTGTTCGAAGCGTTTTCCGCCGCTACCGTCATTTACCTTTTGACCAACCTCGTGATCGTGCTGCTCATGCGCACGCTTGAGCGCCGGCTGCGGGTGCCAGGTTTCATCGGCAGCGCCACTCAGGTCACGCCCGGGCACTGAGCGCATGTTTACCGGCTACGATTTCGAGGTCATCCAGCGCTCGCTCCCCTATCTGTTCAGGGAGGGCATGACCTTCACCGTCACGCTGACGCTGCTCGCGATGTCGGGCGGTATTGTATTCGGAACACTGCTCGCCATGATGCGGCTGTCGAACCACACCGTGCTCAACCTGCCGGCGGGCGCTTACGTCAACATGATGCGCTCCGTGCCGCTGGTGCTGGTGATTTTCTGGTTTTACTTCCTGGTGCCGTACATCGGCGCGTGGGTCATAGGCGCCTCGCAGCCCGTCCAGGTCGGCGCATTTTTATCGTCCGTGATCACATTCATGCTGTTCGAAGCGGCGTATTACTGCGAAATCATGCGCGCAGGCATCCAATCGATACCGCGCGGCCAGGTTGCAGCCGGCCAGGCGCTCGGCCTCAACTACTGGCAAACGATGGGGCATATCGTGCTGCCGCAGGCCTTCCGCAACATGACGCCGGTGCTGCTCACGCAGACCATCATTCTGTTCCAGGACACGTCGCTGGTGTACGTCATATCGGTCACCGATTTTCTGGGCGCGGCCGCGAAAATCGCGAATCGCGACTATCGGCTGGTAGAGATGTATACCTTCGCCGCGGCGGTGTATTTCATCATTTCATTTTCTCTGTCCTACGTCGTGAAAATGCTGCAAGCCAAGATGGCCATCATCCGTTAAGGTTCCGCTATGTCCGCCATGATCGAAATCAAAAACATCAGCAAATGGTACGAGAGCTTCCAGGTCCTGACCAACTGCACGACACACGTTGATAAAGGCGAAGTTGTCGTGGTGTGCGGGCCATCGGGCTCGGGCAAGAGCACGCTGATCAAGGTCGTGAACGGGCTCGAGCCGTTCCAGCAGGGCGACGTCATTGTCGACGGCATATCGGTTGCCGCGAAAGACACCAACCTGCCGAAACTGCGTTCGCGCATCGGCATGGTGTTCCAGAACTTCGAACTGTTTCCGCATCTGTCGATCACGGAAAACCTGACGCTGGGCCAAATTAAGGTGCTCGGCCGCTCGCAGGATGAAGCAAGGGAAAGAGGACTGAAACTTCTCGACCGCGTCGGTCTCAAAGAGCAGGCGCCCAAGTATCCTGGGCAGCTGTCCGGCGGCCAGCAGCAGCGCGTTGCCATTGCGCGCGCATTGTCGATGGACCCGATTGCGATGCTCTTTGACGAGCCGACTTCCGCGCTCGACCCGGAGATGATCAACGAAGTGCTCGACGTGATGGTCGAACTGGCCAAGGAAGGCATGACCATGATGGTGGTGACGCACGAGATGGGATTCGCGCGCAAGGTCGCGCACCGCGTGATCTTCATGGACATGGGCGAGATCGTCGAAGACGCGAACAAGGAAGATTTCTTCGGCAAGCCCCGTTCCGAGCGGGCGCAATTGTTCCTGTCCAAGATCCTGCACCACTGAGGCGTGCATCGATCGCTCGAAACGGGGCAAGCCGCGCTCCGAGCGCGCGGTGCAGTTCCTCTCCAAGATCCTACATCACTGATTTCGATCCAATGCAACGTGTCCGAACCCAGGGTTCGGCTCCGCTTCGTGCGTTAACCCTTACCCGCAAATGTGAGACCGGCTGCGGTCGAACCCATTACGCCCGTTAAGATCATCCGCTTTGACTTACATCAAAGCAGGTTGATGCGCGGTGTCGTATTTTCGTATCTATCTTTGTGATCCCCTGGCGTCCGGCGGGTAGCAGCCGACCGAGAGCCCAATTGAACAATGGGGGTAGATATGTCACGGATCGCAGGGCTGCCGGTTGTCGCAGTGTTGTTGTGCTCTTGCGCGACTTTTCTTCCGCCGCCGCCGGATCTGTCTGCAATGTCGACCTATCGCCTAGAAAAGCTGCCGCTAGCCGTCGGCGTGCACTACACGGCGGAATTCCGCAATTACAAGGAGAAGATTCGGCTTGGCTTATCGAATTACGAGACCGACTTCGGCACGCCCAGCGTTGTCCTTTTCGGTGGCGCGATGTCGGCACTATTCGAAAAAGTGATTCCCCTCGATAAGTGGCCGCAAAACGAACAAGACGCTTTGCTTGACCTGGTCATCGTTCCGCGCATCCAGTCTGCCGCGGCAATCGGTAAGCCCGAACCGTACATACGGTACATCGTCGCACTATATGGGTCCTCCGGCGCGGAGATTTCGACGCTTGAGGTTGAAGGCCACGGTTGGTCGAAGACTTACCTGAGCGATTACAGCGTTCCGGACGCGATTCTCAATGCGATGGGGCAGCTTGTCGTAAGGCTGTCAAGCGATCCCTGGATCGTCGCGCGCGTATCCCCTGGCCATGCACGGACCGCAAGTCAACCGCGACCTCAAGGAACGGCTGAAGGGAAAGCGGCGAGCGGCGTATCGGTAATGGTGCTCGGACCCGAAACGCGGGACGATCGTCAGAAGCGGGACAACCTCGAGAATTGTCTGGAGTCGGCTTTCAAGGCGAATGTCGGCAAAGGCACCTCGGTAGTACCCGCCAAAGAAGTGCGCGGGCGCCTGTTTCCATGGCTTGAGCGCGGCGTTGCTCCATTCGATGAGGAAGGATTCAAACGCGTGATCGCAAATCCGCTAATCACGTCCGGCTTGGGGCAACTCGGCGTACGCTATCTCGCGTTGGCCTCGATGGTCACGAAGGGCCAAATGGGTGGGCCGTTCGCGTGCGGCGGAAGCGCCATGGGTGCGGGGTGTTTCGGAGCGTCGTCCGGCGAATACGAGAGCGCGTTGACGGTGACGCTCTGGGATTTGACGGCCTCGGCAGCTGTGGCCGCGCCCCTGGTCGCACAAGCCAAGGGAACATCATGGATTGTCGGCTTCATCTTCCCGATCTGGCACAGCGCCGAAACTGCGAGCAAGGTTTGTGCGGAGGCCGCAGCGAGTATTTCGCGATTACTTCAATAGCGCGACGGTCAAGGCCGCTCGCAGACGCGCTGCATCAGCCGCCGCATGAACTGCTCGCACTTGAGCACCTGATCGATCGCGACGAACTCGTTCGGCTTGTGCGCCTGCTCGATCGAGCCCGGGCCGCATACCACCGTCGGGATGCCGGCACGCTGGAATTGGGACCCCTCGGTGCCGAACGATACCTTGCCGAGGTCGCTGTTGCCGGACAATTCCTGCGCCAAGCACACGATTCCCGCCTCCGGACTGGTGTCAAGTAACGGCAGCACCGACAACGGCGTTACGCTGAAGCCGGCATCCGGCTCAATTGCGCGCATCTCGGGTTCGAGCCTGGTTGCGACATGACGCTTGAACTCGGCGAGCAGCGCGTCCGGGTCGTCGCCCGGCAGATGGCGGAACTCGAAGTCGAACACGCATTCGTGCGGCACGATGTTGAGCGCCGTGCCGCCGCGGATCACGCCGGTATGCACCGTGGTGTGCGCGATGTCGAAGCTGCGGTCGTACGGACCCTGGTCGCGATGGCGGCGCGCCATACTCTTCAGAAACGCGATCGCCTCCGCCGCGGCCTCCACCGCATTGACGCCAAGCGGCGCGTACGCGGAATGCGCGGCGAGGCCCCGCACCGTGCAGCGGAACCCCCGCTTGCCCTTGTGCGCGATCACCGGACGCATCTGCGTCGGCTCGCCGACTATGCAGGATTGGGGCCTGATGCCGGCGCGCGCCAGATCCGAAAGCAGGCGGCCGACACCGATGCAACCGACTTCCTCGTCATAGGAGAACGCGAAATGCAGCGGGGTTTTCAAGCCGCGCCGCGCGAATTCCGGCGCCAGCGCAAGCGCCACCGCCACGAAGCTTTTCATGTCGCAAGTGCCGCGACCGTAGAGCTTGCCGTCTTTTTCGGCAAGCTCGAACGGGTCGGTATCCCACGCCTGCCCCTCGACCGGCACCACGTCGGTGTGCCCCGACAGCACGATGCCCGCCTCGCCCGCCGGTCCCAGCGTCGCGAACAGATTGGCCTTGCGCCGGTCGTCGTCGTAGGTCAAGCGGGATTCGGCGCCGAGCGCCCGCAGGTAATCGCGCACGAAGTGAATCAACTCGAGATTGGAATCGCGGCTGACGGTCGGGAAAGCGACGAGCTTGCGGATCATCTCGATACTGGCCGGCGCGCCGGCGTTGTTTACTGCCATGATCCGGGAATTCCGCGGGAAAGCAGCCAGAATAGGTGCGCGGTTTAAAGGTGTCAATTACAGGTCGCGCGCACCCATTTGACAGCCGCTGCGGCGCCATCACAAGCACGCGAATTTACGGTATGCTGAACACGTTTGTCCCAAGGGGGGTTCCATGCCGCCACGCGTTTTCGCCGCCGCCATTGCACTGCTGCTTGGCGTGACCCCCGCGGTTGCCGCGGACTTGAGCGTTGCCGTCGGCGCGGATGTCACCTCGATCGACCCGCACTACCATAACCTCACGCCCAACAATAACATCGCCGAGCACATTTTCGAGACGCTGGTCGCCAAAGGCCCGAAATCGTCGTTGCGGCCGGCGCTTGCGGTCGCGTGGAAAGCGATCGACGACCTGACGTGGGAATTCAAGCTGCGCAAAGGCGTCAAATTCCATGACGGCTCGGACTTTACCGCCGCCGACGTCGCGTTCTCGATCGACCGCACCGGACAAGTGCCGAACAGTCCGTCGCCGTTCACCATCTACACCAGGCAGATCACCGAAAAGATCATCGTCGACCCGCTGACGATACGGCTCAAGACCGCGACGCCTTATCCGCTGATGCCGAACGACATGAGCACGGTATTCATCGTCTCGAGCAGGGCCGCCAAAGGCGCCGCGACCGACGACTTCAACACCGGCAAAGCAACCGTCGGCACCGGTCCGTTCAAGTTCGTGCGCTACGCCAGGGGCGACCGCATCGAGCTCGCGCGTTTTGATGCGTACTGGGGACCCCGACCGGCGTGGGACAAAGTCACGTTTCGCGTCATTGCCAGCGACCCGTCGCGTGTCGCGTCGCTGCTCGCTGGCGACGTGCGCGCGGTCGAAGCCGTGCCGACCACCGACCTCGCGAGACTGAGCAAAAACGCGGACCTCACGATCTATCGCACGATTTCGCACCGCGTGATGTATCTGCATCTCGACACCAACCGCGATAAAACGCCGTTTGTCACCGACAAAGCGGGCAAACCGCTCGCCAAGAACCCGCTCAAGGACCTGCGCGTACGGCGTGCGATCTCGAAGGCAATCAACCGTCCCGCCATCGTCGAGCGCGTGATGGACGGCGCGGCGGTCGCGACCGGACAGCTGATGCCGGAGGGCATGTTCGGTTACACGCCGAATCTCAAGCCCGAGCCGTTCGACCCCGAGGGCGCGAAGAAGCTGCTGGCTGAAGCGGGCTACCCCGACGGTTTCGGCATCACGCTGCACGGCCCCAACGACCGCTACGTCAACGACGACCAGATCTGCCAGGCGCTCGCGCAAATGCTGACGCGCGTCGGCATCCAGACCAAAATCGAAACTTTGCCCTCATCGGTGTATTTCACGCGCGGCACCAAGCTCGAGTTCAGTTTCATGCTGGTGGGATGGGCGGCTGATACCGCGGAAGCTTCGTCGCCGTTGAAGTCGCTGCTCGCGACCTTCGACGCGAAGAAGGGCATGGGCGGCGCGAACCGCGGCCGCTACTCGAATCCGAAAATGGACGCGGTGCTCGAGCAGGCGCTTGCCACGGTTGACGACGCCAAGCGCGAAAAGCTCTTGCAGCAGGCAACCGAAATCGGCATCGGCGACCTCGGCATCATCCCGCTGCATCACCAGGTCAATCTGTGGGGCGCGCGCAAGGGCATCGCTTATACGCCGCGCACCGACGAGCGCACGCTCGCCCACGAATTCAGGCCACAGTAGGAAATATTGTTGAGTGTTGAGCAAATGCGGCCCGGCTGGGGTTTGGTTTCACCGTTTACCGTTCACCATTAACCGGATATTTCTTTTTTCCCGGAGGCGGCAATGAGCGCCCGCTTACTTTCCCTGGTCGCCGTATGCGCCGCGAGCTGCTCGTTAATGGCTGCGGCATGCGCCGCGGAAATCACCATCGGGCTCGGCGCCGAAGTGACTTCGCTCGACCCGCACTTTCTGAATGCCGCGCCCAACAACAGCGTTGCCGAGCAGATCTTCGACAAGCTCATACACAACGACGCGCGCCAGAACCTGAGGCCCGGGCTGGCCGAAGCGTGGCGCGCGCTCGACGACACGACCTGGGAATTCAAGCTGCGCAAAGGCGTCAAGTTTCACGACGGCTCGGACTTCACCGCCGCCGATGTCGTGTTTTCGCTCGCGCGGCCGGCCATCCTCAACAGTCCCGGCGGCTTCACGATCTACACGCGCTCGATCACCGAGAAGATCGTCGTCGATCCCTACACCATCCGCCTGAAGACCGCCGCGCCGTATCCGAACATGCCGACCGACATGGCGGGTTTGATCATCATCTCGAGCAAGGCCGCCAAGGCGGCGACTACCGCCGATTTCGACTCGGGCAAGGCCACGATCGGCACCGGGCCGTGGAAGCTCACCCGCTTCGTCAAAGGCGACCGCATCGAGCTCGCGCGCAATGACAATTACTGGGGCGGCAAGGCGCCGTGGGAAAAAGTCACGTTGCGCCTGATCACGTCCGACCCGCCGCGCATCGCGGCGCTGCTCGCCGGCGACGTGCAATTGATCGAGATCGTCCCGACCGCTGACTACGCCCGGCTCAAGACCAACAGGGACATCACGATCTTCACTATAATATCGAACCGTATGATCCACCTGCATCTCGATTCCCACCGCGACAAATCCCCGTTCGTCACCGACAAGGCCGGCAGGCCGCTCAACAGGAATCCGCTGAAAGATGCGCGCGTGCGGCGGGCGATTTCGAAAGCGATCAACCGCAACGCCATTGTCGAGCGCGTGATGGAGGGCCTCGCGATCCCGGCCGGCCAGCTGATGCCCGAAGGCTTTTTCGGCGTCGTGCCGGGCCTCAAGCCCGAGCCGTTCGACCCCGAGGGCGCGAAGAAACTGCTCGCCGAGGCCGGTTATCCCGGCGGTTTCGGCCTCACGCTGCACGGTCCCAACAACCGCTACGTCAACGACGAGCAGATCGTGCAGGCGGTGGCCCAGATGCTGGCGCGCGTCGGCATCGTCACCAAAGTCGAAGCCCTGCCGATGTCGGTCTACGTCGCGCGCGCCAACAAACTCGAGTTCAGCGCCGCGCTGCTCGACTGGGGCGTCACCACCAGCGAGGCCGCCTACCCGCTGCGCTCGCTGGTCGCGACCTACAACCGCGACAAAGGCTTCGGCACCTGGAACTGGGGGCGCTACTCGAATCCGAAAATGGACGCCCTGCTCGAACAGGGCCTGGCCACGGTCGACAACGCCAGGCGTGAAAAGTTGCTGCAGCAGGCGACCGAGCTCGTGATCAACGATTATGGCTTGATCCCGCTGCATTACCAGGTCAATACCTGGGCCGCCCGCAAAGGTCTCGTCTATACCCCGCGCACCGACGAGCGCACCTACGCGCAAGAAGTCCGGCCGGCGCCCTAGTACGCGCCCAGGAGTGGTTGATGAAGCATTGGATGTCCCGTATCCCGAGCCGCGTACTGCGCACCGGCGACATGACGCTCGCCCGCTACTTTCGCCCGCAATGAGAAAACAGCAACCGTGAACGCGCACGGAACAACGACGAGGATACTCAGCGCCATGCAACTGCCGGGCTTCCCCCGCCTCACGCCGCACGCCGCACGCCTCCGCGCGTAACGACCATGCTCGTCTTCATCGTCCGCCGTTTGCTGCAAAGCGTGCTTGCGCTGCTGATCATGTCGGTGCTGATCTTCATCGGCGTGTTCGCGATCGGCAATCCGATCGACATGCTGATCAATCCGCAGGCCGATCAGGCCGAGATCGCACGCGCCACCGCCGCGCTCGGCCTCGACCAGCCGATGTGGATGCAATACTGGGTTTTCCTCAGGAACGCGCTCGGCGGCGATCTCGGCCGCTCGTTCGCGCACAACACGCCCGCGGTGCAATTGATTTTCGAACGCATGCCGGCGACCGTCGAGCTCGCGCTGTGCGCGCTGGTGATCGCAGTCGTGCTCGGCATCCCGCTGGGCCTCGTCGCCGGCATGAAGCCCGATGCGTGGTTCAGCAAGACCATCATGGCGGGCTCGATCTTCGGTTTCAGCCTGCCCACGTTCTGGGTCGGCCTGATGCTGATCATGGTGTTTTCGGTCTATCTCGGCTGGCTGCCGTCGACCGGACGCGGCCACACCACGCTCCTGTTCGGCGTGCCGGTGAGTTTTCTCAACTGGGACGGGATCACGCATCTGCTGATGCCGGCGTTGAATCTGGCGCTGTTCAAGCTGTCGCTGCTGATCCGGTTGACGCGCGCCGGCACGCGCGAGGCGATGCTGCAGGACTACGTCAAGTTCGCGCGCGCCAAGGGACTGCCGATGCGGCGCATCGTGCTGGTGCACGTGCTGAAGAACATCCTGATCCCGATCGTGACCGTGATCGGGCTCGAGTTCGGCTCGGTGATCGCGTTCGCGATCGTCACCGAAACCATCTTCGCGTGGCCAGGCATGGGCAAGCTCCTGATCGACTCGATCAACGTGCTCGACCGGCCGGTCATCGTCGCCTACGTACTGATCATCGTCTGCATGTTCGTCGTCATCAATCTGGTCGTCGACCTGCTCTACTCGTTGCTTGATCCGCGCGTGCGCCTCTCCGGAGCGCAAGCATGAGCGCCGCCGCCGACGTCAAATCGCCGTTCACGCGCCTCGCCGCGGATTTCGCCGAAAGCCGCCTCGCGCTCTTCGGTCTCGCCGTGTTCATGCTGGTTCTGATCGTCGCGATCGGCGCGCCGCTGGTTTCGCCGCAAAACCCGTATGACCTGGCACAGCTCGACATCATGAACTCCAAGGTCGCGCCCGGCGGCACCAGCCTCGACGGCCTGACGTTCTGGCTGGGCAGCGACGATCAGGGGCGCGACATGCTGTCGGCGATTTTCTATGGGCTGCGCATCAGCCTCGGCGTGGGCGCGCTGTCAACCATATGCGCGCTTGCAATCGGGCTCGTAGTCGGACTGGCTGCCGCGTGGTTCGGCGGCTGGATCGAAACCGTGATCATGCGGCTGGTCGACATCCAGCTCTCCTTCCCGTCGATCCTGATCGCGCTGGTGCTGCTTGCGGTGCTCGGCCAGGGCGTCGACAAGATCGTGATCGCGCTCGTGACCGTGCAGTGGGCTTACTATGCGCGCACCGTGCGCGGCGCGGCGCTGGTCGAGCGCAACAAGGAATACGTCGAGGCCGCGGCGTGCCTCGCGCTGTCGACACCCCGCATCCTGTTTCGCCATTTGCTGCCGAACTGCCTGCCGCCGCTGATCGTGGTCGCCACCGTGCAGGTCGCGCACGCGATCGCGCTCGAAGCGACGCTGTCGTTCCTCGGTCTCGGCATGCCGATCACCTCGCCGTCGCTGGGCCTGCTGATCGCCAACGGCTTTACGCACCTGATGTCGGGCAAATACTGGATCAGCCTCTATCCCGGCATTGCCCTGCTGATCACCATCGTCAGCATCAACCTGGTCGGCGACCAGCTGCGCGACGTGCTGAATCCCCGCCTGCAGAAATGACGAATTCATGAAACCGTCGATGGCTGTACTGAGCGTCGAAAACCTGAAGACCCACTACTTCACCAAGGCCGGCGTGGTGAAAGCAGTGGATGACGTGAGCTTCAGCGTCAACGCGGGCAAAGTGCTGGGGCTGGTCGGTGAATCCGGTTCAGGCAAGACCGTGACCGGCTTTTCGATCATGGGCCTGGTCGATCCCCCGGGGCGCATCGTCGGCGGCCGCGTGCTGCTCGAAGGTCATAATCTGCTCGACCGCTCCGACGACGCGATGCGCAGGCTGCGCGGTGACCGCATCGCGATGATCTTTCAGGACCCGATGATGACGCTGAACCCGGTGCTGCGCATCGATACCCAGATGATCGAAACCGTCAACGCGCACCAGCAGGTCGGCTCCGCGAAGGCGCGCGAGCTGGCGCGTGCCGCGTTGGGCCGTGTCGGCATCCCGGCGCCCGATGAGCGTCTCACTGCCTACCCGCACCAGCTGTCGGGAGGCATGCGCCAGCGCGTCGCGATTGCGATCGCGCTGCTCAACAACCCGCGCGTGATCGTCGCCGACGAGCCGACCACTGCGCTCGACGTCACGATCCAGGCGCAGATCCTCTACGAGGTGCAGAAGCTCGCGCGCGAGACCGGTACCGCCATGATCTGGATTACGCACGATCTGTCGGTGATTGCCGGGCTCGCCGATGAAGTATGCGTGATGTACGCCGGGCGCATCGTCGAGTCGGGGCCGACCGCAGACCTGCTCGACCAGCCGCTGCATCCCTACACCGCGGGACTGATAGAATCGATCCCGAGCCGCAATCAGCGCGGCAGACCGCTGAACCAGATCCCGGGCATGACGCCGTCATTGCTCAGGCTCAGGCCCGGCTGTGCGTTCCGTGACCGTTGCGCCTACGCCGATGCGGCCTGCGGCAAGGCACCCGCCATCACGCAGCCGTCGGCAGCACGCACGCTGCGCTGCTTTCATCCGGTCAGCACAGACGTCCTTGCGCATTGATCAACACAGTCATCGTAATCGTCATGCCGCAGCCTCTTGCGCCGGAATGACGAACTGACATCATGCCGGCTTTGCTCGAACTCAGGAACGTCACCAGGAACTTCGTGCGGCCGCTTGATCTCGCGGCCAAAATCGCGCGCCTCGCCGGCGCCGACGTGCGCGAAATCGTGGTGCATGCGCTCGACGACGTGAGCGTGGCGATCGCCGAGGGCGAAGTGGTCGGTCTCGCCGGCGAATCGGGTTGCGGCAAGTCGACGCTCGGCCGCATCGCCGCCGGCATCCTGGCGCCGACCGCCGGCACGCGCCTGTGGCACGGCGCCGACATCGCGGCGCTCGCGCCGGAGGCGCGCCGCGCCGCCGAACTGAAAATCCAGATGGTGTTCCAGGATTCGTACGCATCGCTCAATCCGCGCATGCGGGTCGCCGACATCATCGGCGAAGCGCCGCGCGTGCACGGCATAGACACCGCCGACGATATCGACTATTACGTCGATCAGCTGATGGAGAAGGTCGGCCTCGATCCGGCGTTCCGGCGCCGCTTTCCACACCAGTTCTCGGGCGGCCAGCGCGCGCGCATCGGCATCGCGCGGGCGCTGGCGGTGAAGCCCGAGCTGCTGGTGTGCGACGAGGCGGTTGCCGCGCTCGACGTCTCGATCCAGGCGCAGGTGCTGAATCTCTTCATGCAGCTGCGCGCCGATTTCAATCTCACCTATCTGTTCATCAGCCACGATCTCGGCGTGGTCAAGCACCTCTCGGACCGTGTCGTGATCATGTATCTCGGCCGCGTGGTCGAGACGGCGCCGGCGCTTGAGTTGTTTCGTCACGCCAACCATCCTTATACACAGGCGCTGCTCGCCGAAGTGCCGGCGCTGGATAAGCGCCGGCACGACTTCACGCCGATCAAAGGCGAGATCCCCTCGCCGATCGACCCGCCTGCGGGCTGCCATTTCCACCCGCGCTGCCCGCATGCGATGGAGCGCTGCCGCACTGAACCGCCGTTGCTCAGGGAAATTGCGCCGGATCACTGGTCGGCGTGCCACCTCAACGACGGCCGATAACCCGCGCAGCCGCCTTTGCTGCATTGCGGCGTAAGTCGCGTGGTCCGCGCCGCGGCACTGCCATCATTCGGTGCTACCATGACATTGTCAGGGTGCACGGCACGCTCGACTAAAACAAAACCGCGGCTCGCCGCCAGGCCCCTGGCCACACTTTGGATAAAGGGGATTCCATGGACTTCTCGACCTTCCTCGCCTCTCTGCAAGACACGCTGGGCACGCATCTGCCCGGGATTCTCGGTGCGCTCGCCATCCTGATCGTCGGCTGGATCATTGCCGTTGCTGCGCGCGCCGGCGTGCGCAAGAGCCTCGGCTTGCTCAAGGTCAACGCGCGCATCGCCGAGAGCACGCAGGAAGAGATGGACGTCGAATCGGGGATTTCAGCCGGGGTGTTCTGGCTGGTGATCCTGATTACGGTAATCGGTGTCTTCAATTCACTGCATCTCGAGCAGGTCTCCAATCCGTTCAACGCGCTGCTGACCCAGGTATTCGGCTACCTGCCGCGGTTTGCTGCCGGCGTGCTGCTGCTGGTGCTGGCATGGATCGTCGCCAGCGCGGTGCGCATGCTCGTGACCAAAGCGCTCGGCGCCACCGACTGGGACGAAAGACTCTCCGCCGAAGCCGGCATGCAGCCGATGAGCCGCAGCGTCGGCAACGTGCTGTTCTGGCTGATCGTGTTGCTGTTCATACCGGCCATCCTCGGCGCGTTCGATCTGCAGGGATTGCTGGATCCGGTGCGCGGCATGATCAACAAGGCGCTCGACATGGTGCCCAACGTGGTGGCGGCCCTGGCGATCGGATTTGTCGGCTGGCTGGTCGCGAAAGTGCTGCGCGGCCTGGTGACCAATCTGCTCGCCGCGGCGGGCGCCGACAAGATCAACGAGTCGGTCGGCCTGGCGGATTCGGTGCGGCTGTCCCAACTGGCGGGCACGCTGGTATTCATCTTCGTCTTCGTGCCGTCGCTGATTGCGGCGCTCGACGCGCTCAGGATCGAAGCCATTTCGCGCCCGGCGACCGAGATGCTGGAGATCATACTGAACGCGGTGCCGCACGTCATCGCCGCGGCGATGATCCTGGTCATCACCTACTACGTCGCGCGGTTCGCGTCCGCGCTGGCGAGCAAGCTGCTCAACAGCGTCGGCGTCGATGCGCTGCCCGAAAAGCTCGGGCTGTCGCACTTCAGGGGCAGCCTCACGCCATCGGCGATCGTCGGCAAGCTGCTGATGTTTTTTGCGATGCTGTTTGCGATCGTCGAGGCCGCGAACCGGCTCGATTTCAGCCAGGTGCGCGACATCGTCACCACTTTCATCAAGTTCGGCGGCGACGTGCTGCTCGGCGGCGTGATCCTGGTGATCGGTTTCTGGCTCGCGAACGTCGCTTATGACGCGATACACCGCGCCAGCGGCGAGCAGACGGCCGGCCTGGCGCGGATTGCGCGCATCGCGATCCTCGGCGTGGTGATTGCGATGGGCCTGCGCGCGATGGGCATCGCCGACGATATCGTCAATCTCACCTTCGGCTTGACGCTCGGCGCGGTCGCGGTCGCGGTCGCGCTGTCGTTCGGCCTTGGCGGACGCGAAGCCGCCGGCAAGCAAATGGAATACTGGCTGAGCAAGCTGCGCAAAGACGGTTGATCGCAAGCGCCGGCCGCGCGCTTGAGGCGGCCGGCGCTGAGCTGGCTTGCGCAATAAAGAAGGCTGGCGCCCCGTGCAGCGCCAGCCTTCGCGCCGTCATCCCGGCGGAAACCGGGATCCGGGATTAACCGCTTTTACCCCCGTCCGCGACTGCGGTTGCCGAAATCGCGCGATTGGCGCCCGCCATTGCCGCCGAACGACCTGCCGCCGCTCCAGCGCGACTCGCCGCCGCCACCGAAACGACGCTGCTCTGCCTGGCGCTTGTTCTGTCCGCCAAAGCGTTTACGCTCGCCGCCCGGCGCACCGCCGCTGCGCGGCTTGAGCGTGGGCTCCATCCCTGCCACCACGTGCCGCTCGATCTGGCGGCCGGTGTAGCGCTCGATTTGCCGCAACTGCTGCCCATCATCCGGCGCTGCGAACGAAATCGCAATGCCGGTCGCGCCGGCACGGCCGGTGCGGCCGATGCGGTGCACGTAGTCTTCGGCCACTTTCGGCAGGTCGTAGTTGATCACGTGCGTGATGCTCAACACGTCGATGCCACGCGCGGCGACGTCGGTTGCGACCAGCACGCGCACGTCCCCGCTGCGCATCCTGGCGAGCGTGCGGTTGCGCTGCGACTGGTTCATGTTGCCGTGCAAAGCGGCCGCGGAGTGGCCCTTGCCGTGGAGCGCTTCGGCCAGCCGGTCGGCGCCGCGCTTGGTGGCGGTGAACACGATCGCCTGCGTGAGATCGGCATCGCGCAGCAGGTGGTCGAGCAGACGGTGCTTGTGGCTGCCGTCGTCGACGTAATGCAGGCGTTGCTCGATGTTGTCATGATTCGCCTGGGTCGCCTCGCATTCGATCAGCTTCGGCTGCCGCAGCAGGCGTTTCGCCAGCGTCGCGATGCCGCCGTCGAGTGTCGCTGAAAACAGCAGCGTCTGGCGCCCGGCGGGCGTCGCGCCGGCAATTCTTTCCACCGGCTTGATGAAGCCCATGTCGAGCATGCGGTCGGCTTCGTCGAGCACCAGCATCTCGAGACGCGAGAAATCGACCTTGCCCTGGTCGATGAAATCGATGAGCCGCCCGGGTGTCGCAACCAGGATGTCGAGCGGCGACTCGAGCAGCCTGCGCTGCTTCGGGTACGGCATGCCGCCGAGCACCGTGCCGGTACGCACGCGGGGCATGAACTTGCTGTATTTTTCGACCGCAGTGGTGACTTGCAGCGCGAGCTCGCGCGTCGGCGTCAGCACCAGCATGCGTGGGCCGCGGCCGGGTTTGGCGGAAGGTTGCACCAGACGCTGCAGCGCGGGCAGCACAAATACCGCCGTCTTGCCGGTGCCGGTCGGCGCCGAGACCATCAGATCGTGGCCGGCGATTGCTTCGGGTATCGCCTTCGCCTGCACAGGGGTCGGTTCGGTATATCCGGACGCGGTGAGCGCCTGCACAATGGCGGGATTCAGATTCAAGGATGCAAATGACATCAAAATACTTTCTTAAAGGTACAGCACAAACAAACGCGCAGGCAAAACAACTGCTGCAAAAGGCAGGCAAACGCCGCCGGCGCACGGGCTTCGTCGCTAACCGTGGCGGAAGCAGCTATTCGGAGAAGGAAGCTGAAAACGAAGGGGTCAGGGACAGATGCAACTCGAATTCATGCAACCTTAAGTTGCTTCGAGGTACGCGCACTATACATGGAATCAGGCGGAATAGCGAATTTATTCGACTCGCGCAGGAAATGCGTCAGTCCTCGCCAGACACATACATCTGGCTCGACTGATGATTCCCATCTTATCCTTGCATTTTGAGCGGCATATGTTCAAAATGCAATGATTATGTCCACTCGAATCAAACGCGTAACCCTTGCCGCACGCGTGCGCGGCGCGCTGCGGGCGAATCCGATTGTCGCGCTGCTCGGTCCGCGCCAGTGCGGCAAGACAACGCTCGCTCGCGCCATCGCAGCCGGCGAGGAAGCCGAATACTTCGATTTGGAAGATCCCGCCGGCGCCGCGCGGCTCGCGCAACCGATGACTGCGCTCCAACCGCTGCGCGGGTTGGTCATCATTGACGAGATCCAGCGTCAACCGGAGATCTTCCCCGTTTTGCGGGTGCTCGCGGACCGGCCGCGCGCACCGGCACGCTTCCTGGCCCTCGGCAGCGCATCCCCCGACCTCGTGCGCCGAAGCTCGGAAAGCCTCGCGGGCCGGGTCGCATTCGTCGACATGGCAGGTTTCGATTTGCGCGAGGCCGGCGCATCCGCATTGCGACGATTGTGGCTGCGCGGAGGTTTCCCGCGTTCCTTTCTCGCACGCGACGACGCAGACAGTCTCGCGTGGCGCGAGGATTTCATACGCACCTTCCTCGAAAGAGATATCGCGCAACTCGGCGTTCGGGTACCCGCAACCACATTGCGGCGGCTGTGGATGATGCTCGCCCATTACCACGGGCAGATCTGGAATGCTTCGGAGATCGGCCGCTCGCTTGGTGAAGCCCATACGACGGTGAAGCGTCATCTGGACGTGCTAAGCGGCGCATTCATGGTGCGCCAGCTTCAGCCGTGGTTCGTGAACATCAGCAAGCGCCAGATTCGCGCACCAAAGATCTATATTCGTGATTCGGGCATCCTGCATGCGCTGCTCGGACTGCCGAGCTTCGGCGCGTTGGAGGCGCATCCCAAGCTCGGTGCGTCCTGGGAAGGATATGCACTGGAACAGGCAATCCTCGCTGCGGGGGAGCGCAATGCCTATTATTGGGCGACGCAGTCGGGCGCGGAACTCGATCTCCTGCTGACCCGCGAAGGCAGGCGCTACGGCGTCGAAGCGAAATACAGCGATGCGCCCCGCGCCACCAAGTCGATGAGCGTCGCAATCGCCGACCTGAAATTGCATAAGCTTCATGTCGTCTACCCCGGGTCGCAGCGATACAAGCTGGGCGAGAAAATCGAGGCGCTGCCCCTTCAGGATTTGCTGGCGGAAATAGAATCCTTGTACGGGCGCAAGGCAAGCCGGAAACCCCGGTCGACGAGGCGCTAAAACTCGTAACCGATGGCAACCCAATACCGCCAGTCGTCCACCGCCTCGCGGGTCTCGCCTTTGGCGTCGATTACTTCGAGTTGCGATAGCGGCACGCCGAGCTTCCGCCCGGCGAAGCGAATCAACACGAACATCTCGCGCATGCAATCGTCCTCCTTCGCCATCGCCAGCACCTCCACCTGCTCGCCTTTCTTCAGCGGCGAAACCGAACGCTCGGTGGTGCAGCGCGCCTTACGGAAATTCGAGTTTTTCCTCAAGGTAGTAGTACCAGCTCATCGCGCGTTCCACCTCGTTGTAGGCATCGACCACGATCTCGTCGATGACGCGGTGCTCGCGGGCGCGGTTGAGATTCGGTTTATGCATCGAGAACGGGGACGAACAAGCCGAGGCCGAAGTGGCAACCGAAACCGAGCGTCGATCGAGTCGCTTATGGACTACGCCACGCGCCGCGCGCGGCTGATCTCGCCGTGCTCGACCGACCGGACTTGCGCGCGCTCGCCATGACCTTTGGTCAGCAGGTAGAGGACATACTGGTTAAGACTCACGCCTTGCGCCTTGGCGGCACGCGCGAGCTCCGCGTGCAGCCGCCTCGGAACACGCATCAGGAACTTGCCGCTATAGTTCACATCCGCGCGGTCGCTCGGCTTCGGAACCGGATTGCCCACCTTCTTTGCCGCCTTGAGCCAGAGGTCGATCGCCGTATGCAGCTCTTTGATTGCCTCGGTCTCGGTCTTGCCACACGCCGATGCGCCCGGCAGATCGGGGGCGATGGCAATAAAGCCCTTGTCCTCGTCACTCCAAAAAACCTCGATCGGATAGCCGTTTTGTTCTCGCAGATATTCGATCGGCGCGCCGTAGCCGCGCAGGTCATCGATGACGCGGTTGACCGTCGCGCGCGAGCATTCGAGTTCGCGCTCGATCGCCGCGCGTGGCACCGGCAGCCGCCGTAACGACAGAATGCGGTGAAGGCTGTAATAGCGGTGGAAACGCTCCATGCCCGCCCTCCCCTGCG
>JAHFRL010000158.1 GCA_023266235.1 Betaproteobacteria bacterium
CCATGACATACTGATTGCGGAGGATGTCGCCATGAGAAGCCGCCTGTATTTCCTGCTCCCCGATGTCGCCAGCGCGCGCGCCACCGCGAACGAACTGCTGCTCGCGCGCATCGAGGACCGCCACATGCATTTTCTCGCCCCGCGCGGCACCGATCTCGGCGAGCTGCACGAAGCGAACTTTTTATACAAGACCGACATGGTGCACGGTGCCGGGATCGGACTGATGGTCGGCAGCTTCGGTGGCTTGGCGCTCGGCGTCTTCGTTTTCCTGATGCCCCCCAAAGGGGTGACGCTGCAGCTCGTCACGATACTCATCACCACTGTCATCGCAGCGTTGCTCGGTGCGTGGATCGCGAGCCTCGCTGGCACCCAGGTGCCGAATTCGCGGCTCAATGTATTTAAGGACGACATCGCGCACGGCAAGATCCTGCTGATAGTGGATGTGCCCTCGCGTCGGGCCGAGTGGTTGCGCGAAACCATCCTGAAACGCCACCCGGAGGTGAGCGCGAAAGACATGGAGTCCTCGACGCTCGCGTTCCCGTAGCGCGAAACCGGATTCGCTGCTCGCCAGAGGACGGCATGACAAGCGCAAACCACAAACTGTGGCGGGACGGTCGCGCCGCAATCGTCACCGCCGGGTTGACCGCGTTTGCCGGAATTTCGGACGCGGCCTATCAGCTGAACTTTCAACCCCCGGTCACGCGCATCGCCTCAGAAATCTACGACCTGCACATGCTGATGATGTACATCGTCATCGTCATTTTCTGCGTCGTGTTCGGCTTCATGTTCTATTCCATCTATGCCCATCGCAAGTCGGTCGGGTACAAGGCTAAACAGTTCCACGAGAACGCCACCGTTGAGATGATCTGGACCGTCGTCCCCTTGATCATTTTGATCGGCATGGCATATCCGGCGACCAGTACCTTGCTCAGGCTCAAGGACACGTCCAGCCCCGACATTACGATCAAGATCGTCGGCTACCAGTGGAAATGGGGCTATGACTACCTGAAGGGCGAAGGCGAGGGCGTGAGCTTCCTGTCAACTTTGTCGACGCCGCGGGACCAGATCACCGGCAGCGCGCAGAAAGACGAGCACTATCTGCTCGAAGTCGACAATCCCATGGTGGTCCCCGTCGGCAAGAAAGTGCGGTTGCTGATCACCGCGAACGACGTGATCCACGCCTGGTGGGTTCCCGCTTTCGGGGTGAAGCAGGATGCAATACCGGGTTTCGTGCGCGATTCCTGGTTCAAAGCGGACAAGGAGGGCGTCTACCGCGGCCAATGCGCCGAACTTTGCGGCAAGGAACACGGATTCATGCCCATCGTGGTCAACGTCGTGCCGCTGGACAAGTACGCCGCGTGGGTCACCGAGCAGAAACAGAAATCCGCCGCCGCCGCCGACGATCCGGACAAGCAATGGACCATGGATGAGCTCAAGGCGCGGGGCGAGAAGGTGTATGCCGCCAACTGCGTCGCCTGCCACCAGGCGACCGGCAAGGGGCTGCCGCCCGCGTTCCCGCCGCTCGACGGCTCGAACGTGGTCATCGGGCCGAAGCTCAAGCAGATCGAGACGGTGCTCAACGGCGTCGTCAAGAAAGGAACGCCCACCGCGATGGTGGCGTTCGGCAAACAGCTGAACGACGTCGAGCTGGCGGCGGTGATCACCTTCACGCGCAACAACTGGGGCAACAAGACCGGCGAGGCGATTCAGCCCGCCGAGGTCAAGGCTCTCAGGAAGTAGATCGCATGGAAACCGCACGGAGAACGCCATGAGCGCAGTCGTCGAACCCCACGGTCACGATCACGACGCAGCCCACGGGCACGGCGCTCACCCGCATCACCCGGGCGGAATCATGCGCTGGATCACCACCACCAACCACAAGGATATCGGCACGCTTTACCTGTGGTTCAGTCTGACGATGTTTTTCATCGGCGGCATTCTCGCGCTCGGCATCCGCGCGGAATTGTTTCAGCCGGGCTTGCAGTTCTGGCGTCCGGAGTTCTTCAACGAACTCACCACCATGCACGGGCTGATCATGGTGTTCGGCGCGATCATGCCGGCCTTCGTCGGTTTCGCCAATTGGCAGATTCCGATGATGATTGGCGCGCCGGACATGGCGTTCGCGCGCATGAACAACTGGAGCTTCTGGCTGCTGCCGGTCGCGGCAATCCTGCTGGTGGCGTCGTTCTTCGTGCCGGGCGGAGCGCCTGCCGCCGGCTGGACCATTTACGCCCCGCTGTCGATCCAGATGGGTCCCGGCATGGATCTCGGCATCTTCGCGCTGCACATCATGGGCGCCTCGTCGATCATGGGCTCGATCAACATCATCACGACCATCCTCAACATGCGCGCGCCGGGCATGACGCTGATGAAAATGCCGATGTTCGTGTGGACCTGGATGATCACGGCTTACCTGCTGATCGCGGTGATGCCGGTGCTCGCCGGGGCGATCACGATGGTGCTCACCGACCGGCATTTCGGCACCTCGTTCTTCAACGCCGCGGGCGGCGGCGACCCGGTGATGTTCCAGCACATCTTCTGGTTTTTCGGACATCCCGAGGTCTACATCATGATCCTGCCGGCGTTCGGCATCGTCTCGCAGGTGATCCCGGCGTTCGCGAGGAAACCGCTGTTCGGCTACGCGTCGATGGTCTATGCGGCCTCGTCGATCGCGGTCCTGTCCTTCATCGTGTGGGCGCATCACATGTTTACCGTCGGCATGCCGACCTTGGGCCTGCTGTTCTTCATGTACGCCACCTTGCTGATCGCGGTGCCGACCGGCGTCAAGGTGTTCAACTGGCTCGCCACCATGTGGCAGGGCTCGATGACCTTCGAGACGCCGATGCTGTTCGCGGTCGGCTTCATCTTCGTTTTCACCATGGGCGGGTTCACCGGGCTCATCCTCGCCATCTACCCGGTCGACATCCAGATGCAGGATAGCTATTACGTGGTGGCGCACTTCCACTACGTGCTGGTGGCGGGCTCGCTGTTCACGATTTTCGCGGGTACCTACTTCTGGCTCCCCAAGTGGACCGGCCACATGTACAGCGAGACCATCGGCAAGTGGCATTTCTGGCTCTCGATCATTTTCTTCAACGTGACCTTTTTCCCGATGCACTTCCTCGGCATTGCCGGCATGCCGCGCCGCGTTCCGGACTACGCGCTGCAGTTCGCGGATTTCAACCAGATCGCCTCGATCGGCGCGTTTGGTTTCGGCCTCTCGCAACTCCTGTTCCTGGCCGCGGTGGTGCTGTGCATACGCGGCGGCGAGAAGGCCCCGGCCAACCCGTGGGAGGGCGCGAACACGCTGGAGTGGACGCATCTGCCGTCGCCGGCGCCGTACCACAGCTTCGCAACCGCGCCGAAGTTGAAATGAGCGGCGCACTGCCCGAAGCGATCTCGCGCAGCAACCGGCGCACTGCGCTCTTGCTGCTGTTGATCGTGGCGGTATTTTTCTTCGGCATCATGCTGAAATACCTGCTGCTCAAGTGATGGCGCAAGCGCACAGGATCGAGCGTGTCGCCGCCGAAAACCGGCGGCTGCTCACGCGATTGCTGATTGTGGCGGTCGCCATGTTCGGCTTCGGCTTTGCGCTGGTGCCGTTCTACGAGAAGATCTGCGAGATCTCGGGCATCCGCGATGTGGTCCAGCCGGACACGCTGCCGGCGAACAGCCAGGTCGACGCGGCCCGGCTCGTGGGACTCGAGTTCGACTCGAACCTCAAGGACCTGGCCTGGGAATTCCGGGCGCTCACGCCGCACCTCTCGGTGCACCCCGGCGCAGTGGTGCAGGTGTTCTATGAAGTCAAGAACCGGCGCGACATCCCGGTGACGGGGCAGGCGGTGCCGAGCTTTGGCCCGCCGCTTGCGGCGCAGTATTTCAGGAAGCTCGAATGCTTCTGCTTCCGCAGCCAGACGCTGGCGGCGGGCGAGACGAGGCTCATGCCGGTCACGTTCGTGGTGGATCCGGCGTTGCCCGCCGACGTCAACACGATCACGCTGTCGTACACTTTTTTCGAGGTCGACGGCGCGCGTGCGCCGGCGAGGCCCGGTTAGCAGGCGCCGCATCGAGATGGCGGACGCGCCCCAAAGAGCCTCGCCCCTAATGGTGGCGAAAGCCGTGTTCTGGTCCTTCCTGGGAATCCGCAGGAAGAAGGACCATGAGGCCGATTCGCTGCGTCTGACGCCGGTGCAGGTGATCGTGGCGGGTCTCATCGGTGCGGCGCTGCTGGTAATGAGCCTGATCCTGCTGGCGAAGTTCATCGTTGGCCGGGCCGTATAGCATCGAACCGGGAGATAGAGGAGAGGTGATATGAGCCAGCCCCGAGGTTATTTCGTGCCGCAGCCGTCGCACTGGATGATCTTCGGTTCCGCCGCGCTCCTGTGCATGGGCGCTGGCGCGGCGTCGTGGTTCAATGGCTGGGACACGGGTCTGTACGTCCTGTTTGTGGGGCTCGCGGTCCTCATGTTCATGATGTTCCACTGGTTTGGCGACGTGATCGGCGAGTCCGAGGGCGGCAACTACGGCAACTGGGAAGACGTGTCGTTCCGCTGGGGCATGGGCTGGTTCATTTTTTCCGAGATCATGTTCTTCGGCGCGTTCTTCGGGGCGCTTTTCTACGCGCGCGTGCTGGCGGTTCCGGACCTGGGCAGTCTCGAGCAGAGACTGCTGTGGCCGGAATTCGCCGGGCAGTGGCCGACATCGGGGCCCCTGCCAGTGGACCCGTTCACGCCGATGTCGGCGTGGGGCATTCCAGCGATCAACACCCTGCTGCTGCTCTTTTCCGGCGTCACGATCACCATCGCGCACATCGCGCTGAAGGAAGACGACCGCGGCAAGCTCAAGCTGTTCATGTTCTTCACGATTGCGCTCGGACTGCTGTTCCTCGGCTTGCAGGTTTACGAATACTCGCACGCCTACAGCGACCTCAATCTCAGGCTCACCACGGGCATCTACGGTTCCACGTTCTTCATGCTGACCGGGTTTCACGGCTTCCACGTGACGGTAGGCGCGACCATGCTGATCGTGATTCTGATCCGCTGCATGAAGGGGCACTTCACGCACGATCGTCATTTCGCGTTCGAGGCGGTGGCGTGGTACTGGCACTTCGTCGACGTGGTCTGGCTCGGCGTGTTCGTTACGGTCTATTGGTTGTAAATCGCATCCTCGCAAAATACTTCGGCACGCGGAGATTTCGCCCCGGTTGGGGCGTGAGCGTCGCGGTGGCGGCCGCCATGGTGGCCGCGTTATTGCTCGGCAACTGGCAGCTGCGGCGCGCCGAGGAGAAGCAGGCGCTGCAGGAGAGGTTCGACGACCGGGGACGCGGCGCCACGCTGCAGCTGCCGCCGCGCCCGGTCGAGGTGAAGGACGCCGAATATGCGCGCGTCTCGGTGCGCGGCGAATTCCTGCCCCGGCACACGGTCCTGCTCGACAATCGCATGCGCAACGGCGTGGTCGGATACGAAGTCCTCACGCCGGTCAGAATCGAAGGCGGCGAGCTTTGCGTGCTGGTGAATCGTGGCTGGATCGCCGCGGGTCCGCGGCGCGACGTGCTGCCGAAATTTCCGACGCCAGCCGGCCCGCGATCGCTCGAAGGCATCGCGCTGGTTCCGGGCGGCCGCTATTTCGAGTTCGCATCAGACCACGCGGCCGGAAAAAAGACCGGCGCCGCCGCGGAGCCGGTCTGGCAGAATCTGAATTTCGAGCGCTATGCGGAAACGACCCGTCTCGCTCTGCAGCCGTTTCTCATCCGGCAGACCAGCGCGAGCGACGATGGTCTCGCGCGTATGTGGGAACGCGCGGATCGCGGTGTCGACATCCACCGGGGTTATGCGTTCCAGTGGTATTCTCTCGCCGCATTGATTCTAGTCCTCTATGTCGTCCTCAACCTCCGAAGCATCGAACCCGCGCCGCGGCGCCAGGATTGAGCTGATGTTGATCGGGGTGCTGTTCGCCTTGCCGCTGATCGCGTCCTACCTTGCGTTTTTTGTGTGGCGCCCGGAGGGCCGCCTGAATTACGGTGACCTGCTCGACGTGCGGCCGCTGGCCGAGATGCCGCTTCGGCAACTCGATGGCCGGACATTCCGATTCGCGGAACTTCGCGGCAAATGGGTCATGGTCAGCATCGACACCGGCGCCTGTGCGCGCTCCTGCGAAGCCAAGCTTTTCATGATGCGGCAACAACGTCTCATGCAGGGCCGCGAGATGGACCGCGTGGAGCGCGTATTCCTCGTCGAGGACGACGCACCGCTATCGATACTGCTGCTGCGCGAATTCGACGGTACCCGCGTGCTGCGCGCGAGCGGCAGCCCGCTGCTGAATGCTTTTCCGGCGCAAAGCGCGCGCCGCGATCATATCTACCTCATCGATCCGCACGGCAATCTGATGATGCGGTTTCCAGGGGCGCCGGATCCTCAGCGCATGAAAAAGGATATTGACCACCTGTTCAAGGCGCAGGGGGCGGCGTGATCCCGGGAACGCGCATCACCGCCGAATTCTACGACCTGCATATGCTGCTGATGGTCGGCGTCCTGGTGATTATCTGCGTCGCATTCGGGCTGATGATCTACTCCGTCTACAGCCATCGCAAGGCGGTCGGGCGCAGGGCCGGGCAGTTCCACCAGAACGCCACCGTCGAGATCATTTGGACCGTCATTCCGTTCGTCACCCTGCTCGGCACGGCATGGCCGGCAGCGAGGATCCTGGTCGGGCTCAAGGACAGCTCCGACGCCGATATCACCATCAAGGCCACCGGCTTGCAATGGAAATGGGGCTACGATTACCTCAAGGGTGACGGTGAAGGTGTTTCTTTCTTCTCAAATCTGTACGTTCGGCGTACGCTGGCGGTCGATTCCAGCACGGTCCAGAGCGATAACAATCGGCTCGAGGTCGACAATCCTGTCGTCGTGCCGGTCAACAAGAAAATCCGCATGGTCCTTGCCGCAAACGATGCAATCCACTCTTGGCACGTTCCGGCCCTAGGGGTCAAGCAGGACGCGATCCCGGGTCTCGCCCGCGACACCTGGTTCAATACGCCAAAAATCGGTTCTTATCGCGGCCTGTGCAGCATCGAGGCCTGCGGTGCCGGGCGCGCATGCGTGCTGATCGTCGTCAATGTGGTAAGCGACGGCGATTACAAAAAATGGGTTGACGGCAAAAAAGGGCCATGGCCGCCAACGCCAATGATCCGGGCGAGATCCGAACCGTTGGAGCGCTGACGCAACGCGGCGGGAAATCGACCGCGGCAAACTGAATCACCTGCGATCAAGCCTTCTTCACCCAGGCTGAGCACCAGCCCTTCACGTTCACCTGTTTGCCGGGAAAGATCGTACACGGCGCCCACGCATCACCCGGTTTCCCCTGAAACAGCTGGCAGCCGGCACAGGTCTGGCCGGCTGCATATTGCTTGAACTTGGCTTTGTCGGCCTTGGCGGCGTCGTGTTTGTATCCCAGGTTCTGCGCCGTCGGGTCTTTTTCATCCAGCTGCGGCAGTGCGCCTTTCTTATCCTGCGCTTTGGGCTGCGCCAGGGATGTTCCGGCGCGCGACGCTATCGTGAATGCGGCTACGGCAAGCGAGCTGATTTTCAGGAAACCACGGCGTCTGATACTGATTCGGTCTTGCTTCATGGGATTAGCCTCCGGATATCAAGGTCTAGTTGTGTTTCACGACCGGGTGTTCCACGACCGCGGGTGAGGGCGAAAAGTATGTGCCCCGCGTGAGGAAGGTGTAGCCGCCTTCGAGCGACATGAGGCCGATCAAAACCATCAAAGCGCCGGTTGGTACCAGAATGGCATACACCATGGCAAGGCGCTCCCACGCCATATGCATGAAAACGGCAACGATCAGCCCGGCCTTCAGCAACATGAACGCGATGATCAGGGACCATCTGAGATAGCCCTGGAAATGGAAGTAGTCGACCAGATAAGAGAACGTGCTGAGAACAAACAGCAGCCCCCAGATCCACAAATAAACGCTGATCGGATGTTGTTGTCCTTCCGCGTGTGCCATGTTGTCCTCTACCAAAGATAAAATAACGCAAAGATGAACACCCACACCAGATCGACGAAGTGCCAATACAGGCCCATGATTTCGACCATCTCGTAGCTGCCCTTGCGGCCGGTCATGAAACCCGGCCTTGCGTGATCGAGATCTCCCCGCAAAACCTTTGCAGCGATGATGAGCAGGAAAATCACGCCGATCGACACGTGAGTGCCATGGAAGCCCGTGATCATGAAAAAGCTCGAGCCAAACTGCGCCGCGCCCATGGGGTTGCCCCAGGGACGCACCCCTTCCATGATCAACTTGGTCCACTCAAAGGCCTGCATGCCGACGAAGGTGGCGCCAAATGCCGCCGTCACCAGCATCAGCACAGCGCATTTGACGCGATCTTTTTGATAGCCGAATTTGACCGCCATGGCCATCGTGCCGCTGCTGCTGATCAGGATGAAGGTCATGATGGCGATCAGGATGAGCGGGATGTGGTGCCCCGCGATCGTCAAGGCGAAGACCTCGCTCGGGTTGGGCCAAGGGACCGTGGTGGACATTCGCACCGTCATGTAACTGGTCAAAAAACAGGTGAAAATGAAGGTGTCGCTGAGGAGGAAGATCCACATCATGGCCTTGCCCCAGGGGACCTTCTTGAACGCCCGCTGGTCCGAGGACCAGTCGGCGACAATGCCCTGCAAGCCTTCAGCCGGGACGAGTGCTCCCGAATTCGTCATTGCATCTTGTGCCATGTGCATGGATCCAATTATGTAAACAGGAGTAGACCGAACAAAATCAGCCAGATCACCAGCAGAAAGTGCCAGTAAACCGCGCACAGCTCCACGCTCAAGCGCACCTCACGAACCGCGGCGCCGCGTTGCAGCTTGACGGTGGTCTTGGCCCAGACCCACAGGCCACCCAACAAGTGCAACCCGTGTAGCGTCGTGAGAAAGTAGAAGAAAGCGTTGGCGGGGTTGGTCGTCAAATAATAACCCGCGGCAATCAGTTGTTGCCAAGCCCAAAGCTGTCCGGCCAGAAAGACAAGCGTGCAAACGCCGCCGGCAAGCAGGCCGAGTCTCACACCGTCTATCTGGCCCGATTTCGCCGCGCCGCTTGCCCGTTGAAAGAAGACGCTGCCGAAGATCAGCATCGCAGTGTTGAACCACAGCACCATCGGCTGGGCCAAGGGACGCCAGTCCGCCCCTTCTCTTCGCATCAGGTAAGCGCTGATGGAGAGCGCAAATAGAGACGTGGCGACCGCCAGAAATACGCCGAGGCCGATCTTTACCGGAGGCAGGGATAAGCCACCTTCGCCATGATCGTTGGTCAACGGCCTCTGCTCGACCCAAGGCTTGACGTCAAGCGTTTGTCGAACCAGCCACCAGACCACCGCGGCCATGATGACCGTCAGACACACCAACGTGACAGTCATGACTACGTTGGCTCGAACCCCGCGGTCGCCTTACCGGGGGGCTGGTTTTGAGGTATGAAGTCCTGGTCGGCGCCCGGCACGCTGTAATCGTAGGCCCAGCGATAGACCACCGGCAACTCCCGGCCAAAGTTGCCGTGCTTCGGTGGCGTATCCGGGGTCTGCCATTCCAGCGTGGTGGCCCCCCAGGGGTTGCCACCCGATGGCCTGCCTTTGAAATAGCTCCACACCAAGTTATACAAGAAAACTATTTGAACGGCGCCTACG
>JAHFRL010000159.1 GCA_023266235.1 Betaproteobacteria bacterium
TTCCGGCGCGCCTCGTAGTGATTGTCCAGCCGGAACAGCATGTAGGGCACCCAGGTCGCGCCCGCTTCGCAGAAGAGAACCTTCAGGGTCGGATGACGCTCGAGCACGCCGTAGCCGAGAATCCCGGCAACCGCCGCCGCCATTTCCAGCGGATGCGAGACCGCGTGCGCGATCCAGTAGCGGTCGAACTTGTAGTCGGTGCTATAGGTGGCGTTGTAGGTGCCGGTCGCCTCGTGGAAGACCAGCGGCATGCCGAGGTCGGTCATGGTTTTCCACACTGGATCCCAGTCCTCGCCCCACCAGCGCACGCCCTGCATCACATTGGGGCGCATCCAGACCGCAGTGGCGCCGAGCTTTTTGCTGCGTTTGATTTCCTCCACCGCCCATGCCGGGTTGAGAGGGATTGTCACGCACCACAGATGGCGCTTGCCCGTCGCCCAAATCTTCGCGGTCCAGTCGTTAAGCGCGCGGCACACCGCATACTGAAAGTCAAAGTTCATGATGTCGGGAACGAACAGCCCGAGGGTCGGGATCCACACCGCGGCATCGATGCCGGTCAGGTCCATGTCCACGTCCCGGTTCTCGAAGGCGTGCTTGTACGCGTGCTCGTAAGCCAAGCCCTCGCCGCGGGGGCGCTGGTCGCCGCAACCCTCGGTGCGTCCCGGGCCCCAGCCAGCGGGCTTCTGGTAGAGCCGGCCTTCAACCATGAGGCGCGGCGCGCCCATGTTGTCGGTGGCGGGCTTGGGCGCCATATGCTGCCATTCTTTGTCGAGGTACATCGTAAACGCCTCCGGCGGCTCGATGATGTGCCGGTCGCAGTCGATCACGAAGTACTCCTGGCCGAGCTTCTTCTTGCTCGAGCGATAAGCGTTTTCGACCGCCTTGTACAGGTCGGTGGGCTTTTCCTTGCGCAATGCTTGTGCCATGTTCATATTTGCGATTCCTTCCGGTGATTATGCGATGTTGTCGATGAGCAGGCGATCGACGACCTTTCCTTCAATGATGTGGCTGCGCAGGATTTCCTGCGCAGCCTCGACGGACGGCACGCGGTACCACACGGCTTCGGGATAAATCACGACCGTCGGGCCGTACGCGCAATGATCGAGACAGCCGGCGCGGTTGATTCGCACGTCGGCAAGGCCGGCCTTGTGGGCGCCTGCCTTGAGCGTCTTGAAGACCTCATCGGAGCCGCGGTGCTTGCAGCAACCTTTCGGGTCGCTTGGGTCCCGCTCGTTGAGGCAGACGAATACGTGTCGCCGGTAGCCGGCCATCGAGACCTCTAATCAGTGAACTATGCTCCTGCGGGAAGATACGCGCTTGCCGCGGGGTGCGCTGTCATATACTTGACAAACAGTTCTCCCGCGGCTGTGGCAGCATAGGGCCATGGAACGAACGGTAATCTGCAAAGTCACAGACGTCCCGGTCAACGGATTAAAGCAGTTCGAATCGAACGGCAGAAAGGTTTGCGTCATCAACGCGGGCGACGGTTTTTTTGCCTGCCAAGCTGCGTGCCCGCATGAAGGCATTGCCCTGTGCGACGGGGTGTTCGACGGCGAAGTCCTCACCTGCCTGGAGCATCTTTGGCAGTGGAGCTTGCGAGAGGGTGGCGAGCCTCGTGGCCTCGCTGCGGCGCCGCTCGAGATGTATCCGGTGGAAGTGGACGCCGATATGGTGTACCTGAAGGGTTGATGGCCGCGTTCACTGCCCAATCTCATAATCGGCGTCGCGCGCCTTGAGGCGCACTCGGTATGTCACCGGCGGTACGCCAGCCTTTCAATGGCCGCGCGGTCGGTGAGGATGATGTTTCGCCTGCGCGTGATCAGCAGCCCTCGCTGGCGCAGGTCGCGCAGCGTCGCGTTGGTGAACTGGCGTGTGACGCCGGCAATGGCCGCGAGGTCTTCGTTGGTCGGCTTCAGGTTGATCAGCACGCCCTCGTCGCTATCGGCGCCGAACCGCTCCGCCAGCGCCAGAAGCACCGTGCATATGCGCTCGAAAGCGGGCTGGGTCTCGAGCGTGATGGCTAGCTGGGCGACCCAGCGCAGCCGGACCGAGAGGGCCCGGATAATGGCCAGCCCGAGCTCCGGAAAACGCCGCACGAGGTCGTCGAAGCGCTCGAAAGGCAACGTGTAGATCACGCATTCCTCGAGGCAGCGCACCGTCTGCTGCCGGATGCCGACCGTGCCGACGTCGGCGGCGCCGAGCAGGTCCCCCGCGCACCAGAAGCCCGTCGTTCCGGTCTTGCCGTTTCGCGCCTGGAACCAGGACATCACCTTTCCAGAGACGAGGAACGCAACATACTGGGACGGCTCGCCTTGGGACCAGATCAGCTCACCTCTTGCGAGCACGCGGCGCTTGCATTGCTCGAGTACCGCCTTCCGGTAAGCCGGCGGAATGGAGCCGAGCACGTCGAGATGTCCGTCCGCGCGAGCTTCGCGCCCCGTTTGAAGCATCGAAGTATTATAGGGATTAGACGCAGATCGAGCCACAGGGTCCGCTGTCGTGGGGTGACACGGCTCGCCCGCCTTCAACCGGAAACGTAGTACAGCCCGATCCCGAGCAGCACGACCGCAACGAAGGTCTTCAGCGCCTTCTCATTCATGTAGCGGTTGAGCGCCGGCCCGAGGAAAGAATCGATCAGGACTGCGGGCACTTCCACCGCGACAAGCCTCCAGTCCACGCCGACCTTGAGCGCAAGGTAAGTCATGACGCTTACGGTTTGCGCTCTTGCTTTTCGGTGAGACCTTCAGCCCCGCACGCCGGGCGACTTTGATCGATAGTTGACAAAACCTTTCGGAATAATCAATCTTTAGCGGCTTCGTGTACGCCGCTGGCAGGCAGGCTATCTAGGTAGGATGGATAACCGTCAGTTAGGCCGCGCGTCGTGCCTGCTCTCTAGTTTTGCAAGAGCCTCCAAAGTCCGCAATAAGCCCTCGGCTTGTTGTGCCGCCAAGTATGGTTGCTTCAGGCATTCGCTGAATTGTTAAGTTAAGAGAAAATGGTGCGTACCTCATCAAGATCCCGCACCGTGCCGTTCGCGTTCGTCGAATTGCCGCGCGCGCGCAGCCAGGCGAAGCCGCGCGCGACCGGCCTGACGATGGTCGCCGACTTCGGCCTGCCGTACCGCTACACCAAGGACCTGATCCGAATGGCCGGGCCGTATATCGACCTGTTCAAGATCGCGGTCGGCACCTCGCGGCTTTACGACCTTCCGTACCTGCGCAAAAAGCTCGCGCTGCTCAAGCGGAACCGCATCCGCCCGTTCATCGGCGGGCAGTTCCAGGAATACGTGTTCGCGACCTACGGCGTGAAGGCGCTGCGCAAATTCCTGCTGGAAGCAAAGCGCGTCGGCTTCGACGTGGTCGAAATCTCCGACAACTGCGTGCCGCTGACGCCGCGCGAGCGGCGCGAGCAGATCAGGCTCGCGATCGATTGCGGCCTTGCCGTATTCGGCGAGGTCGGCTCGAAGGACATGAAGAACGACGCGCGGCTGTTGGTGTCGCAGGCGGAGGATTGTTTCGCCGCCGGCGCCGAGCTGGTGCTGGTCGAAGCCGCCGAGCTGATCGCAAACGGCAAGCCGAAGATGAAGCTGATCGACGGCTTGCGCAAAGGGCTGGACATGTCGCGCGTGCTGATCGAGTTGCCGGGCCCGTGGATCCCCGGCGTCACGCTGGCGGTGGTCGAGGACATGAAGAAATTCCTGGTGCGCGAATTCGGGCCCGACGTGAACATCGCCAACGTCATGCCGCACGACATCATGGAAACCGAGGCGCTGCGCGTGGGTCTCGGCGTCGTCGGGCCAAAAACGAAGCTCAGGAACCGCCGATGAACGTGGATAAGCTCAGAAACAAAAGCTTTGGCTACAGGGGGCACGGAGAGTTCAGAGGGAAGTCAAGACGAAAACATATTCTGTGTGCTCTGTGGCTAGTGGTTTTTGAACAATCAGCGTTCATCGGCGTTCATCTGCGGTTACACGCTTGAGGAGTTTGAAATGCCGCATTCGACTTATTTCGCGGAGCGCATGGGCCGCGCCACGATCGACCCGCAGGGCGAATTCGAGGCCGGCAGCTTCCAGTCGTTCACGCTGACTTATACCGCCGGCTATTTCGGCATCGACGACACCGGCTCGCTCAAGATCGTGCACCGCTTCGCGAGCGACATGGGACGGCCGCAGTTCACCGATCCCGCGGGCTGGAACTACACCACGGTCGAGGCCTCCAACGGCGCGGTGCTCGAAGTGCAGTACGACGGCAAGCGCAACATCCGTCCGTGGGACAAGACGCTTTTTATCCGCGTGGTACGCGGCTTCCTGCGCGAAGGCGACCGCATCAGCGTGCGCTTCGGCGACCGCCGCCAGGGCTCGCCCGGCATCCGCGTGCAGACGTTCAACGAGCCGACATTCGAGTTCCGCGTGCTGGTCGATGCGTGGGCGACCTACAACTACGTCGAGCTGCCCGAGCAACCGTACATCTCGGTTGTCGCCGGCCCGCCGGTGTTATACAAGGCGATCCTGCCGACGCTGAGAAAACGCGGGCAGCCATTCAGGCTCGGCCTCAAGGGCGAGGACAAGTGGGGCAATCCCAGTCACAAAACGGATCTGACGGTCCATTTTGCGACTCATGTGAAAATCGAAGGATTGCCGGAGACCTTGCGCATCGCTCCCGGCGAGTATGCCAGGACCGTGGACGGACTGAGGGCGCATCAAACAGGGGACCTTATCATTCGCGTGCTGGATTCTTCAGGGCGCGAATTGTGCGAGAGTAACCCTTTACGCATCGTGGAAGAGGCGCAACTTCTTCCATTCTGGGCCGACCTGCACGGGCAATCCGAGGAAACCATCGGCACCAACTCGGCGCGCGAGTTGATCGAGTTTGCGCGCGACCGCGCATTCCTCGACGCGATGTGCCACCAGGGCAACGACTTCCAGATCACGACGCCGTTCTGGAATGAATTGAACAGGCTGAGCCGGGAATTCAACGCGGACGGCAGGTTCATCATGTTTCCCGGCTACGAGTGGTCGGGCAACACCGGTCTCGGCGGCGACCGCAACGTGATGTTCATGCACGAAGGCCGCCAGATTCACCGCTCGCACCACGCGCTGGTGGATGATCTGTCGGACGTCGAGACCGACGCCAACAGCGCGGAAGATCTGTTCAAGGCATTGAAGAACGAAGACTGCGTCGTGTTCGCGCACATCGGCGGGCGTTATGCCGACATCAAGATGGCGCACGACGCGCGCATCGAGCGTGCGGTCGAAGTGCATTCCGACTGGGGCACTTTCGAATGGCTGCTTCAGGACGCATTCGAGCAGGGTTACCGCGTCGGCATCGTCGCCAACAGCGACGGCCACAAGGGGCGTCACGGCGCGAGCCACCCGGGCGCGTCGCTGTTCGGCGCCTACGGGGGACTGAGCTGCCTGCTCGCAACCGGACTCACGCGTGAGGCGTTGTTCGATGCACTGAGGAAGCGCCATCACTATGCGACCACCGGCTGCCGCGTGGTCCTCGACACGCGTGCCAGGTTCGACGCCGACGCGGAGCTATTCGCCGACGATCCCAACCTCGGGCCGACGGCCAGCAGCAGGGTTCGCACAGCAATGATGGGCGACATCCTGTGCTCGGGCGCGCAGGAAGTGACGTTCAGCATTGAAGCGGTGGCGTCGGCGCCGATCGAGCGCATCGAGATCCGCAACCGGCTCGAGACGCTCGAGACCTTCCGGCCGTTCGACGAAAAAGCGCTCGGCCGCCGCATCCGCGTGATCTGGGAGGGTTCCGAATACCGCGGCCGCGGGCGGCAGACGGTGTGGGACGGCGGCTGCACGCTCACCGGCAACCGCTTCGAGCGCGTGCGGGCTATCAACTTCTGGAACCTCGACAAGAAGCTCGAGCAGCCGGGCCCAAGCGAACTCAAATGGGCCGCGCTGACGACCGGCGGCTTCGGCGGTTTCGACGCGTGGCTTGCCGATCCCGGGGCCGGCACGCTCAAGATCGACACCGCGCTCGTCAAGGCTGAAATCAAGGTCGCCGACATCGGCTTGCACGACCGCGTGTTCGCGAACGGCGGCATCAAGCGCCAGATCCGCGTGTTCCGCCTGCCGGACAAGAACCCGCATCATCGCGTGCGGCTTGAACGCCGCATCGCGCTTACCGACGACGGCGACAATGCGCTTTATGTATGCATCACGCAGGAAGACGGCAACCTGATCTGGTCGAGCCCGATTTACGTCTTCTGTTAACCGGAGTCCCGGTTAATTGCGCGGATTGCATAGGCACGCGGGCTGCCACGCCCTTAAATCCGCGCCGTCATTGCCTTGGCTGGGGCATTATGTTCCGCATGGTAGAACGACTAAGCTACTTGACGCGGGAGTCCTGCCGGGTCGATGATGGTAATGCAGCAGAGAATTGACGTTCCATATACCGGAACGGTAATCCGACCAAACCCGCCGGAGAATACGGGAAGCTGCCGCGTCGTGGCACCGTGTGGCGTGCCCGTAGCCGAAGGAGGAGCCCCATGGCTGCCAGTTTGCTCGTCCTCGCTCGCATGCTTGCAGCGTCATTGTTGCGCGCGCTTGCGCCGGGATGGATCGCGGCGGCAGCGTTGCTCGGCGCCATCGTGATCAGCAGCGCAAGCGCGCAGAGCTATCCAGTGAAGCCGATCCGCCTGGTGGTGCCGTATCCCCCGGGCGGGGGCGCCGACCTGCTTGCGCGCCCGATGGCGCAGGTGCTCAGCGAGAAGTTGGGCCAGGGCGTCGTCGTCGACAATCGCGGCGGGGCGAGCGGCATGGTCGGCGCGGACATCGTGGTGAAGAGCCCCGCGGACGGTTACACCGTGCTGATGGCTTCCTCCGCCGAGGTGGCGCTCAATGTCGCGGTCTACAGCAAAATGGCATATAACCCGGAGCGCGACTTCGCGCCGGTAACCCAGGTCGCGTTCTCGCCTCTGGTGCTGGTGGTCCACCCCTCGCTCCCGGTCAGGAACGTGAAGGAATTCATCGCGCTCGCCAAGAAGCGGCCGGGCGAGATCGGCTACGCAACAGCGGGTGCCGGCGGCCCGCACCATATCGCCGGCGAGTGGATGAAGCTGCTCGCGAAGATCGACATCATTCACGTGCCGTACAAGGGCGGCGGGCCGCAGCTTGTCGACCTTATGGGCGGGCACGTGCACAGCGGCTTTCTCGTCTTGCCAGTGGTCGCGCCACACCTGAAATCCGGCAGGCTGCGCGCGCTCGCGGTGAGCAGCGCCAAGCGCTCGCCCGCGATTCCCGAGGTGCCAACCCTGGACGAGTCCGGCCTGCAAGGGTTCGACGTGAGCCAGTGGTGGGGCGTGCTGGTGCCGGCCGGTGCGCCGCGCGACATCATCGCCAAGCTGCACGCCGAGTTAACCGAGATCATAAAGCTCCCGAACATCAGGGCGCGCATGACCGAGCTCGGCGCGGAGCCCGTAGGTAGCAGTCCCGAACAGTTCGGCGAACTCATCCGCACCGAGATCGCCAAGTACCGCAGCGTTGCGAAGCAAGCGAAAATCGCGATCGACTGAAGCCCGCCGCGAGCGGCAGGCAGATGGCCAGGACCCGGAGGAGGAGAAGCCATGCGAGCATCGGTTCACGCCGCAGCTGTCGCACAGATCAAACGCGGCTTGCATCGCAGCACTTGGGAACTGGAGCAGGCCATTCGCGATTATCTGAGGAGCCATGATGCAAAGGTGCGCGTGTCGTGTTAGCGGGAATTAAGCTCAGCGCCAGGCGCTGGGACTGGGACTATTTCCTGGAGCAGCGCAAGGAAGTGCTTGCGTTGTGGCCGGCGGGCAAGGAGTTGCAGTCGCGCAGCGCGCTCGAGGATGCCGTCGCGTATCACAAGCAGCAGCCGTGGTGGAAGTACGCCGCGCTCAGGAACGAGCGCGCGCTTGAGGAAGAGCGCATCCAGATCGTGCCGCAGGTCGGCCACGCCCTGGTCGAGCAGACGGTCGACCATATGCGCTGTTCCGAAGATCTCGGCCCGGACCGCTGGTATGTGCTCACCGACACCTACACCCGCAAGAGCCAGTATCAGAAAGCGCAGGACGCGGTCGAGCGCAGCCGCAAGGACGGATTCTCGTACCTCAACGGTTACCCGATTGTCGCGCATGGTATCGCCGGTGCCCGTGCGGTCAACGAGTGCACGCGTGCTGCGATCGGCTCGGACAACAACGACGAGGATGCGCGCCTGCCGGCGGAGATCACGCTCGCCGCCGGCTGGACCTGGGGCACCATCAAGAGCATCGAGCAGCTCATTCAGCATTCGCGCGACTATCCGCTCGACCGCAATATCCACAACTGCCAGTACATCGACCGCTTGTTCGGCTATTTCACCGAGCAGGGCATCCCGGTCTTGCGCCGCGCGTCAGCTAATCTGCCGGGCTGGGATTCGCTCGGGTTCAAGGTCACGGTATCGCTTCTGGAATGCCTGCTGTCGGCGGCGCAAGGTGTCAAGTACATCGATCTGAGCCTCGGGCTCGGCATGAACCTGGTGCAGGACACCGCGGCGCTCCAGTCGCTGGGAAAGCTCGCCCGCGAATATCTCGACAAAATGGACTTTGCCGACGTCAAGGTCTATGCGTGGACCTACTTTTACCTCGGCGATTGGCCGCCCGAGCGCGGGCAGATGACGGGGCAGATTGCATGGAACGCTGCGGTTGCGGCGCTGGCGGGCTGCAACGGCATGTTCATTAAGTCCCCCGATGAGGCGGCGACCACGCCCACGGCGGAGGGATTCCGCGAAGCGGCCCTGATCTGCAGCCAGGTCGCGCGGCTGGTCGCCGGGCAGCGCGTGCCGGAGGGCGAGGAGCTCAAGCAGGAGCGGCACATGATCGAGATGGAGGTGCGCGCCGTGATGGACCGCATCCTCGAGCTCGGCGACGGCGATGTCGCGGTGGGTTCGTGCCGCGCGATGCAAAGCGGCGTGCTCGACACGATGTTCTCGCCCTACAAGTACCTCGTCGGCAAGGTCAAGGTGGTGCGCGACCGGCGCGGCGCGTTGCGCTATCTCGATTTCGGCCACATTCCTCTGCCGCGGGAGGTGGTGGACTATCACCGCTCGCGCATTGCCGAACGCGAAACCAAGGAAGGCGCGCGCGCCGATCTGAAATGGATCATCCGCGAGGCAACCTGGGCCTCGCGCCCGATGGTCGAGGAGGCGCGCGAACGCGCCTACGACACCGAGTCCAGGTAAGACAGCTGTTTCAGTTGCCGGGCATCCGATGGATAAGACTTCAACCGCAAACACGCCAGCCACGCAGCGACGTCAGCCGGTCGTGGTGCTGGGAACGATCGGCCACGACGCGCATATCGTCGGTACCACCGTGCTCAAGTTCGCGCTGGAAGAGGCCAGTTTCAAGGTGGTGTGCCTCGGCGCGGTCGTGCCGCAGGAAGAATTCGTGCACGCCGCCAGGGAGACCGCAGCGGACGCAATCCTGGTGTCGTCACTTTACGGCATGGGGCGTCTCGATTGCGCCGGGCTGCGCGCGCAATGCATCGAGGCCGGCATGGAACACATCAAGCTCTACGTGGGGGGAATCCTGGTGACGGATCCGGAAGCCTGGTCTGAAACCGAAAAGCTGTTCAAGGAGATGGGATTCGATCGGGTGTATCCGCCGCAGACC
>JAHFRL010000247.1 GCA_023266235.1 Betaproteobacteria bacterium
GGGAGGAAATGAAACGAGTGGCGACCCCCGGCCAAAGATCGGCCACCGTGGCCATGACGAACACGGGCGCGGCGAGAGCGGTGCTTATCCAGAAGCGCCGCGTCATGTCGGTGAGCTCGGCGTTTTCCTCTTCGATGGTGGCAACCCGCGGCTCGAGCGCCATGCCGCAGATCGGGCAGTTGCCCGGCTCGTCGCGCACGATCTCTGGATGCATTGGGCAGACATATTCGGTGCGTGTGGCTGCGGCCTGAACGGTTTCCGGCTCCAGCGCCATGCCGCATTTCGGGCACGACCCCGGACCTTGCTGCCTGACTTCGGGATGCATCGGGCAGGTATAGGTTGCTGCAGGTGGCTGAGCGAACGGGCCACCGCTGGCGCCAAGCTTGTTCGCACGCACCGGTTCCGGCTTTTTCAAATAACCAGCGGGATTGGCCTCGAACTTGGCGCCGCAGTGCGTGGAGCAAAAGTAATAGGTCGTCCCTGCGTGGACGCGTGTGGTTGCCGCAAATTTTTCATTCACCGTCATGCCGCAAACCAGATCGGTTGCCATGTCGTCTCCTGTTTTCAAATTCGTTTTAACCCCCAGCAAAAATTGAGCGCGTCTCGGGCGCCGGTCACGCGTATTCGCCTCCGCAGCGGCACCAGACACAAGTGCAATCCTGATGATCGCAGCTCACGTCACGCCGCTTGCTGTGGTAGCGGCTGCGCGCCCAGGGAAAGAGCAACGATTTGGCCCACGTGGGGCGATACAGCCGGAATAAGAAACGTCGCGCATCGGCCGTGCGTTCCTGGTTGTGGAGCAGCCAGGCATAGCCGCGGTTGCTGAACGCGCCGTAGAGCGCACGGTTGACGACCCCGGCGCGCAGGAGTGGCCCGAACTCCCGTTGCCACAGGGCGTCGTAGTCGCTACCGTCGAGCAGGCTGCGCGCGGCGAGTACGCCTGAAGCGATGGCGTAGCGCATGCCGAAGCCCCAAAGTGTGTCCTGAAACCCTGCTTGTTCGCCGACGACGGGATGCAAACCGGAATACGCCGATGACGGCACGCGGAAATTACCTACGCCACCATGCGCCCGCGGGTTATTCATCTTGAGACCCACCAGCCGCTCGAAGGCTTCCACGGTACGCTGCACGTACAGCGACTCCTGTTTAAAGCCGGTGAACATGCAGCTTTTCACCGTGCCGCGGCCGTGCATCACCAGCAAATAGGCATAGCCCTTGGGGGCCAGCGCATCGTCGCATATCACCCAGCAACCATCCTCCATGGTGGTATCGAAGTGATAACCAACGCCGACGGCATCGGCTGTTCGTGGGCCCACGGCAAGTATGCCCGTATGATCGATTTGGGCGAGGCGGTGGTTGAAACGCACTTCCACACCTAAGGCGCGCGCTTGCGCGAGCATGGCCGAGTCGAGCGTCTGTGGACCGGGGCCGCGTTCTACCGTATAAAACAACGGTGCGCGGCTTTGAATGCGATAGCTCCGGCCTTGCGCGTCAAACGCCGTGCCTGTCAGGCACGGCACATGGGCGAAGTCCGTCGTGATCCCCAGTTGCCGAAAGCGGGCAAGCACATCCTCGTCCGTCGTCCAATTCTCAAGCCCTTGCAGGTCGCCCTGAAAACGATAACCAACCTCGCCATGGGCCTCGTGCACCACGACCCGCCGCCTGGCGCGCGCCAGCGTGATCGCGGCCGCGAGCCCCGCGGGCCCGGCGCCGGCGATGTCGATGGCCTTCCTGTCGGTGTCAGAGCCCGCCGGCATGGCTTGCCACCGTTTTCGCTGCTGCGCAAAAACCCTGCGCCGGTATGCCCAGCGCAGCGTTGAACTTGCTCGACATGTTTTGATAAGCAACCAGCGCGGTAAGTTCGATGATCGCGTCGTCGCTGAGATATTGCCGCAGCTTCGAAATCAGCGCGGCGTCGCTGCGCCGGTCGCTGTAGGTCATCGCCTCGGCGTAGCCGAGTGCGGCCTTCTCGCGCTCGTCGAATAGGGTTGAATCATCAAAGCGCGGCAGTGCTTCGAGCTTCTCTTCGCTAACGCCCCGGTTGAGACAGGTTGCCGAATTGATGTCGACGCAGAATGGGCACCAATTAACCTGTGATACGCGCACCAGAATGAGCGATCGCAGGTCCGGCGCAAGCGGCGAGGACTTGCGATCGAGCGCGCCGTACATCGCGGCCATGGCGAGAAAAGCGCGCGGCGTGCGACCCCATAGACGAGCCGGTTCGAGTTCGCGCCCGTAGTGCCGGCGTTGCAGCCAAAACAGCAGCCTTACGTACCAGGTGAAACGGAAATCGGTGGGCGTCGCAATGTGGCTCATTGGCTGCTCTTCTCCATATGCCGTGATTGCGGGGTTCGCACAGCTACTTTCGCGGTTGTTTGAATTGCGACCGTGCCGCATTTCAGTTCCACCATGCCGCGCAGAGTGGTTTCCTCCGCGACGAATGCTTCCACCGCCATCGGGTCAAACTGGCTGCCGGAGGCGCGCAGGATTTCGGCACGCGCTGCGTCAAATGCAAGCGTCTTGCGGTAGGGCCGGTCGGTCGTGATCGCATCGAGCGTGTCGATTACCGCGAACAGCCGCGCCCACAGTGGGATCGCGGATCCCGCCAGGCCACGCGGATAACCCGTGCCGTCAAAGCGTTCCTCGTGATTGAGCACGATCTCAGCCGCCTCCGCCATGAACGGCGCGCTCGCCAGAATGCGGTGGCCGATTGCGGGATGCGTGCGCATGATCTGCCACTCGCTGTCGTTCAACGAACCGTGCTTCAACAGAACGGAATCGGGAATTCCGATCTTGCCGATATCATGGAGCAACGCCCCATAATAAACTTGGTGCAACCGCTGCGGATCGTCGGTGAAGTGCTTTGCCAGCACCAGCGTATGACAAGCAACCCGTTTTGAATGGAGTCCGGTTTCGTGTTCCCGCGCATCGAGCGCAGCGACGAGCGCCTCGGCCAGGGCAAACGTTGCGTCGTCTAACGCCGCCGGAAGCGCGCGTTGTTTGTGCGCGGTGAGAAAGCAGCCTTCGCAGCAGAATTCATCATGTTCGCGGGCATGGGGCGCACCGGCGATCGGTGCGCCGCA
>JAHFRL010000040.1:0-21228 GCA_023266235.1 Betaproteobacteria bacterium
AGCACGCCTACCCCGATCTCATGGCGGTGCCGGGGCATATCGATCACGCGTTCATCATGGTGCCGACGGACGCGGTCGCCGCCGCCGTCGAGCAATGCGTTGCCAGGAAAGTGCCGGTGGTAACGATCTACAGCGACGGGTTCGCCGAAACCGGCGAGGCCGGCCGCCGCAAGCAGGATGCGCTGCTCGAGCTCGCGCGTGCCGGCGGCGTGCGGCTGCTGGGCCCCAACTGCATCGGCTTGTACAGCAGCAAGCCGGCGTGCGCGCTGTCGGTGAACGCGGTGCTGGAACAGCTGGAGATCAAGCCTGGGCCGCTCGCGATCGTGTCGCAGTCGGGCAGCATGATGGGCGGGTTGCTGTCGCGCGGTCTCGGGCGCGGCGCCGGTTTCTCAAAGCTGGTGTCAGTCGGCAATGAATGCGATCTCGGCGTCGGCGAAATCACCGATTGTCTCGTCGACGACCCGCATACCGGCGCGATCCTGTTGTTCCTCGAAACCATCCGCGACGCGGACCACCTTGCGCAGGCTGCGCGGCGGGCGTTTGGCGCCGGCAAGCCGGTGGTCGTCTACAAGCTCGGCCGCTCCGCGGTCGGCCAGGACCTCGCGGCGTCGCACACCGGCGCGCTGGCGGGCGCCGATGAAGTGGCGGACGCATTTTTCCGCGCTCACGGCATGGTGCGCGTCGATACGCTCGAAAACCTGTTCGAGCTGCCCGCGCTGCTCGCGGGGCAGCAGCCGGCGCTTCGCCACCGCATCGCGGTGATGACCACGACGGGCGGCGGCGCGGCGACGGTCGTCGATCGGCTGGGCACGCTCGGCCTCGACGTCGTGCCGCCCGACGCGAAAGTGATCGCCAACCTCGCGCGGAAAAATATCAAAATCCCGGCGGCCCGGCTCACCGATCTGACGCTGGCCGGCGCGAAAAAGGAAATCTACGGCGCCGTGTTGAACGAGTTGCTCGCGTCCGCGCATTGCGACCTGGTGCTCGCGGTGGCCGGCAGCTCGGCGCAGTTTCAGCCGCAAATCGCGATTGAGCCGGTCGTCGAAGCCCGCCGCCACGGCAAGCCGCTCGCGGTGTTCCTGGCGCCGCACGCCGAGGCTTCGCTCAAGCTGCTGGCCGATGCCGGAATCGCCGGCTTCCGCACGCCCGAGTCGTGCGCCGACGCGATACGCGCCTGGCGCGACTGGCGTGCGCCGGCGACTGTCCCCGCCCCCGATGCCCCCAAGCTCAAGGCGGCGGCACAGCTGCTCAAGACGATGCCCGGCAAGCATATCAACGAACACGACGCGTGCCGCGTGTTTGCCGCGCTCGGCATCGCGCATGCCGAGACCGAGATCATCGCCAAGCCAGAGCAAACAACGAACCTCGGGTTTCCGGTCGTCGCGAAGATCCTGTCGCCGGACATCGCGCACAAGACCGACGCCGGCGGCGTCATGCTGAACATCGGCGACGCCGCGCGGCTCGCCGCTGCAGCCAGACAGATCCTGAGCCGCGTTGGAGCCAGCCATCCGGCCGCGAAAATCAACGGCATCCTGGTGCAGCGCATGGAACAAGGCCTCGCCGAAGTGATTCTCGGCTTCCGCCGCGACCCGCAGGTTGGCCCGGTCGTCGTGCTTGGAGTCGGCGGCGTGCTTGCCGAGATCTACCGGGACATTGCGATCCGGCTTGCGCCGGTCGATATCGCTACGGCGCGGGCGATGGTCGAGGAAGTAAAGGGGCTCGCCGTGATCCGCGGCTACCGCGGCCTGCCGCGCGGCGATTGCACGGCGCTCGCGCAGGCGGTGGCGGCGATGTCGCAGCTCGCGCTGCTCGCAGGCCGCACCGTCGCCGAGGCCGAAATCAACCCCCTGATCGTCAAATCCGCGGGTCAGGGCGTGGTTGCCGTAGACGGCCTGATCGCCTTCGGCCGCGAGGCGTGAGGCGAGAGTGGTGAGGGGACAATCCCGCGCGTTGCCTCTTCGCTCGCGCAATTCGTGCGCCGCGCGTGTCCCTATGGTGAAATACGCAAGTCAACGCATACGGCCTTGAAGCCGCCGGGAGAATCGCCATGCTGGTCGAACAATTTGCCGATTACGCAGCAAGAGAACAAACCTCGCAGGTGCCCGCCGATGTGATCCACCACGCCAAGCGCGCGGTGATCGACTGGTACGCGTCGCTGCTGCCCGGCAGCCTGGTGGCGCCGGCGACGCTGCTCGAGCAGGCGTTTGCCGAAGACCTCGATCACGGCAACGCGCGGCTCGCTTCGGGTCGGCGCGCGACGTTGCGCGCGGCGGCGCTGATCAACGGCGCGGCTTCGCACTCGGTCGAATTCGACGACATCTACCGCGACGCCGGCTATCACCCGGGCAGCCCGGTGATTTCGGCGGCGCTCGCCGCGGCGCAGGCGCATGGCGCATCCGGCGAAACGTTGCTGCGCGGCGTGATCGTCGGCTATGAAATCTCGACGCGCATCGGCGAAGCAGTGATGCCTTCGCACTACAGGTACTGGCACACCACCGGCACGGTCGGCTCGTTTGGCGCAGCCGCCGCGGTCGCGACTATCCTTGGCTGCAACCAGGCGCAATTCGCGCACGCGCTGGCGACGGTCGGCACTTTCGCAGCGGGACTGCAGCAAGCGTTCCGCTCGCAGGCGATGACGAAGCCCTTGCACGGCGGTCACGCCGCCGACGTCGGCGCGATGGCGGCGCTGGCCGCGGCCAAAGGCGTGACCGGCGCGCTCGACATCATCGAAGGCGAAGTCGGCTTCGGCGCTGCGATGAGCGTAAATCCCGACTGGAGCAAGGCGACGCGCGGCCTCGGCACCGACTATCACATCACGCGCGTCACGTTCAAGAATCACGGCTGCTGCGGCCACAATTTCCCGGCGATCGACGGCGCGCTGCATTTGCAGCGCACGCACGGCATCGCGGCGAAGGACATCAGGAAAGTACGCGTCGAGAGTTACCAGGCCGGCATGGACATCGTCAACAACTTCAAACCCGAAGGCGATTACGAGGCCAAGTTCAGCCTGCCCTACACGGTGTCGCACGCGCTGGTGCATAGCAGCGTGCGGCTGAACGCGTTTGCGCCCGAACGGCTCAACGATCCCGCGGTGCGCGCGCTGATGCCGAAATTCGAAATCATCAACGATCCGGAACTCTCCAGGGGCTATCCGAACCAGCGCGCCGCGCGCGTCGAGATCGAAATCAACGACGGCCGCAAGTTCACGCATTTCCAGCCCTACCGCAAAGGCGACCCCGAGATGCCGCTCACCGATGCCGAGCTGAACGACAAGTTTCTGGAGCTCGCGATTCCGGTTATCGGCGACGCCACCGCGCGCAAGCTGCTCGACGCGCTGTGGTCGCTCGAAAAACTCAAGACCGTCGATTTCGATTTCACCTCCCGGCAGCGCGCTCGTGCCGCGGGCTGAGCGTTCGCCGTCGGCGGCACCGCCAAAAAACGGAAGCCGCCCCACGGAATCGCCCGGCGCCGAGCGCCATCGAGGAGAGGACCGCATGAAATCACTATTGTTGCAGCTGCTCGCAGTATTGTTATCGGCATGCGCGGTCGCCGGCGCCGCCGATACCTATCCGAGCAAGCCCATACGTTTCATCCTGCCGTTTCCACCGGGCGGCGGCACGGACACGCTGGCACGCATCGTAGGGCAGAAGCTCACGCAGGACTTCGGCCAGACGGTCGTCATGGACAACCGGCCGGGCGCGGGCGCCAACATCGGCGCCGAAATTGCGGCGCATTCCGCGCCCGACGGCTACACCATCGTCATGGGCAACATCGCGCACGCCGTCAATGCGACCCTTTATCGCAAGCTCGGTTACGACCTCGTCAAGGACTTTGCGCCGATCACGCTGCTCGCGGCAACGCCGAACATACTCGTCGTGCATCCGTCGGTCGCGGCCAAATCCGTAAAGGAATTGATCGCGCTGGCGAAGGCCAAGCCGGGGCAATTCAATTATGCGTCGTCCGGCAGCGGCAGCTCGGCGCACCTGGCGGGCGAGCTCTTTAAAAACCTCGCCGGCGTCGATCTCGTGCATATCCCGTACAAGGGCGGCGGGCCTGCAGTCATCAGCCTGATTGCCGGCGAGTCGGCAATCGGATTTGCCACCATGCCGTCGGTGCTGCCGCAGGTCAAGGCGGGCAAGCTGCGCGCCCTCGGGGTTACCACCGCCAAGCGCTCGCCGGCCGTGCCGGATTTGCCGACGATCGCCGAGGCCGGCGTTCCAGGATATGAAGCCAACACCTGGTACGGCGTACTCGCGCCGGCCAAAACGCCCGCGCCCATTGTCGGCCGTTTGCATGGCGAGTTCCTGAACATCATGCAATCCGCCGATATCCGGGAGCGCATCGCCGTGCACGGCTATGAACCGGAAACCAACACACCGCAGGAGTTTGCCGCCTATATCAAGTCCGAAATCATCAAATGGGGCAAAGTGGTCAAAGCGGCGGGAATACACGCCGACTGATGCCGTGGGCGCCACTGCGCGCACTGGCATTCCTTCGATAAAGCGCAATTTGCCCTGCCCCGCATGCCGCTTGCCCGCGAACTTGCCCGCTACGCGCTAGGCGAAAAACTGACCGGAATTCCGGCAGTGGCGCAACACGAAGCCGTGCGCGCGCTGCTCAACTGGACCGGCTGCGCCGTCGGTGGCTCGCGGCACGCAGCGGTCGAGCGCGCGATTGCCGCGCTGCTGCCGTTTTCCGCCGGACCGCATTGCTCGCTGCTCGGACGCCGCGAGCGTGTCGATGCGCTGCACGCTGCGCTGGTGAATGGCATGAGCGCCCACGTGCTCGATTTCGACGACACGCATCTGCGCACGTTGCTGCACCCCAGCGTGCCGGTCGCCTCCACGCTGCTCGCGCTCGCCGAACGGCAGCCGATGAGCGGACCAGCGTTCCTGCTCGCTTTTTTGATCGGCGTCGAGATTGAGTGCCGTATCGCCAATGCAGTGTGGTTTGCGCACAACTCACATTGGTACATCACCGGTACCGCCGGCGTATTTGGCGCCGCGGTTGCCTGCGCCAAGGCGCTCGGCCTCACCGAACAGCAGACCGTCCACGCGCTCGGGATCGCTTCCGCGCAAACCGCCGGCACGCGCGAAATGGCGGGAACCATGACGAAGAGCTTCATCCACGGCCGCGCCGCTCAAAACGGGCTGCTTGCCGCGCTGCTCGCGCAACAGGGATTCACTGCCGCGGAATCGAGCTTCGAGGGGCCGCACGGCTTTGTGAACGTGCTTGCGCCGCAGCGCGACCTCGCGGCGATCACCGCCGGCTTGGGCACGACGTACGAGATACTGCAAAACAGCTACAAGCCGTTCGCATGCGGCGTTGTTGCGCATCCGGTCATCGACGCGTGCATACAGCTGCGCAACGCGCACCGACTGCGCGCGGCCGATATGGAGCGCGTTGCGCTGGTCGTCAACCCGCGCGCGCTCGAGCTCACCGGCATTCAGTCGCCGCCAACCGGGCTCAAATCGAAATGGAGCATCTACCATTCGGCGGCGGTCGCTGTCGTCGACGGTGCCGCGGGCGAGCAGCAATACACCGACGCGCGCGTCAACGATCCTGTAGTCCGCGCGCTGCGCGAGCGCGTCACTGCGATCCCCGACGCGAAGCTCAGCGAAATCGAGGCCAGGGTCTCGATCACGCTCAGGGATGGAACTATCGTCAGCAAGCACGTCGAGCGTGTCATCGGCAGCGTGGAAAATCCGATGAGTGACCGTGATCTTGAAGAAAAGGTGCGCGGTCTTGCGCACGGAATCCTGTCTCCGCAACGGTCGGCAGCGATGATCTCGACCTGCTGGGCTGTCGCAGACCTCGAAGACATCGCCACGCTCGCCCGAGCAGCAACGCCGGACTAGCGCGCCACGTCGGCTGCTTGCGGCATGCGCGGCGTGCTAAGCTTTCGCGTCCAGCGGCCGTTGTCGGCACGCTCAAGGTTTTCGAAGCGCGCTATTCACCGGCGTGAAAGTTGAACAGCAGGGCAACCGGGAGAATGGGATTGGATAAAGCAACGACTGAATTACGCAAATTGCTGGCGCGTCCGCGCTGTGTCGTCGCGCCGGGTGTGGCTGACGCGCTGGCGGCGCGGCTGGTTGCGCGCGAAGGCTTCGAGACCGTTTACATGACCGGCTTCGGCACCAGCCTGACGCGGCTCGGCATGCCCGATGTCGGGCTGCTGACTGCAACCGAGATGATCGACAACGCGGGCCGCATCGTCGACGCCTCCGGGCTGCCGGTGGTTGCCGATGCCGACACCGGCTACGGCAACCCGATCAACACGCGGCGCACCATCCGCGACTACGAGAAAGCCGGCGTCGCCGGCGTGCATATCGAAGACCAGTCGTGGCCCAAGCGCTGCGGACATCTCGCGGGCAAACGCGTGATCCCGACCGCCGAGATGGTGGCCAAGATCAAGGCCGCGTGCGACGCGCGGCGCGACCCGGATTTCGTGATCATCACGCGCACCGATGCAATCGCGGTCGAAGGCCTGGAAGCCGCGCTCGAGCGCGGCGAGCGCTACCGCGAGGCCGGCGCCGACGTGCTGTTCATCGAGGCGCCGGTCGGGCGCGAGCAGGTCGAGCGCGTCGCCAGGCATTTCAAAGGCGTGCCGCTCCTGTACAACATGGCGGCGAGCGGCAAGACGCCGGACCTGCCGGCCGACGAACTCGGCAAGCTGGGCTTCAGGATCGCGATCTACCCGAACTGGGTCATCCTCGCCGCGATCCCGGCGATTCAGAACATGCTCGCCGAGCTGAAGCGCACCGGCTCGATCGCCGGGCTGCGCGACAAGGTTGCAACCTTCAAGCAGTTCACCGAGATCGCCGGGCTGCCTGAAATCCAGCGGCTCGAGGAACGCTACGGCTTGCCCGACGACCAGCGCGCAAGCCTGTAGTGGATATCAACGCGCTCAATCCGCGCGCACATTGGCGGCACGGGCCACCGCGTTCCACGTGTCGATCTGCTTGCGGATGAACGCCGTGAACTCGTCAGGCGTGCTGCCGGAGACGTCCATGGCGATTCCATCGAAGCGTTCCCTGACTTCGGGACGGCGTAGCACCTTGCCTACTTCCTGGTATAGCTTCGCAATGATGGGTTTTGGCGTTTGCGCCGGCGCGTGCAGGCCATGCAACGAGATTGCCTCGTAGCCCGGCAACACACTTGATATTGGCGGAACGTTGGGCAGGCGGCGATTCGCCTGTGCGCTGGTCACCCCGAGTGCGCGGATTTTGCCTGTCCCAAGTTGAGTAAGGGCGGTAGAGACCGAGACCATCGTGTAATCCACTTCTGCAGAGACCAGGCCGACCAGCGCGGGCGCGCCGCCCTTGTAATGCACCGGCACCGTGCTGATGTGCGCCATGAGATTCATTTTCTCGATAAAGAGATGCGGCGAAGAGCCAACCCCCGACGAGCTGTACTTCACTACCCCGGGCCTCGCCTTGGCCTGTTCGATCAGCTCCTTCAGTCCTGTCGCGGGAGACGCGGCGGGCACCAGCAGCACCAGCGGAAACGAAACTATCTGCGTCACATGGACGAAATCGGTGGCCGGGTCGTACGGCAGTTTCGCGTACAAGCTTCCTGCCACGACGTTCGGCCCGAAATCGCCGATGAACAGCGTATAGCCGTCGGGCTGCGCCTTCACTACCTGATCAGCGCCGATCGTGCCGCCCGCACCCGCACGGTTATCGACCACCACGTTCTGGCCCCAGCTCTCACCGAGCTTTTGCCCAACGATACGTGCAACGGTATCGTTCGAGCCGCCTGCTGGATAGCCGACAACGAAGCGTACCGGCCTTGCCGGGTAATCCTGAGCGCAGGAAGCTGCCGCAGCAAAAGCCGCAACCAGGGCGCACAACGCTACTGCTGGTTTGATAGTTTGCATGGCGTTTTCCTCGGGGTTGCCCAGTAGACCAGCGTGATCATTCCGCGCGCACGTTCGCCGCCTTGGCAACCGTCGACCACGTGTCGATTTGCTTGCGCATGAACGCGGTGAATTCCTGGGGTGTGTTGTCTGGAGCAACATCCATCCCGAGCCCGTCGAAACGTTCTTTGACTTCCGGCCGCCGCATGATCTTGCTTACCTCCTGCTGCAGTTTCGCCACGATTTGCGGGGGCGTTTGCGCCGGCGCATGCAATCCGTAAAAAGAAACCGCATCATAGCCGGACAGCGTATTGCCGATCGGCGGCACGTTGGGCAAACGTGATACCGGCTTGGCACTGGTCACGCCGATCGCGCGGATTTTTCCGGCGCTCAACTGGGCCAACGCCGTGGATACCGAGACCATGCTGAAATCCCCTTCCCCCGCGACCAGCCCGAGGAGCGCCGGCGCACCGCCTTTGTAATGAATCGGGGTGGTGGTGATATTCGCCATCAGGTTGATCAGTTCAATGAACATATGCGGCGATGTCCCGACTCCCGACGAACTGTAGCGCAACCCTTCCGACTTCGACTTCGCCTGCTCGATCAGGTCCTTTACTCCGTTGAGCGGAGACGCGGCCGGCACCAAGAGCACCAGGGGGAACGTCACCATCTGAGTGACGTGGGCGAAACTGCTGAACGGGTCGTAAGGCAGCTTCGCATACAGCGCGCCCGCCAGCACGCTGGGTCCGAAATCGCCGACGAATATCGTGTAGCCGTCGGCCTGCGCCTTCACCACCATGTCCGCACCAATGGTGCCGCCCGCTCCCGTGCGATTATCGACCACTACGTTGTGTCCCCAGCTCTCGGTCAGCTTTTGCCCGACGATGCGGGCGAGGGTATCGCTCGCGCCGCCGGCCGCGAAGCCCACGACCAAGCGTACCGGCTTGGTCGGATAATCCTGGGCGAACGCCGCGCACGTTGCGATGCCCGCTAAGGCGCCCGCAAGCGCCGCTCCATGCCATGCAAATCTCATATCGCTTCTCCTCCTCCTTCGCTGCGGTTCGATCCGTGGCACACGCGGCCACGTATCAGCAGGCTACTTTGATTTGACTTCGACCCGTGCAATCGCCTCCATTGGCAGCACGACTGCCGCCACATCTTTTTGCCCGTGGCCGAGGCCGCATGTTTCCTGGTACATCTGCTGCGCGATGGTGGGCAGCAGCAGACGCACGCCACACGACTTGGCGGCTTGGATTGCGCTTTCGAGGTCCTTGATGATGCCCTCGACCGAATAAGCGGCTTCGAACTTGCGCGGCAGGATGTAATTCGGCACTGCGCGCTCGAGCGAATTGCTCTGGCCCGAGCTCACCCTCAATACGTCGAACAAGCGTTGCGGATCGAGTCCAAGCTTGGTTCCGAGCACCATCGCCTCGGCCACCAGCGCGTGCGTGGTGCCGGTGAGTATCTGGTTGCAGATCTTGGTGGATACGCCGTTGCCCACGGGTCCCATATGGAAGACCTTCTTGCCCAGCACCTCCAGCAGCGGCCTGACTTTCTCGAATGCGTCCGGCTCTCCGCCTGCCATGATGCTCAGCGTGCCCGCCTCGGCCCCTTTGGGCCCGCCGGAAATCGGCGCGTCGATCAATGCGACGCCTTTCGCGGCAAGCGCCGCCGCAATCCGGCGCGTCGTCATCGGGTCTATGGTCGCCATGTCGATGAATACCTGGCCTGCCCGCGCGCCGTGGATCGCGCCCTGCTCACCGAGGAAAATCTGCTCGCACTGCGCAGGCGTCAGCAGGCAGGTGAAGAGCACCTCGACCCGGCTTGCCACCTCCTTGGGTGACGCGGCTTTCTGCGCGCCCTTCGCAACCAGCCGCTCGACGGCTGCCTGGCTGCGGTTGTGTACCGTCAGCGCATGGCCGGCTTGCAAGAGCCGCTCCGCCATGGGCAACCCCATGCGGCCGAGCCCAATGTATCCTATCTTCACGATGCTCCTCCCGTTACTATGGCAGCCGCGTTGTCGTTATTCCCACAGCGCCGCCGGCAATGGCAGCCCGGCCAGGTCGTCCGCGCTGAGCCGCCCGTCGGGTTGAATGCCGAACCGCTCGAGCACGGCCGCAAGCTGGCGCACGTGCTGCGCCGAATGCCAAGTCTGGCGCTCAAGAAAATCCCACAACGGCTGCGCGCCCGTGAAAGTCTTGACCGGCGCCACGCACGTCTTGTCCAGGTGTGCTTCCCACCATTGCGCGAGGCGCTGGATGACTGCGTCCCCATAGCCCGCGATGTCCGCGCCGCTGCGCACCTGCGGCGGCGGCGGCTCGATCGACACCGCTACCCAGTCTTCGATGCCGTTGACGACGGTCGCGAGAAAGGCGTCGCCGATGCGAAACACGTGATAGCCCATGCCCCGGATCGATTGGTCGCGTCCCTCAATCAGGCGCTCGTCCAGCCGCTCGGCGGGAAACTGCCGCATGTAGCGCTGCCCCGCGGCCAACACGGTTCGCCACTTGCGCATGAGGACCGCCGGCGCGAGCTTCTGCTCCTCCACGGCGGCAACGCCCACGAACTTCGCAACGTCGTGCAGCGACTGGCCGAATACATAATCCTTGCCCCGCACGAGCAACGGAATATTGCGCACGCCCAGCGCGAGCATCCGCTCGCGTCCGGCCGGATCGTTCATCACGTCCACGACGTCATACGGGACGCCATTGTTCGAAAGAAACTCTTTCGTTCGCAGACAGCTGCTTCACCCGGGCTGCAGGTAGAGCGTATAACGGTCGGAACCGGTGGTTTGCATGCCTTGATCCTGCGAAGCCGCGCTTGCCGCGCGGTCAATGAAACTCGCGCTCGGGTAACCCCAGCATGCGCCGCGCTTGCGCGGGTGAGGCGAGGGGCCGGCCCCAGATGCGCGCGGTCTCTGTCCACTGCGCAACCATCTCTTCGTTGCTCTTCGCGAGCTCGCCGGGGCGGACATACACGTAATCCTCCATGCCGGTGCGCACGTGCCCACCGTCGACGAACGCCGCCATCTGAAAGCGCAGGAAAGTCGCGGGGTCGGAGGTCTGACATGAAATCGACCATTCCGATTCCGCCGGCAGGCGCGACACCAGCAACGGCAGCATCCTGACATCGGCCGGCAGGCCGCCCGGCACTCCAAACACGAGCTGCACGTGAAACGGCGGTTTGACCAGGCCATCCTTGATGAGCAGCGCCAAGCTGTCGAGATGTCCGCTGTCGAGCACGTCGATCTCGGGCTTGATGCCCCTTTCCAGCATGCGCTTCGCGATTTCGCGCAGATAGGACGGCCGGTTGTCGTAGAGCCGCGCGCCGAGATTGATCGGACCCAGGTCGAGCGAAACGAGTTCCTCCCCCACCTCGACGACGCGCAGCCGCTGCGCATGGTCTGACTTCCCGCCGTCGTCGCCCGCTGACAGGCTCAGGATCGCGTCACAGCCCGCGGCCCGGATGCGATCGACCGTATCGCGATACGCCGCGACGTCGCTGCTGGTGGTTTCGTCGGCATGCCGCGCATGGATGTGCACGATTGCAGCGCCCGCCCGCCAGCACGCGACGGCGGATTTCGTCACTGCTTCGGGCGTCACCGGGTGGTAGGGCGTCTTGGCGCGCGCGGGCACGCCGCCGGTCACGGCGGCGCAGATGATCAGGGGCTGCAACGAAGTCGTCCAAAAATGTTATCGATAACACGAAATGTCGCTTATGTTATGATATCTTGTCAAGTTTTTCCTTTTCCCGCTGAAATGAGCCGCAGGGTCGACCAGCCAGCAACGCACGCACGCATGCAGGACGTGGCAAAGCGCGCGAGTGTCTCGGCCATGACCGTGTCGCGTGCGTTGCGCGATCCGAGCCAGGTTTCTGAAAAGACACGGCGCCGCATTACGCGCGCGATCCGCGACGTCGGATACGTGCCCAACGAGCTCGCGGGCGGCCTGCGCACGCTCAACCGCACGAAGCTCGTGGCGGCGATCGTGCCGAGCGTGCGTAACTCGCTGTTCGCGGCGACCAGCCAGGGCATGTCGGATGCCCTGCGCGCCCACGGCATCAATCTGATGCTGGGCGACAGCCATTACTCGCCGGACGAGGAAACCAACCTGGTCACCGCCTTTCTCGCCCAGCGGCCGTGCGGGATCATCCTGCACGACGCGGTGCGCTCAAGCCATACGCGCAAGCTGTTGCGCAAGGCGAGCATCCCGATCGTCGAGGTCGGCGACCTCACGCGCCGCCCGCTCGACATGGCAGTCAGCTACTCCAATTTCGCGGCTGCGCAAGCGATGACGCGTCATCTGCTTGCGCGCGGCTACCGGCGCATCGCGTTTGCCAGCCTGCCGCCCGCCATCACCGCACGCTCGGCGGCACGGCTGCGCGGCTACCAGGCAGCACTGCGGGAAGCGAGACGCCACGCGGATCCAGCGCTGATCATCGGCGTCGAAAGCGGCTTTGCGAGCGGCGCTGAGGCGCTCGTCAGGCTGGTGGCTGCGGGTGCGGACGCAATTTTCTTCGCGGGCGACGTGCTCGCGGTCGGGGCCGCGCTTGAATGCCAGCGCCGCGGCTGGAGCGTGCCTGAGCGTGTTGCGCTCGCGAGCTTCGATGATCACGAGATCGCGGCGCAGGTCACGCCGGCGTTGACCGCGCTCAGGATCCCGCGCTACGAGATCGGCCGGCGCGCGGCCGAGCTGATCCTGGAGCGCCACAACGGCGTCAAGCACCGCAAGCCGGTCGTCATAGACATGGGCTTCGAAATCGTCGCGCGCGCGAGCACCTGACGCGCGGCAGCCCTGCAACTTAAGGAGACGCATCCATGCCAAGCACGATAGCGCAGAAAGTGCTTGCCCGCGCCGCCGGCAAAAAGCAGGTCAAAGTCGGTGAGATCGTGACTGCCCGCGTCGATCTCGCGATGGCGAACGACCTGACCGCGCCGCTTGCATTCAAGCAGTTTCACGCGGCTGGTGCGTCAAAGGTGTTCGATCCCGCCAAGGTCTGCATCATGGCAGGGCGCCACATGCCGTTTCGCGACGCGCAGATTGCAACCGCGGTGGAAGGACTGCGCAAGCTCTGCGCAGAGCAAGGCATCCGGCACTTCTACGGCAATGGCGAAGGCATGGACCACGCTCTGGCCCCGGAGCTCGGGCTTTTTCGTCCGGGAATGCTGATTATGAACGCGGATTCGCACGCCTGCACCGCCGGCGCGCTCGGCTCGTTTTCCATCCCGGTCGGCTCCACCGACATCGCGTATGTTTTTGCGTTTGGCGAATCCTGGTTCCTCGTGCCGTCGTCGATCCGCGTCCGCTACACAGGCAAACTCAGGCCGTACGTCACGAGCAAGGACCTGGTGCTGGCAACGCTCGGCAAGATCGGTGTCGACGGCGCGCGCTACAAGTCAATCGAGTTTTGCGGCGATACGCTCACCCAGCTGACGCCGGACGAGCGCTTCACGATCACCAACATGGCGATCGAGATGGGCGCGAAGACCGGGGTCATGGAGCCCGATGCGGCGACCGATGCCTACCTTCGCGCGCGGACTTCGGTCCCCTACGAAGCAGTAACGAGCGATCCCGATGCCGAGTTCGACCAGACGCTCGACATCGACGCGAATACGCTGCCGCCGCTCGTGGCGAAGCCGTTCCTGCCGAGCAATGTGGTGCCGGCACGGGAGGTGCGCGGAACCAAAGTCACGCAAGTCACGATCGGCACCTGCACGAACGGCCGGCTGATCGATCTCGAGCAGGCGGCGAGCGTGCTGCGCGGCCATAAGGTCGCGCCGGGCGTGCGGCTGCTGATTACGCCGGCAACCGATATCGTCTATCGCCAAGCGCTCAAAGCGGGCCTGCTGGAAGTGTTCGTTGATGCCGGTGCGGTCGTGAATCCGCCGGGTTGCGGCCCATGCGCGGGAATCCACATGGGCGTCTTGACGGCCTCCGATGTGTGTGTCGCGACGCACAACCGGAACTTCCGCGGCCGCATGGGTCATCGCGACGCCCAGATCTATCTCGCGAGTCCGTATGTGGCCGCGGCAGCCGCGGTCGCCGGCGCGATTGTCGATCCGCAGGAGGTGCTGCAATGATTTTCTCCGGGCGCATACACAAGTTCGGCGACCACATCGATACCGATGTCATCATCCCCGCGCCGTTGCTGGGCAGCACCGACCCGCAGGTGCTCGGGCGCGGCTGCTTTTCGGAGGTGTTTCCCGGATTTTCAGAACGGGTTCGGCCGGGCGATTTGATATTCGCCGGCGAAAACTTCGGCTGCGGCAGCTCGCGCGAGCACGCGCCGATCGCCATCAAAGGCGCGGGTATCGCATGCGTGGTCGCGGCAAGTTTCAGCCGGATTTTCTATCGCAGCGCGATCAACATCGGCCTGCCGATCGCGATCTGTCCGGCAGCGGTCGAAGCGGCCAAGGAAGGCGAGCAGGCCGCGGTTGATTTCACCGCCGGCAGGATCACGGTCGGCGGCAAGTCGTTCGCGATTCCGCCGTTTCCGCCCGAGCTCATCGCGATACTCGATAGCGGGGGCCTGGTGCCGTTCATGGAAAAGCGCCTCAAGAAGAACGCATAGCGCGCGGACCCCGCCAATTCCCTAACTCGGCGCCCAAGCGCCGTCGATTGGCAATGCCGCGCCGGAAATGTTGGCCGCCGCGTCGCCGCACAGGAACACGCCGAGCGCGGCAACCTCAGCCGGCATGATCGGCCGGCGGCTCGGCTGGCGCACATCGACGAGTTCGCGTATCGCCTCCTCGCGCGACTTGCCGGTGGCCGCCATCTGGCGCGCGATCTGCCCCTCCGCGTGCGGCGTGAGCACCCAGCCGGGCGAAATGGCATTGCAAGTCACGCCGGTCTCGGCGCACTCCAGCGCCACCGCGCGCGTGAGCCCCACGATCGCGGCCTTGGTCGTCATGTAGTCGATGCGGTCCCGCACCACCTTGGTGGCGTGGATCGACGCCATGTTGATGATGCGCCCCCAGTTGCGCGCCTTCATCGCGGGCAGCGCGAGGCGGATGGTATGGAATGCCGCGGAGAGATTCACTGCCAGCGCGCGGTCCCACTTGTCCGTGGGAAATGCCTCGACCGGCGCGTAGTGACGCGTCACCGCATTGTTGACCAGGATGTCGATCGCGCCGAACCGCTTCAGAGCAGCGGCGATCATCGCCTCGATCTCGGCGGGTTTGCCGACGTCGGCGGGGTGATACATCACCTCGATGCCGCCGCGGCCGCCGATGTCGGCGCGCAGCTTTTCGATGGCGCCCGGCTCGCCAAGGCCGTTGAACACGATGTTGCAGCCCTCGGCCGCGAATGCGCGCGCAAACGCTTCCCCGATGCCGCCGGTCGCCCCGGTTACCAGCGCTGTTTTGCCGGTCAATGCCATGCTTCTCCCCTTCCGTTGCAGCGCAAAGATAATACACGAAACGCGCGCGTCTCCGGCGCGGGCCGCCGTGCTAAGCTTGAATCTGACGGAGGGAAACACCCGATGCAGCGCACCCTGTTCGAGAAAATCTGGGACCGCCACGTGATCGTCACGCGCGGCGCGGACGAAGCGCTGCTGCACGTCGACCGCAACTTCGTGCACGAAGGTTCGTTCCACGCGTTCGACGCTCTCGCCGCCGAAGACCGCAAAGTGCGCAAGCCGCGCCAGACGTTTGCGACGGCCGATCATTACGTGCCGACCCGCAACCGCGAACAAGGCATCGCCGCCGTCACCGACCCCGAAATGCGCAACATGCTCGAGCTGTTCGCAACCAATACCAAGGCCAATGGCATCGAGAATTATTACGGCCTCGACGATCCGCGCCAGGGCATCGTGCACGTGATCGGGCCCGAGCTCGGCATCACGCAGCCGGGACTCGTCATCACGTGCGGCGATTCGCATACTTCGACGCATGGCGCGGTCGGCGCGCTGGCGGTCGGTATCGGTGCATCGCAGTTGAAACAAATTCTCGCCACTCAATGCCTGTGGCAGAAAAAACCCCGGACCTTGCGGGTAACCGTCGACGGCACGCTTGCGCCGGGCGTCACCGCCAAGGACATCATTCTCGCGATCATCGCGAAAATCGGCACCGCCGGCGCCACCGGCCATGCCATCGAGTACGCGGGCCTGGCCATCCGCGCGCTCAGCATGGAAGGCCGCTTGACCGTATGCAACATGTCGATCGAAGCTGGCGCGCGCGCCGGCATGATCGCGCCCGACGACACGACGTTCGCTTACCTAAAGGGACGCGAGTTCGCGCCCAAGGACGCGCATTGGGAACTGGCGCTCGCATTCTGGCGTTCGCTGCCGAGCGACGACGGCGCGCATTTCGACCAGGAAGTCGCGCTGAATGCGCAAGAACTCGTGCCGATGGTGACGTGGGGCACGAGTCCCGAGGAAGCGGCGCCGATCACCGCGGTGGTGCCCGATCCCGCCACCGCCACCAACGCGGACAGACGCGCGCACATGGAACAGGCGCTGCGCTACATGGAGCTCACGCCCGGCACGAAGCTCGAGGAAATCAGGATCGAGCACGCGTTTATCGGCACCTGCACCAACGGCAGGATCGAAGACCTGCGCGCCGCTGCCGCGGTGCTGAAAGGACGCAAGGTCGTGGTCCCGGCGTGGGTATCGCCGGGCTCGACCACGATCAAGCGCCAGGCCGAGGCTGAGGGACTGGACCGGATATTCAGGGACGCGGGTTTCGACTGGCGCGGCTCTGGCTGTTCGAGTTGCGCCGCGATGAACAGCGACACGGTGCCCGCCGGCGAGCGCTGCGCTTCGACTTCCAACCGCAATTTCGAAGGCCGCCAGGGCAAAGGCGCGCGCACGCATTTGATGAGCCCGGCGATGGTCGCCGCCGCCGCCGTGACCGGCAAGCTCACCGACGTTCGCAAGCTACTGAACTAAATCTTGCACCGCCAAGGACGCCAAGGACGCAAAGGAAAAACAAAGAAGCAAAATGGATAAACCGTGAATGCCATCTCTTTTCGTTTTTCCACTTCTCTTTTTGCCTTTGAATCCCTTCGCGTCCTTCGCGTCCTTTGTGGTTAAAGACTTTTGAGGAATAGCATCGATGCAACCGTTCATCAAAATCACCGCCATCGCAGCGCCGCTGGACATGGCGAATATCGATACCGACAAGATCATCCCCGCGCGCTTCCTGCGCAAACCGCGCGGGCCGGGCTACGAGCGGCTCGCGTTTCACGATATCCGCTACGCTGCTGATGGCAAGGACAGGCCGGACTTCGTGTTGAATCAGGCGCCCTATCGCAACGCGAAGATCCTCGTCGCGGGCGCCAACTTCGGCTGCGGCTCGTCGCGCGAGGCGGCGGTCTACGTGCTTTACGACTACGGCATCCGCTCGGTGATCGCGCCCTCGTTCGGCGACATCCACTACGGCAACGAATTGCAAAACGGTATGTTGCCCGTGATGTTGCCGGATGAAATCTGCCGGAAGCTGCGCCAGCAACTGCGCGACAAACCCGGCGCGCAAATCGGCATCGACCTCGAATCACAAACCGTAACCGCGCCCGGCGGCGCGACTTACCGCTTCGACATCGACCCGAATCATAAGGAACGTTTGCTCAGAGGCCTCGACGACATCGGCCTGGTGATGCAAAACATTCAGGTAATAAAGGCGTTCGAGCAGCGCTATCACCGCGAGCTGCCCTGGCTCGCGTGAGCATGCCGCGCCCGGAGCGCCGATGATGGACACCTGGCTCATCGGGAAATCCATCCTGATCGGGCTCGCGATCGCGGCTCCGGTCGGCCCGATGAGTCTGTTGTGCATTCATCGCACGCTGGAACGCGGCCAGTCGGCAGGCCTCGTGTTCGGCGCCGGAATCGCCGTGGCGGACGGTACCTACGCTGCAGTCGCCGCGTTCGGAATTACGGCGGTCTCGTCCGCGTTGCTCGCCGGCACTGCATGGATCAGATTTCTTGGCGCACTGCTGCTGGTTTATCTCGGGTTCAGGATAGCGCTGGCGCGGCCGGCCGCGCGCCCTGCGACAGCCGTGGCGGCATCCGGGGTCGGGGCATTTGCGACCGCCTATGGGCTGACCATCACCAACCCGCTGACGATACTGTACTTTGCGAGCGTGTTTGCGTCGTTCTCCCCATTGTCATCAATGCTGCAAGCGGCAGCCTTTTCGGCAGGCGTGTTTGCCGGCTCGATGCTGTGGTGGATCGTCCTGACCGGCGTAGTGGCGCGCAGCGCTCACGCGCTGCGCCCGCCGGTGATGATATGGATCAACCGGGGATCAGGCGCGCTGCTGATCGTGTTCGCCTGCTACACATTGTTCGCCGTGGCTGTCTCCGTCTGACCGCGCCCCCAACCTGCTTATGCGTCGACGCTACGCAACGGTCGCCAGCCAATCCAGGACGTCCTGCGCATTCCGGTCCGACGGAAACACCGGGTAGAACACCTTCACGATCTTGCCGTCGCGCGCGATCAGCGTGATGCGCTTGATGAGTTTCATGCCGTCGACCTCGAATGTCGGCAGCCGCAGCGTTTTCGCAAAATCGAGTCTTTCGTCGCTCAATATCTCGAACGGCAGATGCAGCCGCTCGACCGCTTCCTGCTGATACGCGGTGTCCTGCGTGCTCAAGCCGAACAATTCCGAGACGCCGAGTTCTGTCAATTCCTGGTAGTGGTCGCGGAACGCGCACGATTGCGGCGTGCAGCCGCGTGCGCCGGGGATCGCGTTCCAGCCGGTCGGCAGATCCCGGTCGGGACGGCCGGTGCGCGGATAGATGTAAACGACGGCCGTGCCCTTGAGCTTCGACAGATCGACCACGCGACCGCGTGTCGAGCGCAGGGCGAGCGACGGCAGCTGCATGCCAGTCAGGTGATTGCATGCGCCGTCGTCCTGCGGCACGGGCAGGTCTTTCGGCAGTTCGTTTACGTTGTCGGTGCGCGCCATAGAAGAATCAGGGAATAGGAAATGGGAAATAGGAAATGGATATTTTCATCCCGCCTCTCGCCTCTCTCACTTGATCAGCAGGTTCTTGAGCGTCTGCAGGTAAATCTTCGGCAGGCTCTCGAGGTCGCCGAGCTTGATGCATTCGTTGATCTTGTGGATGCTCGCGTTGGTCGGGCCGCACTCGACCACCTGCGGGCAGATGTCGGCGATGAAGCGCCCGTCGGAGGTCCCGCCGGTCGTCGACAGCGCGGCGTCGAGCCCGGTCACGGCCTTGATCGCGTGCGTAATCGCATCCACCAGGTCGCCCTTCCTGGTCAAAAACGGCCGGCCGTCGTAGCTCCACTCGAGGTCGTACGGCACGCCGTGCCGGTCGAGGATGCCATGCACGCGCGTCTGCAGCGATTCCAGGGTGCTCGCGGTCGAGAAGCGGAAGTTGAACCTGATGTGCACAGTGCCGGGGATCACATTGTTGGCGCCGGTGCCGGCGTTGATATTCGAGATCTGCCAGGTGGTCGGCGGAAAATACTCGTTGCCGTCGTCCCATTTCGTTTGCGCGAGCTCGGCGATGGCCGCCGCCACGACATGCACCGGGTTCTGCGCGAGGTGCGGATAGGCGACATGGCCCTGCACGCCTTTTACCGTCAGCATGCCGGAGAGAGAGCCGCGCCGGCCGTTCTTGATCATGTCGCCGGTCCTGGCGACCGCGGTCGGCTCGCCCACGATGCAGTAATCCATTTTTTCGCCGCGCTCCCTGAGCGCTTCGACGACGCGCACCGTGCCGTCGACCGCCGGACCTTCCTCGTCGGAGGTGAACAGCACCGCGATCGAGCCGGAATGGTCGGGGTGCTGCCTGACAAAGTCCGTGATCGCGACGACGAATGCCGCAAGCGAGGTTTTCATGTCGGACGCGCCGCGCCCGTACAGCACGCCGTCTTTGACGGTCGGCACGAACGGATCGCTCTGCCACTGCTCGGGCGGCCCGGTCGGCACCACGTCGGTATGTCCCGCGAAACACACGAGCGGGCCCGCAGTCCCGCGCCGCGCCCACAGGTTATCGACCCCGTTCATGCTGATCTTCTCGCATTGGAAACCCAGCGGCTTCAGCAGGTCGATCAGGATGTCGAGGCAGCCCGCGTCGTCGGGCGTGACCGAGCGGCGCGCGATCAGTTGCTGAGCAAGTGCCAGGGTATCGATGGTCACGGGACGAGGCTTTCGAAAAACCGGTTTTGGTCTGCATCTTAGCAAATTCGGCCCGGTCTGCCGTGTGCGCGGCAGACGAAACCCGCTAAAATAACCAGAAAACCGCCGCCCATTCCTCAACTCCAGCGGCGCCACGACCATCCGCGCAGAGATCCGACCGTGACAGGCTTGCTGGTTTCACATCGATTTAATGCCCGGTTCGGCAAAGACTTCGTTGCCACTGCCCGGCGCGACGGGGTCGAGCTCGATTTGCTGGTGCTGCCGCCCGATTGCGGGGCGCGCATCGACGACATGGCGGCCGCACGCGCCGAGATCGCCTATTTCAGCTTCGACCTGTTTCCGGAGTTCTCCAGACAGTTTTTCTCGGCGACGCGCAAGGCATCCGGGCTCAAGTGGCTGCATGTGTTCAACGCCGGTGTCGACCACCCGGTGTACGCAACCATCCTCGAGCGCGGCGTGCGGCTCACCACGTCGTCCGGCTCGACCGCCGAGCCGATCGCGCAGACCGCGATCACCGGCATGCTGTATCTGGCGCGCAACTTTCCGCGCTGGACCGCCGGCCAGCGTAACCGCAGGTGGGATCCGATGCGTTCGACGGATTTTCCGCGCGACCTGCGCGGCCAGGTCATGCTGATCTACGGCCTCGGCAGTATCGGCGGCGAGATCGCGCGGCTCGCACACCTTCTCGGCCTGCACGTGATCGGCGTGCGCCGCAAAGCCGTCAAAACCGGGAGTGTCGACGAAATCCACGCGCCAGACAAGTTCCCCGCGCTGCTGCCGAAAAGCGACTGGCTGGTGCTTGCCTGCCCGCTCAGCGAGGAAACGCGCGGCATGGTCGACGCGTCTCTGCTCGCCAAGCTGCCGCGCGGCGCGCGCGTCATCAACATCAGCCGCGGCGAAGTCGTCGACGAGCCCGCATTGATCGCCGCGCTGCAAAGCGGGCACCTCGGCGGCGCATATCTCGACGTCTTCGCACAGGAACCGCTGCCGGCGGGCTCGCCGCTGTGGGACCTGCCGAACGTGGTGGTCACGCCGCACAACTCGGCGGCGTCAGCCGGCAACGAAGCGCGCGTCAACGCGATTTTTCTCGATAATCTCAGGCGCTGGAAGCGCAACGAGCCGCTCGTCAATGAAGTCAACAAGAGACAGTGAAGGGTGAAGGGTGAAGGGGTGAAAGGGTCAAAGATCAGTCGAGCACGCCAACGAGTTACGGAAGGAACGGCATGAAAACAACCATCGTCCTCGCATTTGCCGCCGCCGCGCTCGCCG
>JAHFRL010000040.1:21328-33969 GCA_023266235.1 Betaproteobacteria bacterium
GTGAAGGGTGAAGGGTGAAGGGGTGAAAGGGTCAAAGATCAGTCGAGCACGCCAACGAGTTACGGAAGGAACGGCATGAAAACAACCATCGTCCTCGCATTTGCCGCCGCCGCGCTCGCCGGCGCGGACGCCGTCGCTCAAGCCTACCCAACCAGATCGGTGCGCATCGTCGTGCCCTATGCACCCGGCGGCAACACTGATTTCACCGCGCGTGTGATCGCGACCAAGCTCACCGATGTGTTCGGCCAGCAGGTCGTGGTCGAGAACCGCCCGGGCGGCGGCACCAACATCGGCTCCGATCTCGTCGCCAAAGCGCCGGCCGACGGCTATACGCTGCTGATGGGCGGCGCTTCGAACGCGATCAACATGAGCCTGTACCAAAAGCTGTCGTATGACACGCTGCGCGATTTCGCGCCGGTGATATTGTGCGTCAAAGGCGCCAACGTGTTGTCGGTGCATCCGTCGCTGCCGGCCAGGAACGTGAAGGAACTGATCGCGCTCGCCAGGGCGCAGCCGGGCAAGCTCAACTACGCGTCGTCGGGGCTCGGCAGCTCGAACCAGATGGCGGGCGAACTGTTCAAGTTGATGGCCGGCGTCAACATCGTGCACGTGCCGTACAAAGGCAATTCCCCGGCGCTCACCGACACGATCGGCGGCCAGGTCGAGATGATATTCAGCGGCGTGCCGTCGCTGCTGCCGCACATCCATTCCGGCCGGCTGCGCGCGATCGCGATCGGCAGCCTGCAGCGCTTCCCGGCGATTCCGAATGTGCCGACGATCGACGAGTCGGGCCTCAAAGGCTACGAGGCGACGACGTGGTTCGGCCTGATGGCGCCAATCAAAACACCGCGGGAAATCGTGACGCGGCTCAATGCCGAAGTCGGCAAGATCCAGGGGAGCACAGAGGTGCGCGAGCGCTTCATCAACGAAGGCATCGATCCGATCGGCGGCACCACCGAGCAGTTCGGCGCCTTCATCCGCGAGGAAATCAACAAATACGCGAGGGTGGTGAAGGCCGCCAGCCTCAAGGCCGAATGAGCGGCGGCGCGCCAACGCCGCAACGCGGCTTCGCGCGGCTCTTCAATCCGCGCGCCATCGCGGTCGTCGGCGCCTCGCCTGACGCGAAGCGCATCGGCGGCCAGCCGATCCCGATCCTCGTCGCGAGCGGCTTCGGCGGCGGCATTTATCCGGTCAATCCCAAGTACCAAGAAATCGGCGCGCTCGCCTGCTATCCCGATGTCGCAGCAGTGCCCAAGCCATGTGATCTGGCGTTGATCGCGGTCGCCGGGCCGCTGGTACCCGAGGTCATCATGCAATGCGGCGTGGCGGGCATACCGTTCGCGATCGTGTTCAGCGCCGGTTTTCGTGAAGTCGGCGCCGGGGGCGCCGCGCTCGAAGCGAAGCTAAAGGACGCGATCGCGGCGAGCGGCGTGCGCGTGATCGGGCCGAACTGCATCGGCACCATGAATCTCGTCGACCGCGTCTATTGCGGCTTCGGCGTCGGCTTCCGCAACCCCAACCTCAAGCACGGCCCGGTTGCGTTCGTATCGCAGTCCGGCGGTTTCGCCTACAGCGTCGTTGCGCTCGCCGACTTTGAGGGCATGGGCTTCAATTACATCGTGTCGGCCGGCAACGAAGTCGACGTCACCACGCTCGATCTTGCCGCCGACTTCCTCGAACGTGACGAAGTCGAGGTTGTGGTGCTTTACCTCGAAGGCGTCAATGACGGCCGCCGGCTGCGCGAGATCGGCGCGCGCGCGCTTGCACTCGGCAAGCCGATTTTGACCTGGAAAGCCGGCAACAGCGCGGCCGGCCGCGCCGCCGCCGAATCGCATACCGCGAGCATGACCGCCGGTTACGAGCTTTACCGCACCGCGTTCCGCGAGGGCGGCTTCATCGAAATCAGCGACGTGCATGACCTCGTCGATATCACGCGCGCGTTTCTCGGCAAGCGGCTGCCGCGCGGCCCCAATATCGCGATCATCACCACTTCCGGCGGCTCGGCGGTGCTGATGGCCGACGAGTGCGACCGCCGCGGCCTCAGGCTGCCGCGGCTTGCCGACGATACTATCAAGGCCATCGAGCAATACGCGCCGAAGCATTGCTCGCTGGCGAACCCGATCGACCTCACCGCGCAGATCAGCGGCAGGAACGAGGACTTCAACCGGATCGTCGAGTTCGCGTTGAACGACCCCAACATCGACCAGTTGATCGTGCGCTACGGCACGGTACAGGGGGCCTCTGGCGCAGCGTGGGCGAGCGGCCTGTGCGAAATCGCAGCACGCGCCGGCAAGCCGCTGCTGGTGTCGCTCGGCCGCGTGCCGGATTCGGCGGCCCCGGCGTTGCAAGTATTCGCAAAGAACGGCATCCCGTGGATACTGACGCCGACGCGCACCGCGGTCGCCGCCGGCGCGCTCAGCCAATACGCCGAGAAGCAGCGCCGTTTCCGCGCTACGCAGGCGCGCGGTTCGCAACGACTGATCGCGCACCAGGGACTGACGCTGCCGCCGGGTGCCGCACGGCTGAGCGAGCACGCATCGAAGGGCTGCCTTGCCGCCTATGGCATTCCGGTCGCGCGCGAGTTGGTGCTCGCGCCGCGAGCCATCGCTGCGCTCGACGCTGCGCCGCTCGAATTTCCGCTCGTGGTCAAGATCGACTCGCCTGATATCGCGCACAAGACCGAAGCGCGCGCGGTGCGTCTTAACGTGCAGGGCCTGGACGAACTCAAGGCTGCTGCAGCGGAGGTTGTCGCCAACGCCAGACGCCATATGCCCGAGGCGCGCATCAACGGCGTGCTGCTCGCTGAAATGGCGGCCGGCACTGAAGTCATCATCGGCGTCGTCAATGACCCATACTTCGGCCCGGTCGTGATGTTCGGCATGGGCGGCGTATTCACCGAGCTGCTCAAGGATGTGACTTACCGCTTCGCCCCGTTCGACGCCGCAACTGCGCGCGAAATGATCGCCGAGATCAAGGCGAGCGCGCTGCTGACCGGCTATCGCGGCAGTGCGCCGCTGGCGGTCGATGCGCTCGCCGATGCGTTGTCGCGTGTATCGCTGCTCGCCGCCGATCACGCCGATCGCATCGCCGAGATCGACGTCAATCCGTTGTTCGTCAATGCGGATGGCGTGGTTGCGGCCGATGCATTGGTTGTTCTGAAAAATTGACGCGCCTATGCCGCAGGCCTAGAGTTACCAAAAAACCGCAGTCCTGATCCAGGAAACCTTCCCCGTGTTCCAGCAGGTTGATTTTTCAACGCTCGAGCTGCCCGCTGCCGCGCGCAAGCTGCAGCAGGAAGTGCGCGAATTCCTGCGCGCGGAAATCGCGGCGCAGGCGTTCAGGCCGCACCTCGGGCATACCGAATTCAATGCCGGGTTCACGCGCAAGGTGGCGGCGCGCGGCTGGATCGGCATGACCTGGCCCAGGCGCTACGACGGCCAGGCGCGCTCGTATCTCGAGCGCTTCGTGGTGACCGAGGAAATGCTCGCGGTCGCGGCGCCGTGCGCGGCGCACTGGTTCGGCGACCGTCAGACCGGGCCCAGCCTGCTGCGCTACGGCAGCGAGCCGCAGAAGCAGCGCTTCCTGCCGGCGATTGCGCGCGGCGAGTGCTATTTCGCGCTCGGCATGAGCGAGCCGAATGCAGGCTCCGACCTCGCGTCGGTGAAAACGCGTGCCGAGCGCGTGCCCGATGGCTGGCGCGTGACCGGCCAGAAAGTATGGACGAGCTGGGCGCACAAGGCGCACGCATTCTTCGTGTTGTGCCGCACTTCCCCCGACGCCGGCAACCGGCATGCGGGCCTGTCGCAACTGATCGTCGAGCTCAACGCGCCGGGGGTTACGATCCGCCCGATCCGCTTCATGAACGGTCATCACCATTTCAACGAAGTGTTTCTCGACAACGTGTTCGTGCCTGACGACATGGTAGTCGGCGAGATCGGCCGGGGCTGGCAACAGGTGACCTCGGAACTCGCGCTCGAACGCAGCGGCCCCGAGCGCTACATGACGACGTTTCCGCTGCTCACCGAACTCGTGCGCCGGCTGGGCGGCACGCCCGATGCGCGCGCGGCGGACATGGTCGGCAAGCTCACGGCCCGGCTGTGGTCGTTGCGCCGCATGTCGCTCGCGATCGCGATGACACTCGACCCCGGGCCCGACAGCGCTGACGGTGTGGCCAAAACGACGGTCGACCTCGCGACCGAAGCGGCGCTGGTCAAAGACATGGGCACGTTCTACGAGCGCGAGATCATCGATGCCGCGCGTCTGCTCGCGGCAGTCGAGCCGACGCCCGAGGCGGCGGACACCTTCGAGCGCTATCTCGCGGAAACCATCGTCTGCTCACCGGTCGCGACGATACGCGGCGGCACGACGCAGGTGCTGCGCGGTCTCATTGCGAGAAAACTCCTGGGTCCGCTGAAATGAACGATCGGGTAACTGATATGAGCGACATCCGCGCGATGCTGGTCGAGTCGGCGACGCGGCTGTTCGCCGATCACGTCGATGCGAAGCTGCTCGACGCCGCGAAGCGCGACGGCTGGTCGCCCGCGTTGTGGACGATCGCCGAGGCGGCGCAGCTGCCGCTGGTGTCGATCGCGGAGGAAGCCGGCGGCGCCGGCGGATCGCTGTCGGACCTCGCAGCGGTGCTGCGCGTCGCCGGCCGTTTTGCCGCGCCCATTCCGCTCGCCGAAACCGCGATTGCCGGCTGGATGCTCGCGCGCAGCGGCCTGCGGATTGCGAGCGGCCCGCTGGCGTTCGGCCCGCTCCATGGCGAAACGGTGACCGCCCACAAGCACGGCGCGCAATGGCGTTTATCCGGCGGCATGCGGCGCGTGCCCTGGGCGCGCATCGCGCAGCGCGTGGTCGTGCTCGCCGCCGGCCCCGCTGGCGACATGGTGGCGTGCGTCGATCCGCTGCAATGCAAAATTACCCCGGGGCGCAACCTCGCCGACGAGCCGCGCGACGACGTCGTGCTCGACAATGTGGTCGTCGCGGGGAGCTTCGCCGCGCCGGCGGCGGCCGCGGTGAGTCACGCCGCGCTCAGGCTGCGCGGCGCGCTGGCGCGCTCACTGCTGATGGCCGGCGCTTTGGAACGCGCGCTCGAGCTCGCGGTGCGCTATGCCACCGAGCGCGTGCAGTTCGGCCGCAAGATCGGCCAGTTCCAGGCGATCCAGCAGGAGCTCGCGCGCTTCGCCGGCGAAGTCGCGGCGGCGGTCGCTGCTGCGCTGTCGGCCGCCGGCGCGCTCGAGCGCGGCGAGGATGCGCTGCTGGCGGTCGCCAGCGCCAAGATACGCACCGCGCAAGCGGCGCAGGAAGGTGCACTGATCTCGCACCAGGTGCATGGCGCGATCGGCGTCACCGATGAATACGCGCTGCACCACTCGACGCTGCGGCTGTGGGCGTGGCGCGAAGAGTTCGGCAACGAGGCCGCCTGGGCGATGGAGCTCGGGCGCACCATCGCCATGCACGGCGCTGACCGGTTGTGGCCGGCGTTGACGCGGGACTAGCGCCCATGCGCCGCCACCGGCTGTTCCTCGGTCTCGCGTTGTCGCTGCTTGCGGCCGGCAGCCAAGCGCAGCCGCAATGGAAGCCGGAGAAAAACGTCGAGATCGTGGTGCCGTCCGCGCCCGGCGGCAGCAACGACAAAACCGCGCGCACGGTCGAGCGCATCGTCCAGGAAAAACGGCTGCTGGGCGCGACGCTGACGGTGGTGAACAAGCCCGGCGGCGGCAATGCCATGACCATGAACTACCTGAACCTGCATGCGGGCGACGGTCACTACGTGATGATCGGCACGCCGACCATCCTCACCAACCACATCATCGGCGCGAGCCCGCTCAACTACACCGATTTCACGCCGATCGCCTCGCTGTTCAACGATTACGTCGTGTTCGCGGTGAAGGCCGACGCGCCGTTCAGGAACGGCCGCGAGCTCGCCGAGCGGCTGAAAAAAGACCCCCGGTCTGTCAGCATCGGATTCGCTACCGCGCTCGGCAGCCATAACCATATCGCGGCCGGGCTGCTCGCGAAGGCAACCGGTGCGGCCGTGCGCAGCCTCAAAGTGATCGCATTCAAAGGCTCGGCCGAGGCGGTTACCGCGCTCCTGGGCGGACACATCGAGTTGGTGACCACCGCCGCCGGCAATGTCGCCGAGCACGTGGCGGCGGGCAAGCTGCGCGTCGTCGGCGTCGCCGCGAACCAGCGCCTGCCCGGCCCGTTCGCCGCGGTGCCGACGTGGAAAGAGCAGGGCATCAACGTCGTGTTCGGCGGCTGGCGCAGCGTCATGGGGCCGCCAGGCATGACACCGGCGCAAATCGCGTTCTGGGAAAAAATCCTGGCGCAGGTGGCCGCCACGCCGGAATGGAAGGCCGATCTCGAGCGTAATTACTGGTCGAACGATTTTGCGCTGAGCGAGCAGTTCAAGACCGACCTCAAGCAGGATTACGTCAGCATGAAGGCGGTGCTGGCCGAGCTCGGCCTTGCCAGGTGAATTTGAGGATTGAGGATTGAGGAACGAACATTGGTCGAGAGCGCGTTGTTCTGCTTCCCGCTTCCCGCCTCCCGCCTAACGCTTCAACTGAAGGAACCTGACCATGACAGCACCGGTAGTCTTGCTCGAACGTCCCGCCGAAGGCGTCGCGTTGATCCGCATCAACCGCCCCGACGCGCGCAACGCGCTCAACATGGAAGTGCGCAAGCTGCTCGCGCAGCACCTGACCGAGCTCGCCGACGACGCCGCGACGCGCTGCATCGTGCTCACCGGCAACGACAAATCGTTCGCCGCCGGCGCCGACATCAAGGAAATGGCGGGCGCCGGCCCGATCGAAATGATCCAGCGCGGCACGCACAAGTTGTGGCGCATGATCGCCGCCTGCCCGAAACCGGTGATCGCCGCCATCAACGGCTTTGCACTGGGCGGCGGCTGCGAGCTCGCCATGACGTGCGACATCATCATCGCCGGCGAGTCGGCGCGCTTCGGCCAGCCCGAAGTCAAGATCGGCATCATTCCGGGCGGCGGCGGCACGCAGCGCCTGACCCGAGCGGTCGGCAAATACAAGGCGATGAAAATCTGCCTGACCGGCGAGTTGTTCAGCGCCAGGGAGGCGTTCGACATGGGACTCGTCAGCGAGCTGGTGCCGGACGCCGAGGTCGAAAAGCGCGCAGTCGGGATGGCGCAGCAGATCGCCGCGCTGGCGCCCCTTGCGGTGCAGCAGATCAAGGAAGTCTTGCTCGCCGGGCAGGACGCCTCGCTCGACGCGGCGCTGCGGCTCGAAACCAAGGCGATCCAGGTGCTGTTCGCGTCGCAGGACCAGAAAGAAGGCATGGCCGCTTTCATCGAGAAGCGCAAACCGAAGTTCCAGGGCAAGTGAGCGTTGGCTAGTCTGGACCAACCGCCACCGGCCTCGCGGGTCCCGCAGCCGCAAAACCTGCTCGCGGTGGGCGCGCTGCTGCTCGGCGCGGTTGCAATCGCGACCTCGGCGCTGTTCGTCAAGGTGAGCGAAACCGGGCCGGTCGCGACTGCGTTCTGGCGCGTGTTCCTCGCGTTGCCCTTCCTGTGGGCGTGGTCGGTCATTGAGCAGCGCGAACGTCATGGCACCAGCTTTGCCAACGACCGGTGGCTGCTGATCGCGGTCGGTCTGTTTTTCGCCGGCGATCTCGCCGTGTGGCACTGGTCGATCGTGCTGACCTCGGTCGCGAACTCGACGCTGCTGGCGAACCTCGCGCCGATTTTCGTCACGCTCGCAGCGTGGCTGCTGTTCCGCCAGCGGCTGAGCGCGAAGTTCCTGGCGGGGCTCGCGACGGCGCTTACCGGCATGGTGGTGCTGATTGGAGGCGATTTCACGCTGAGCGGCAAAGAGCTGATCGGCGACGCGCTCGGCGTGGTGACCGCGATGTTCTACGCCGGCTATCAACTCACTGTAACGCGGCTGCGCGCACGCGTTGCGACTTCGACCATCATGGCGTGGAGTGGATTGTTTACGACAATTGTCCTGTTGCCGATCGCACTGCTGTCGGGCGAACGGATGCTGCCGGTGACCGACATCGGCTGGATCAAGCTCATTGGCCTGGCGCTTATTTCGCAGGTGGCCGGACAGAGCCTGATCGCGTATGCGATGGCGCACCTGCCGGCGACGTTCTCCTCGGTCGGGCTTTTGTTGCAGCCGGTGATGGCCGCCGTATTCGCGTGGATCCTGCTCGGCGAAGCGGTCAGCGCGCTGCAGCTCGTCGGCGGCATCACCGTGCTCATCGGCATCCGCATCGTGCACCAGGCGGAGACCGCGCGTTGACCAGCCGTGCAGGCGGCTTGTCGTGCCCAGCGGGTTTCTTTATGCTTGCAATCATTCCTGCGCGGCCAATCAGGCATGCCGCACTTTTCCTGAGAGGTGACATATGACTGCCGTGATGCGTGCCTGCTGGCCGTTACTCGCCGCGCTGCTTGCTTCGACTGCGGCGCTGGCCCAATCGTATCCGCACAAAGCGGTGCGCATGGTGGTGCCGTTCGCCGCCGGCGCCGGTTCCAACGACATCATGGCGCGACTCATCGCGCAGAAGCTCTCCGACAGCCTCGGTCAACAGGTCGTGGTCGATAACCGCCCAGGTGCCTCCGGCATCATCGGCACCGACATCGTCGCCAAGGCGCAGCCCGACGGCTACACCGTGCTGATGATGAGCCTGACTTTCACCGTCAACCCGAGCCTGTTCAGCAGGCTGCCGTACGACACCGTCAGGGATTTCACTCCGGTGACGCTGGTCGCGTCGGCGCCGCTGATGCTGGTGGTGCACCCGTCGCTGCCGGCGAAGTCGGTGCCGGAATTCATCGCCTACGCCAAAGCTAACCCCGGCAAGCTCAACTTCGGCTCCGGCGGACCGGGCACGACGCCGCACCTCGCCGGCGAGATGCTGAAAACGATGGCCGGCATCCAGGTCACGCACATCCCGTACAAAGGCGGCGCGCCGGCGCTCGCCGATCTGATCGGCGGCCAGATCCAGTTCATGTGCGAGAACATTCCGGGCACGCTGCCGTTCGCCAGGGCCGGCAAGCTGCGCGCGCTCGCGGTCACCGATCTCAAGCGCTCGCCGCTGCTGCCCGAGCTGCCGACGCTCGATGAAGCGGGGCTCAAGGGCTATCAGATCGTCGGCTGGAACGGCCTGTTCGTGCCGGCCGGCACGCCGCCGGTAATCGTCAATAAGCTGCACGCCGAAGTCGTCAAGGCGCTTGCGCTGCCGGACGTCAAAGAGCGGCTCGCGACGATGGGCGCTGACGGCGTCGGCGATACGCCGCAACACTTCGCCTCTTTCATCAAAGCCGAGATTCCGAAATGGGCGAAAGTCGTGAAGGACGCGGGGCTCAAGGTCGAATAAATGAACGGGGTGACAAGGCAGCTCGCGCGTTTCATCGTTGAATCGCGCTGGAACGGGATTCCAAAAGAAATCCGCCACGAAGCGAAGCGCGCGCTGCTTAACTGGCTCGGCTGCGCGCTCGGCGGCTGCCATGACGTAACCGTGGAGACGGCGCTCGCCGCGCTGCGCGAATTCGCGGGGCCACCGCAGGCGGCTTTGCTCGGCCGGCGCGAGCGGCTCGACATCCTGAACGCGGCGCTCATCAACGCAATCAGCTCCAACGTCCTCGATTTCGACGATACACACCTGCGCACCGTAATTCATCCGACGGTGCCGGTTGCTTCCGCGCTCGTTGCGCTCGCCGAGCACACGCCCGCGACGGGCGCGCAGCTGCTGCATGCGTTCATCCTCGGCGTCGAAACCGAATGCCGCATCGGCATCGCCGTCTCGCCCGAGCATTACAACGCCGGCTGGCACATCACCGCGACGTGCGGCGTGTTCGGCGCCGCTGCTGCGTGCGGCAAGCTGCTGAAGCTCGACGAACGGCAGATGACATGGGCGCTCGGCATTGCGGCGACGCAATCTTCGGGACTGTCCGAAATGCTCGGCAGCATGAGCAAGCCCTACAACATGGGACATGCGGCGCGCAATGGCTTGCTCGCGGCACTGCTCGCGGCGAAAAATTTCACGAGCTCCGAGCGCGGGATCGAGGCGCCGCGCGGCTTTGCGCACGTGCTGTCGCCGAGTTGCGACCTGGACGCGATCACCGGTGGTCTCGGCGCGAGCTGGGAACTCGCGCAGAACGCCTATAAGCCCTACCCGTGCGGCATCGTCGTGCATCCGGTGATCGATGCCTGCCTGCAACTGCGCGGCGAGCACGCGATTGCGCCCGACTCGATCGAGCGCATTGAAACGCGCGTGCATCCGCTCGTGCTGAAGCTCACGGGCAATGCCACGCCCGCAACCGGCCTCGAAGCGAAGCTCTCGGTTCAGCACTGCGCGGCTGCGGCGTTCATCCGCGGCGCGGTGGGCGTCGAGGAATTCACCGATGCCTGCGTGCACAATCCAGCGGTCGTCGCGTTGCGTGCGCGCGTCACGGCACGCGAAGATGCGGCCGTGGGCAAGGAAGCGGCCGGCGTCGACGTGACACTGAAGAACGGGACGAAACACGAAGCGTACGTGCCGTACGCGACCGGCAGCCTGCAACGTCCGATGACCGATGCCGACATCGAAACGAAGTTCCGCGCGCTCGCCGCGTGGGGCACGTCGACTTGCAACGCCTACGACGTGATCGAGCTCCTGTGGTCGTTCGACAACATCAACGATGCCGCGGCGCTCGCGCGCACCACCGTGCCTTCCGCCACCGCTGAATTCGTGCGCGCGGCGCGCTGACTACACGCTAAAGGAGCGGCCAACATATGAACCCAAAGAAACTGTTCTCCTGGTGCTGCTTTGCCGGGCTCACTTCAGCGACGCACATCGCCGCAGGCGAGCAATTTCCGGCACATCCGGTGCGGATGATAATCCCGTTCCCCGCGGGCGGCCCGGCGGATTTTGTGGGGCGGCTGTTTTCACAGCACCTTACGGACCTCTGGGGCGTGCAGGTCGTGACCGATAACCGGGGCGGCGCCTCCGGCATCATCGGCACGGAAACCGCCGCGCATTCCAATCCGGACGGCTATACGCTGCTCTTCGGCTCGACGAGCACCTTCGCCGTGAATTCCTTGCTAATGAAAAAGCTTCCTTACGACGTCTTCCGCGACTTCTCGCTCATCGGCCTTGTCGCCAACGCGCCGCATGTGTTGGCCGTGCGCGAAAACCTGCCGGCCAAGAGTGTGAAGGAACTCATCGCGCTGGCAAAGCAGCAGCCCGGCAAGTACACGTTCGCTTCCGCCGGCACCGGCACGATCGTCCACATGGCAGGCGAACTCTTCAAGTATTACGCCGGAATCGACATCGTGCACGTTCCGTACAAAGGCGGCGGACCGGCAACGATCGGACTGCTGGCGGGCGAAGTGGACATGCTGGTAAACGACCTGTCGGCCGTGCTCGCGCACGTGAAGAGCGGGAAGCTGCGGGCTCTCGCGGCGGCGCACACGCGCCGCCTGCCGCCGCTCCCGGACACGCCGACGTTTGCCGAGCTCGGCATGCCGGGCATCGTATCGAGCACGTGGTGGGGCATCGCCGTGCCGGTGAAAACCCCCGCTGCGGTGCGGACCCGTATCGCAGCCACGCACAACAAAGTGCTCGCGCGGCCGGAGTACGTCGAGCGCCTTGCCGGCCTGGCAATGGAACCTCTCGTGCTCACGCCCGAGCAGACCGCCGCATTCATAAAGCGCGAGATCGACAAGTGGCAGAAGATCGTCACGGCAGCCAACATCCGCATCGATTGACGGAAGACTAATCCCCACCAACCGTTTCTGGGAGAGCCTAATGCCATATGCCGATTCAAACGGAGTCAAGCTGTATTACGAGGAGGCCGGGCGCGGCACCCCGCTCGTGTTCGTGCACGAATTCGCCGACGATCTCTACAGCTGGGAAGCGCAGTTGCGCTATTTCTGCCGGCGCTACCGCTGCATCGCGTACAACGCGCGCGGTTACCCCCCGTCGGATGTGCCCAGGTCGGCGTCGAAATACTCGCAGGCGATCGCGACCGACGACATCGCTAACGTCATGCGCCATCTGAAAATAAGGAAGGCGCACATCATCGGCTGCTCGATGGGCGGGTATGCGACGGTGCATTTCGGCCTGCGCTACGCGCGCATGGCGCTGTCGCTGACCGCGATCGGCGTCGGTTTCGGCTCCGATGCGGACAAGCGCAGCCAGTTTCTGAAAGACAACACGGTCATGGTGCGGCGTTTCGCGGAACTCGGCACCAAAGAAGCGATCAAGCCGTACCAGGTCGGCCCTGCCCGCGTGCAGTTCCAGAACAAGGACCCGCGTGGCTTCGCGCATTTCTGCGCCGAGTTCGCGAAGCGTTCGGCGCTGGGCTCCGCCAATACGCTGAAGAGCGTGCAGGGAAAACGTCCGACGATCTACAGCCTCGAACGCGGGCTCTCGAAACTCAAGGTGCCGCTGCACATGGTGAGCGGCGACGAGGACGATAACTGCCTCGAACCCGGCATTTTCATCAAACGCGTGTGTCCGTCGGCATGGCTCACCGTCGTGGCGGCGACCGGCCATGCGGTCAACCTCGAAGAGCCGGATTTGTTCAACCGCATCACCGCCGAGTTTCTCGCGCAGGTCGATTCCGGCCGCTGGCGGCCGCGCGATCCGCGCTCGCTCGGGAAATCGACGATGGCGAA
>JAHFRL010000160.1 GCA_023266235.1 Betaproteobacteria bacterium
AAGGAGATAAGAGCCAAATTTCCTTCTATTCCCCCAAAATCGGAATGGTTTTTTTTCTCTTAAAAATTCCAATGTAGTAAGTATAGAGGACAAGTAAGATGAGCAAATCGCCAAGTGGTCTGGAAAAAATATCCCAGATAGGTTGTCCACTGAAGATTTCCACCGCCCTCCTGAAGTTCAGATCGGCCATCGGCCCCAGAATAAATCCAATGCACATCGGAACGAGCGACGTCCCGTTCTTATCCAGCAGATAACCTATAAGCCCGAAAATTAACATCGCATAGACATCCGACATGCTAAGCGTCGAGGCAAAAGCTCCTATAACACAGATAGGGACGATGAGCGGCATAAGAATTTGCCGTGGGACCGAAAGCAGTCTGATCGTGGGTTTGCAAATCGAGAAAGCTATGACTATGAAAAGAATATTGGCTATAAGGAGTGCAGCGTAATGAAAATAAACTAAACCAGGAGAAGTAAAGTTGATCATGGGACCTACGACAACATTGTGCAGGTTCAATGCCCCCAGATAGGCGGCTGCAGGGGCACTTCCTGGAATTCCTAACGTTAACGTGGGAAGCAGATCTCCTCCAATGCAGGCATTTTCGGCTACCCCGGCGGCAATAATCCCTTCGTATGATCCCTTCCCGTATTTAGGGGCTTCTTCTTTCGAAGCCCTTCTTTTTGCAAAGACATAGCTAGAGTAGGCTGCAACATCTGACCCCAAAGCTGGCAAGAATCCAATCCAGGCACCTATCCAACTAGCGTGAATAGCTGTCTTGTAGTGTTTTCGCAAAATGCCAAAAACTTTCCTCCATGGAGGCATGATCCGGCCTAAAGTAACAGGAATCGCGTACGGGGATGCTTGTGGAAGCACTTTGACGACTTCAGTCAATCCGAAAAGCCCGATCAGGAGGGGAATAAACTCAACTCCATTATATAGACTGGTTATCTCAAAAGTGAATCTCGGATATGCATTGATGCTATCCAAGCCTATCAAGGAGATGAGAACCCCTATCCAACCTGAGATCCATCCCTTGAGGGGATGTTCCTTCTCGGAAGTGACAAGTCCGCTGAGTCCAATGCCACAGAAGGCGATAAGAAAAATCTCCCATGCCCCGAACTTTAGTGCAATAGCAATGATGATAGGGAAAAACAAGACTAAAAGGAGAATACCTACCATGTTGCCAAACGCAGCGCTAAAGATGGCGACACTAAGGGCAGTACCTCCTTCTCCCTTTTTGGCTAAAGGGAAACCTTCTATCATTGTACAAACCGCAGAGGGGGTCCCGGGAATATTGATAAAAATGGCCGAGATTACTCCTCCAAATACGCTCCCCGTGTAGACACCCAATAAGAACATCACTGATGTGTGAAGATTCATGGTAGCCGAAAAACCGATCATTAGCGCCATTGCCATGGTCGTGGAAAGTGCAGGCATGGCTCCCCAGATAATGCCCAGAATAATTCCCGACGAACACACTAAAAGAAAAGAGGGAGAAAGAGCTGCATAAAACTCGTGTCCGAAACTCGAAAATGCTGGAATGAAATCCATTTCACCCTTCCCGTTAGGGCAAAATTATCTGGAAAATACGTTCAAACACTTCGGACAGAAAAAGTGTAGCCGATATCGAAATAATAAAAATCTTATAACCTTTTCCTCCCCAAAAATACCAAAGCGTTCCTGCAAGGTAGACGAATGTCGCAATGGTAAAATGGACCGTTGGGATTAAGACGCAGATGTAGATCAATATGCCCATTACGGCCACTACAGTTCTTTTGGCGAAGGTTCGACTCTCTCCATCGATTTTCTTCAATGAGAATGATATTGAAAGCCTAAGTTTCTTGGTGTTAATTGTCGAAAAGAACAGGCCTATACCCAGTCCGAGCAAGATAATCGAAGCAAACAAAGGAAAAATACCAGGAGACGAAGCCCAACCTCCTGGCCTCGGCATCCTCAGTGACGCTATAATCACTCCTATTGCCAGGACAATGATAATTGTCGCCAACAATAGATCACCACGCCCTTCAACTCTTTCTGGTTCGATTTTCTTCTCTTCTAATTGCTCAATTTGCTGAGTTGAGTCCATATGTAGAAGTGGTCGCGCTTTTTTAGACACGGAATCGGCCCGGCATAAGTGGACGAACTGCTCTGTCGTAACGGCAGCGATGCCAAAACAAGGGAGCAGAAACCATGAAACAGTCACGCAGGAAGGGGCGTTGGGTCGACAATGTGTTCACTGAGCGGCTGTGGAGGAGCGTGAAGTACGAGGACATCTTCCTCCACGCCTACGAGACACCGCGGGAGGTGAAGGCCGCGCTGGCGAGCTATTTCAGTTTCTACAACGCGCACCGGCCGCACCAGAGCCTCGACTATCGGACGCCGGACGAGATGTATATATCTCCCGAAACGGGTATCGCAGGCGCCTGGTGCCGGGTTTCTGCGATCTCGCCTCAACCCGACTCGCCCTCGCCGAAGACCCGAGCATTATGCCAACCAGAGCCGAGTTTCCCACCGTGGCGCGCGTACCCATAAAGCGCCGCACGCGTGCCGCCGTGGAAAACTCACGCATCGCAGTTCAACACTTAACGAAGGCACTTTTTCTGTCTAAACCAGCGAAGCCACCGCTAGTTTTCTCCTTCAGTCTACCATCGACGGCTTGTAGTCTTTAGGCGGCCACCATTTATCAAAATCCTCGGGCTTGGGCAGACCAAGCGATTCTGGACTATTCTTAGCAATTCCCAATTTTTGATACAACCACGCACTGCCACATTCCAAACGTGCGGCCTTTTTGTCGGCTTCTGCACTGGAGACAAACTGTTTTTTCATATACCTTTTCTCAAGCATCTCTTGAAAATCGGAGGTCTCAATACCCTGCACGATAGCTTTCTTGTATGCCATTAAAATGGGCTTCGGGGTGTCCCGTTTGAGTGCCACGTTGTACATTCCTCCGAAGGGAGCGAATGGTTTGGTGGCAGGTACGATTCCGGTAATCGACTTAAGTACGCCCACTCCGGGAATTTCAATGTCCACATTCGAAAACGTAGCCAAGTTTCTTAATTTCCCGGCCCTTATAAACTCGACCTGCTCATGAACCCCGCTTCCCGCGACCTCAACCTCTCCCTGCAAACATGCCAAAGTCGCTGGTGCTCCTCCATCATAAGGAATATTCTTAAAAGTGAAACCAGCAGCATCTGCCACAATCGCCATTGCCTCAGCCCATAATCCCCCCTTTCCATCTGTGGACACTTTGATCGTATCCGGCTTTGCCTTTGCCATTTTGATAAGATCTTCAAAACTCTTAATCGGCGAACTAGGAAGAACAGACCAGGAGGCCAAAGAAACTGCAAACTGAAAATACTGCCAATCTTTCCAGGCAATGGTTTTGTTAACATCCGAGATTCTAAAATAGCGGCTGAAGTCTGCAGCTCCCAACAAAGTGTATCCATCTGATGGTTGGTTATATACGTGAGTAGCTGCAATTGAACCTAATGCACCGGTCATATTAATACAGTTAACCGACTGTCCCAGTGCTTCCCCCATCCCTTTAGCTAATGTCCTCAGGTTTACATCTGTCCCCCCTCCCGCAGCAAACTGAATAAACATTCGAATTGAATGTGTTGGCTTCCAGTCCTCCTGAGCCAAGGCCGTGTTAGGGCGCAAAATCTGTGGTAACGTCGGAGCCAAAACAGTGGCCCCCGTATACTTCAAAAAGGTCCGCCTATTATTTTCCATAGCAAAATCCTTCTTTCTTTAAGGTCTGTTCACTACTGTCCGGTTAAAACGCGAATAGATTCAGTTGGTGGTTGAGAATGGTGCTGTTGGAGCTGGAGTCGCTGCCCGGAAAAGCATGCTGCAAGGGCATCTTCTCGAAAAGGGTGACCGACAGAATCTGTAGCGAAGTGTAGAGCGAGGCGTCCAGATTGAGACGCTTCTTGACGATGGCGACGAGGACATAGACCGAGACGGCGATCCAGATTTGCGACTTGACCGCATTCTCCGACGTACCGAAGAAACGCTTGATCCAAAGATGCTGTTTGATCCATTTGAAGAACAGCTCCACCTGCCAGCGGTTCTTGTAGAGCGCGCAGATGGTCACCGCCGGCAAGGTCATCTGATTGGTGAGGAAGACGAGCGTCTTGCCGGACTCGGGATCCTTGAAGCAGGCGCTCCGGCTTCCACGCGGTCTGGGCGTGTGCGGTGCGGAGAAGGATGTTCGGTCCGACGGCGCCCAGCTTGGCGACCGAAGCGGATTTGAGGAAATCACGGCGCGTCAGTTGCCGAAACGTCATCGCCCTCTCCCTGTTGTGTCTGCGGCGCCGGCAGCCGGCAGGCTCGACGGTCGCGATCCACTGTGCGGAACCCGTGAACCAAGCAGTTTTCACGGTAGCAAAGCGACCTCGGCATGTCAATGCCGCAGTAAAAATGTGTCGCGGGTTTTTAAATCACGCCAGTTCGCGGCACTTACGGCACTTCAAGGTCAACCAGCGGCCCGTACTGCTGGCCGCCGAACACGTCCGTGTCATCGATGTCTCCCGATATCGCCGGTCGCGGGATCGTGATCTTGATCGCGCTCGCCGCGTCGTAATTGATGATCGTCACCACCTCCGGCTTGAGCTGGTAGGTTTGCGCGAACCACTGCGCGTTGATGATTTTCGCATCGCGCGCCTTCTCGTACGTCCCGCGGTCCTTGAAGATCACGTCGAACGTGAGCTCGAAGGGCCCGGCGTTCTTGCTGCGTATCAGTTTCGTGACTTGCCACAGTTTGGGCATTGTCTCCTCACACTTTTTGATAGTCGATAGCGAACATCTCGAGCGGGGACGCGGGCTCGACGACGTGGTTCATGTTGAAACGGTAACTTGCGCCGCGCTGGATCTCCGCCGGCGAATAAGGATACGCAATCGAGGTAATGAGCCCGGTCCACTCCGGCACCGGATAATGCACCGCGATATGCCCCACCGATTTCATCAGCGCCGTCGCCAGCTCCTGCGTTTCCGCGGTGACCTGGAACAGCAGGCCGACCTCGTGCCCGATGCCGGTTGCGCTTTCGAGCCGCCCCATCGCGGCGTTCTTGCCGAATACGCGCACCTCGAACTGATACTTGTTCGCGATGCCCGCGCCGAATACCGCGGCGATGCGGTCTTGCGCTGCCTTGACGAGCCCCGCGAGCCACGAATCGAGTTGGCGCAGGATGATGGGGTCACGCACGCTGCCGACGATCAGGCTCTGATAGCCGGCCAGCTCCGCGCCCTCGAGCTTGATCGTATAGTGCTCCGAGGGCTTGAACGTGCTGCCGGATACCTTGACCGCGCGGTCGGAAATCGCATCGTATTTCGCGGCGAACGTGTTGAGCACGCCGGAGGGCTCGACCAGCTCGTAGGGCGTGGAGTTTTCGTACAGGTTGTGCGACGCGATGCTGGCCGGGTCGCAGCGGTATTCCGGGTTCGGCGGCTCGACTGTGAAGCTGTCGTCGGTGAGCGTCGCGAACATGCAATCGGGGTATTTGCGGAACACCACGCAGGCCGCGCCGCATTCCAGAATTTTCGCGGCGTGCCACACCGTGGCCGGATTGAAGCCCTTCATCACCGGCATCGCCGCAAAAATCGAGGTGTCGCTCGAGCGGCCGGCAATGATCACTTCCGCGCCGCTGGCGAGCGCCTCGATGAACGGCTCGACGCCGCACATGCCGACGATGTGCGCGCTGCGGTCGATCACCGCCGCGTCGAGCCTGGGCGCATTCGCGAGCGGTTTGATTTTGCCTTCGCGCAGCTTCTGCTTGAGGTAATCCTTGTTCTGCTCGCTATGGATCGCCGCCAGCTTGAAATTGAGCTTCTCTTCCCGCGCGATGTCGCGCGCGATCTTCACCAGCCGCTCGAGTTGCGGGTCGTTGCCGCCGGTGCACGCGGAGCCGACGATCGCGGGAATTTTCGCCGCGCGCGCGGCGATCAACATCAGCCGCAGATCGCGCTTGTAGGCGGAGTCCGAGAAATGCGTCTCCCCCGAACCCAGATAATACGGGCCGGGGTCAGTCGAGCCCGAATCGACACCGATGAAATCCGGGCGCAGCGCCATGGCACGCTGCAACGTGTCCTCACGGAACCCGGATCCCAGCATGCCGGTCGCCGACAAGATGCGAATTTCGTTCACTCGTTATTCCTTCCCTGTCGATCGCGCCGATGCAGCCCGAAAAATCTGGTGCGGCCCCTCCCGTTACCTGCGGGCCGACTTGCCTATTCTGCCGGCAGAGTTTTTCGGCCTGGCGGTCAGGCGCATCAACTGGCCGACGTCGCCGCACTTCTCGATCTCACCCGCCAGCTCCGCAATCCGCGCCGCGCGCGCCGCACCGAGCACTGGTGTCGCCAGGCTGTCGAACTTGCCGCGGATCTCCGCATCCGACATCGGGTTCTGGATCGAACCCTTCGGGTAATCCACCTGCGCCACCAGCTTGCGCCCGTCGTTCATGGTCACCGTCATCTTGCACGACACGCCGCGCGGCAGCGCCGCATCCACCGAGATCTGCGTGAGGTTCATCAGCCGCGCCAGCAGCGGGTCTCTGAGCTTGCGGTCGGTGTACTGCCTGAGCAGCGCCTGCCCCTCCTTGAACGCCACTGCGATCGAATAGGGCAGGCTGACCTGGGCTTCATGATAGGTCCTGGGCGCTTTGTTCTGATGATAATGCGCCCAATCGGGATGGCGCGCGACCTCGATCCGGCGGATTTGTTCCAGATCGGGATTATCCCGCTGGCGGACATTGAGCGCGCAATCGATCGCATTGTGGATCGGCCGCGCGCACGAATACGGCTTGAACTCGATGTCGAGCTGGTACGGCTGGTCGAGTCCGGCCACCAGCTGCGAGGCGTCGGACTGGTCGGTGAAAGCGCGCAGAAAGCCGCGCTCGCCTTCGAATATGGTTTCCGCGCCGGTAAATCCGAGTTGCGCGATCAGGGCCGAAGTCACGCCGTTACGCGCCGCCGGCCCCGGATTGAAGCGCTTCTGCATCGACGGTCCGTACATCTCCATCAGCCCCGACGCCTGCGCACCGGCAAGCCCGAGTGCCGCCGACAGCTTGGCGGGGGTGAGCTTGAGCAGCTTGCCCGCCGCGACGGTCGCGCCGAACACGCCGCACGTCGGCGTGGTATGAAAAGCGCGGTTGCGCAGCGAGTTGTTGGCGGCCTTGCTCACGCGCTCCATCATCTCGCACCCTGCGGCAAGCGCGGCGAGCAGCTGCTTGCCGCTGGCCGCTTGACGCTCAGCCGCGGCCAGCGCAGCCGAATATACCGGCGGGCTGAAGTGGAACAGCGCCAGCACGTCGATGTCGTCGAGCTCGATGCTGTGGGAGGAAATCGCGTTGGTGAAACTGCCGAGCGTCATCGGCACGCGCGCAGTGCCCCCGATCAGGGTGGTTTCGGGCTTGCCGCCTTGCATGGCGGCGAACTCGCGCGCGATGCGCCCGCTTGCGGTCTGGCTGCCCGCGATCGCGACTCCGAGATAATCGAGCAGCAGGCGTTTCACCGTCTGCCGGCCCGGCGCGGGGAGCGCGCCATAATCGAGGCGACAAAAGTGTTTTGCGATTTGCTGTCCTGCCGTTGCTTTCATCGACGTTCCTTTCACGGTTCCGGTTTGATTCCTGCATCCTTGATGACGCGCGCCCATTTCACCATTTCGCCCTTCACGAGCTCGGTGAACTCTTCCGGCGTACTGCCCGCGGGCTCGAACCCGAGGCCTGCGAGACGCGTTTTGATCTCCGGCACCTGGATGGCGCGCACGATTTCATCGCGCAGCCTGGCGACGATTTCCGGCGGCGTGCCGCCAGGCGCGAGCACGCCGTAAAAGCCGACCACTTCGTATCCTTTGAGTCCTGATTCCGCCGCGGTCGGCACCCCGGGCAATTCCGGCGAGCGCGCGCTCCCGGTCGTCACGAGGGGTTTGAGTCTGCCGGCTTTGATCTGCGGCATCACCGCGGCGATCGCCGTGAACAGCATCTGCACCTGGCCGCCCACCACGGCGCCGACCGACTCGGTACCTTTGAACGGCACATGCGTCACCCGGATGCCGGTCATGCTCTTCAGGAGCTCCAGGCACAGATGGCCCGCGGTACCGACTCCGGAAGACGCGAAGGTGATCTGCTCCGGCTTCGCCCGCGCGTAAGCGATCAACTCCTGCAGCGATCGGAACGGTACCGAGGGATGCAGCACCAGCACGTGCGGGGTGCGCGCCACCACCGTGACGCGCTCGAAATCCTTGAGCGTGTCGTAGGGAAGCTTCGCGTACATGCTCGGGTTCACGGCGTAACCCATGGCCACGATGAGCAGCGTGTGGCCGTCCGGCGGCGATTTCGCGACCAGTTGCGAGCCGACAATGCCGCCCGCCCCCGGCCGATTGTCGGCAATGACCTGCTGCTTCCAGCTTCTGGTGAGCTCCGGCCCCAGCATGCGCGCAATCACATCGTTGCCGCCGCCCGGCGCGGAAGGCACCACAATCCGGATCGGTTTGCTCGGAAAGTTTGCCGCACCGTCGGCCGCGGGCGCCGGGCTGCCCGCCAATGCGAGCAGCGCCGTGCCGACTGCCGCCGGTAATTTCAGGTTACGCCGCCGCCGCATCATCGCGTCCTCATTCGGCGCCCGGATACATATCGGGCCCGTAAAACTCGCGAATGCGTTTCAGCGTCTCGCCGGAAGGCGCCGCGTAGTTAAGACGCTTGCTGGTGAAACGCCCGGTCAGCGCGCGCACCTTGACCGCCATCTCGCCGAACTTCACGAGCTCGATGATGCCGTTCACCACCGGCGTGCGCTCGATCTGATGCACGCCCTCGTCGATCAGCAGGGTCATCAGCACGCCGCCGCACGGAATCAAGACCTCGGCGCCGCCGGCCGACGCCGCATGCGCGGCCTCCGCAAACTGCGCGAGGATGGCGCGGCGGTGCTCCGGCTCCGCGAACGCGCGCTTGAGGTCCTGCGGATCCGACCGCATTTTCTGAATTCCCGCCAGGCGCTGCCCCAGCCCGTAGCGGTGAACGCTCTCGACCAGCCGCGGCGTGAATTTGTCGTTGACGGTGATCAGCGCGAAGTTGGCGCCCATCACGCATGCGAAGTTGAAGCAGGTTTCGGCCAGCCCCAGCACCGGAATCTCGGTCATTTCGCGTGCTTCCCGCAGCCCGCCTTCGGTGACGTTGCCGATCAGAAACGCGTCATAGCCCTGCTTCTGCGCTTGCGCCGCGTTGAAGATGACCTGCCGGGCATCCAGGTATTCCATCACGCGGTAATCGTCGGCAATGCCGGCGGTTTCCGTGATGGCGTGAATTTCGATTTCGGTACCGGGGTCCGCTGCCCGCGCCAGCACTTTTTTCAGCGCCAGCCGGTAGGGGCTGCCCGCGTCGTGCCGTGACATGCTTTGATACCAAAGCTTCATGGTCGTTCTCCATTTTTCAGCACAGCGTTCACTCCGTCCTGAGGCCCTGGCTGCGGATGATGC
>JAHFRL010000248.1 GCA_023266235.1 Betaproteobacteria bacterium
CGCACAAACCCGCGGCGCACGGCGCATCATATCCGGCAGGGATGGGGAGTATTATTACAGCGATGACCATTACCGCAGTTTCAAGCGTATCCGCGAATAGATGACGCCGCCCGCATTGAGCCCGCTGCGGCCGGAACAGTCCGGCGTATTTCTGGTTCCCCGTGCGTTGCCGACGTTGCGCAAGGCGGCCCGGCGCGCGGGCTGCGCATGGATTGAGGCCGATTTGCACGCAGCGCGCGACAAAGCGGGGTTCCTCGCCGCGTGCGCGCGCCAGCTCAAATTCCCGTCCCATTTCGGCGGCAACTGGGACGCATTTTCCGATTGCATCAGCGACCTGTCGTGGCAGGCGGCGCCCGGCTACGTGATCGTGTTCAAGGGCATGGACACCATCGCGCAGCACGCGCCGGATGCGCTCGCGACGGCCCTTGAGATCCTGCGCGCCGCTGCCGACGCGTGGCGCAGCCACCATACGACGTTCATTGTGCTGCTCGACCACGCGCTGGCCACCCTCGCGGTCGATCCGTTTCCCGAGCTGCCGCTCGCTTGAGCGGGGCGCAATCGCCCCCATTTACAGCAGTGATCGCCATCTGACCGGTGGGCACGGCCTACAAAATTCCGGTCTCGGTGCTGGTCGTGATACATACGCCGGAGCTGCGGGTGCTGTTGCTTGAGCGCGCCGACCGGCCGGGGTTCTGGCAGTCGGTGACCGGCAGCCAGGACGCGGGCGAGACGCTGCCGCAGACGGCGCAGCGCGAGGTGGCCGAGGAAACCGGGCTTGATGCGAGCCGCTTCGAACTCGTCGACTGGCGCAAGCAGAACCAGTACGAGATTTACCGGCGCTGGCGCAGCCGTTACGCGCCGGGCGTCACGCACAACACCGAGCACGTGTTCAGCCTGCGGCTGCCGCAGGCGCTGCCGGTGACGCTTGCCGCCGGGGAGCACCTGCAGTACGCGTGGCTGCCGTGGCGCGACGCTGCGGATAAGGTGTTCTCATGGAGCAATGCCGATGCCATACGCGAGCTGCCGGAACGGGTTGGTGCGAAGCAATAACCCTGTCTGACATGCGGACATTGCGACAAACTGAATCTGACGCTGGATTTTTTGTCATATTATGATAATGTTTTACCCCTTCAACCGGAGTTGGGAACACGATGCAAGCAGCCGCGATTGCTTTTGACCGTTTCAAGCCGCTGCAGGACGACGCGTGCAAGAGCCGCATCGTCGCCGCGAAGGCGGCGCTCGGCAAACGCGCGGTAATTCTTGGCCACCACTACCAGCGCGCTGACGTCTACCAGCATGCCGACTTGACCGGCGACTCGCTGAAGCTATCGAAGCTTGCCGGGCAGACCGCCGCCGATTACATCGTGTTCTGCGGCGTGCATTTCATGGCCGAAGTCGCCGATATCCTGTCCAAGCCCGAGCAGGTCGTGATCCTGCCCGACATGAACGCCGGCTGTTCGATGGCCGACATGGCCAATCTCGCCAAGGTCGAGCGCGCGTGGCGCGAAATCGGCGAAGTGCTCGATCCCGACCAGACCATCACGCCGGTGACTTATATCAATTCCGCGGCTGACTTGAAGGCCTTCTGCGGCGAGCACGGCGGCATTGTCTGCACCTCGAGCAACGCCAAGCAGATCCTCGAGTGGTCGTTCGCGCGGCGCGAGAAAGTTTTGTTCTTTCCCGACCAGCACCTCGGGCGCTGGAGCGGCTACATGATCGGCATCCCGCCCGACGAGATGATGGTGTGGGATTTCGACGAGCCGCTGGGCGGGCTCACGCCGGAGGAGATCAGGAAAGCCAGGATCCTGCTATGGAAAGGGCACTGCTCGGTGCACCAGATGTTCCAGGTGCAGCACGTCCTGAACTTCCGCAGCCGCTATCCCGAGGGCATGGTGATCGCGCATCCCGAATGCAATTTCGAAGTGTGCAAAATGTCCGATTATGTCGGCTCGACCGATTTCATCATCAATACCATCGCCGAGTCGAAGCCGAACACGCGCTGGCTGGTCGGCACCGAGCTGAACCTCGTCAACCGCATCGCCGAGCAGTTCAAGCCGCAGGGCAAGATCGTGCAGTTCATGGCGCCCACGGTTTGCATGTGCTCGACCATGGCGCGCATCGATCCGCAGCACCTGGCCTGGACGCTCGAAAATCTGGTCGACGGCAAAGTCGTCAACCGGATCAAGGTGCCGGGGCGCGAAGCGGAACTCGCGCGCACCGCTTTGAAACGCATGCTCGAAGTCGTCTAGCCCTAACGATTCCGCTACACTGGCGCAATGAGCCACGTGCGCCGACTTCCGCAGTACGCTCTTGGTTTCCTGGTTGTTGCGTCGTGGTTTGCGCATGCGGATCCCGAGGTTAACGTCGAGCGCCGGCACGGCGTATTCCAGGTGCGCGCCGAAGCGCCGGCCGCGGTCGATGCCGGGATCGCGTGGCAAGTGCTGACCGATTACAACCGGCTCAGGCATCACGCCGCCGGCCGCGACGATGCGACGCTCCGCAACAACCACAACCGTCCCGCAAAATGACCGACACGCTGCACATCGCCACTTACAATATTCACAAGGGATTTTCGTTTTTCAATCGACGTCTGGTCATTCATGACGTGCGCGAGCATTTGCGCGCACTTAATGCCGACCTGGTGTTCCTGCAGGAAGTGCAGGGCGGCCACGAGCGCCATGCGTGGCGGTACGAGGAATGGCCGGAGCAGCCGCAGTATGAGTTCCTCGCCGACTCGATCTGGACCGATTTCGCCTACGGCAAGAACGCAGTGTATGACGGCGGCCATCATGGTAACGCGATCCTGAGCCGGTTCCCGATCGCGCGCTGGGGCAACGAGGATATCTCGGAGCATCGTTTCGAGAGCCGCGGGCTGCTGCACTGTGAAGTCGAGCTGCCGGGCTGGACTGCGGCGCTGCATTGCGTATGCGTCCATCTCGGCCTGCTGGCGCGGCACCGCAGCCGCCAGATGCGCGCGCTGCGGCAGCGCATTGAGCGCCTGGTG
>JAHFRL010000041.1 GCA_023266235.1 Betaproteobacteria bacterium
TGTGGTGCCTGAGCCACGCGCCGAACCGGGCGATATGGCGGTTCTCGTTGATCGCGGCGTGGCTCGGCAGGTATTTCCTGAAAAACTTGCGGGGCATGAAGGGCCGGCCTGAAAAGGGTAGATATTGTATCGAAAATCGTCTCTCGACCGGCCTTCTCGTGCGTTAAGCCATGGATACCTTTGCACAGTGGGTCGTTCATGCGTCTTTATGTCATCGGCTTCGCCGCCGGCGTGTGGTGGCTGCAGGTGCAGCCGCGATTGCCGCCGCCGCACTGGTTCTGGCTCGCCGCGCCGCTCGCGTGCCTGGCGCTGCTCGCAGCGCGGACGCCGCCGTCGTTGCGCATGACGCGGCGCGCGTTGGCGGCGGTGTGCTGCTTCGCGTGCGGGTTCCTGTGGGCGGCGTGGCTCGCCGGGCAGCGCCTTGCCGATGCGCTGCCCGCAGAGTGGGAAGGGCCGGACATCCAGCTCGTCGGTGTCGTCGCGGCCCTGCCGCAGCCGTACGAGCGCAGCCTGCGCTTCGAGTTCGATGTCGAGCGCGTGCTGACGCCGCAGGCCGCGGTTCCCGCGCATATTGCATTGTCGTGGTGGGGAAGCCCGGCGCGCGACGACAAGCCGGCGACGTTTCCCGAGCTGCATGCGGGCGAGCGCTGGCAGCTTACCGTGCGGCTGCGGCGGCCGCACGGCACGCTCAATCCGCACGGTTTCGATTACGAAGCATGGCTGCTCGAACGCAATATCCGCGCTACCGGTTATATCCGGCCCGGCGGCGGCAGCAGGCGATTAGATACACTGGTAATGCGGCCGCAGTATCTCGTCGAGCGCGTGCGTGAAGCGGTCCGCAGCCGCATCCAGACCTCGCTTGCCGACGCGCCGTATGCCGGCGTGCTCGCGGCGCTCGCAATCGGCGACCAGCGCGCAATCACTCAAACACAGTGGCAGACCTTCACGCGCACCGGCGTGAATCACCTGATGAGCATCTCGGGCCTGCACGTGACGATGATTTCGGGGCTCGCGTTCGCACTCGCCTATTACCTGTGGCGCATGAGCGCGCGGCTCACGCTCTGGCTGCCGGCACGCAAGGCGGCGGCAATTGCGGGCCTTGCTGCTGCGCTCGCCTACGCGTGGCTCGCGGGCTTCGCGGTGCCGGCACAGCGCACCGTGTATATGCTGGCCGTGGTCGCGATCGCGCTGTGGGCCGGGCGCCTGACCGCGGCATCGGTGGTATTAAGCGCAGCTCTTTTTGTCGTGCTGGCGATCGATCCGTGGGCGGTGCTCGCACCGGGGTTCTGGCTGTCGTTCGGCGCGGTGGCGCTGATTCTGCTGGTGTCGACCGGGCGCATCGCGCCGCCGCACTGGCTGACTGCATGGGCGCGCGTGCAATGGGCGGTGACGCTGGGGCTGATTCCGCTGTTGCTTGCGCTGTTCCAGCAGGTGTCGCTGGTGTCGCCGCTCGCCAATGCGATCGCTATTCCGGTCGTGAGCCTGGTCGTGGTGCCGCTGACTTTGATTGGCGTAATGCTGCCATTCGATTTTCCGCTGCAACTCGCGCACGTGTTGATGAGAGCGTGCGCAACGCTGCTGGAGTGGATGAGCGCGCTGCCGGCGGCAATCTGGCAGCAGCACGCGCCGCCGGCGTGGACGGTGGCGGTCGCAGTGCTCGGCGTGTTGTGGCTGTTGCTGCCACGCGGTTTCCCCGCACGCTGGATCGGAACGGCGGCGCTGCTGCCGTTGTTTCTGACCGAGCCGCCGTCGCTTGCTGAAGGCGCTCTCAGGCTCACCGTGCTCGACGTCGGGCAGGGTCTTGCAGTCGTCGCGCAAACGCGCAATCACGCGTTGCTCTACGATGCCGGCCCCGCGTTTGGCCCGCAGATCGACAGCGGCAACCGCATCATCGTGCCATACCTGCGCGCGGTCGGCGTGCGTGTCTTGTCGGGGATGGTGGTGAGTCATGGCGACAGCGACCACAGCGGCGGCGCGGTTTCGGTGCTGCAGGCCGTGCCGGTCGGCTGGCTGCTGTCATCGCTGCCCGCTGATCATCCGCTGCAGGCGCAAGCCACATCATCGCGAAGATGCGAAGCGGGCGAGCGCTGGCAGTGGGACGGGGTCGAGTTCGAGTTGCTGCATCCGACGCGGGAAAGCTACGCGCGTGAAAAATTGCGGAGCAATGACCGCGGCTGTGTCGTGCGTATCGGCACCGCCGGGGCGAGCGTGCTGCTGACTGCCGACATCGAGAGTAAATCAGAGCGCGAACTGCTGGCCGGCGTCGCCGACAGGCTGCGGGCGCAGGTGCTGCTGGTGCCGCATCACGGCAGCCGCACCTCGTCGTCGCCCGAGTTCGTGCAACGGGTGAACCCCGACATCGCGATCGTGACTGCCGGTTACCGCAACCGCTTCGGGCATCCACGGGAAAACGTGCTCGACCGTTATCGCGAGCTCGGCAGCCGTATTTACCGCACCGACCACGACGGCGCGCTGTTGCTTGCGGTCGATGACGACGGCGCGGTCAGGGTGCAGCGCTATCGCGTGCTGTACCGGCGCTATTGGCATGCGCCCTTGGCCAATCCGGATCTGCTGGATGACGAGCCGCAGTAGTGTTACAGGAATTTGCCCAATGCATCGAGCACCGCGTCGGGCTGCTCGGCCATCAGCGCGTGACCAGCGCCCTCGAGCACGACGGTTTGCGCATGCTGGAGACGCTTGATGAGCTCGTGCGTTGCGCGCGGCGGCGTCATCTGGTCGCGGCTGCCGACGATGACCAGCGCAGGACATCGGACGCACGACGCGGCTTCGATACCGTGCACGTAATCATTGCATGCCTTGAAGTCGGCGTAGAGCACGCCCGGCGCCTGGCGTTCCATCAGCCGCCGGTTCATGCCGAGCATCCACATGCCGGGTACGGTGTTGCCGCCGATCTGTGCGCGGCCGCTGTATGACCAGGCATTGATCATGTCGAACGCCGCGGGATCATTCGCCTCGGCCGCGATGAGCAGCGGCTCGGCAACCGGCATCGGCGCCGAAGTGCCGAGCAGGACGAGCTTCGTAACCCGCGACGGTTGACGCGCTGCGAGTTCGAGCGCGATCAGTGAACCCATACTGTGACCGACCACCGCGGCCTGCTCGATGCCGGCCGCATCGAGCAGGCTCGCAATCCAGTCGGCCAGCGCCTCGATCGACCCGTGTACCGGACCTGGCGTGCGGCCGTGCCCGGGCAGGTCGGGCGCGAGCACGTTGCAGCGGTGATAAGCGAAGTAGCGGCTGTGCAGCGCCCACGCGCTATGATCCTGTTCGCCGCCGTGGATGAAAACCACCGTCGGCAGCGCCGGATCAATCGCGTGGCCGGCAGTGTAGACGTAGGCGCTTTTGCCCCGCACGTCGAGTTTCATCGCGACTCATGCTTTCTGCGATGCGTAGAGCGCGCGGCTCAGGTCTTCGATCAAATCATCGGGGTCTTCGAGGCCGATCGACAGGCGGATCGTGCCTTCACTGATGCCGGCGGCTCTGAGCGCCGCTTCGTCCATGCGGTAATGGGTGGTGGACGCCGGATGGATCACGAGGGATTTGGCGTCACCGACGTTGGCGAGATGCGAAAACACGCGCAATGTGTCGATGAAACGCCGCCCGGCAGGACGCCCGCCTTGGACAGCGAAGCTGAATACCGCGCCGCAACCTTTGGACAGCAGTTTTTGCGCGAGCGCGTGATCGGGATGATTCGGCAGCTCGGGATAGATCACCGATTCAACCGCTTCGTGGCCGGCGAGAAACGCGACGATCCTGCGCGTGTTCTCGATATGGCGCTGCATTCTCAGCGGCAGCGTCTCGATTCCCTGCAGGATGTGAAATGCGTTGGTCGGGCTCATGCATGCGCCGAAATCGCGCAGTCCTTCGCGCCGGGCGCGCAGCAGAAAGGCGGCCACCGTCGATTCCTCGTCGAACACCATGCCATGGAATCCGGTATACGGCTCCGACAGCAGCGGAAATTTTCCGGAGGCTTCCCAATCGAATTTTCCGCTATCGACCAGCACGCCGCCGATGGCAACGCCGTGGCCGCCGAGAAACTTGGTCGCCGAGTGATAGAGCAGATCCGCGCCGAGTTCAAACGGCTGCATCAGGTACGGCGTGGTAAACGTCGAATCGACCAATAGTGGCAGTCCGGCGTCGTGGGCGACGGCAGCGACGCGCGGCACATCGAGCACGTCGAGGCCGGGATTGCCCAGCGTCTCGCCGAAGATGAGGCGCGTGTCGGGACGGATCGCTGCGCGGAACGCGTCGATGTCGCGCGGGTCGACGAAGGTGGTCTCGATGCCGAAGCGCGGCAGCGTGTAATGCAGCAGGTTGTGCGAGCCGCCGTAGAGCGAGCGCGAGGCGACGATATGCGAGCCGGCGCCCAGCAGCGTCGCGATAGCGAGGTGCAGCGCGGCCTGGCCGCTCGCGGTGGCGATCGCGCCGATGCCGCCTTCGAGCGCGGCAACCCGCTCCTCGAGCACGGCGCAGGTCGGATTCGAGATGCGCGAGTAGACGTGGCCGGCACGCTCCATGTTGAACAACGCGGCGGCCTGGTCGGTGTCCTTGAAGACGAAGCTGGTGGTCTGGTAGATCGGCGTCGCGCGCGCGCCGTACAACGGATCAGGCTGTTGGCCCGCGTGCAGGCTCAGCGTGTCGAAGCTAAAGGATTTGGGAACGGCCATGGGACCTCCACTGGAGGTCCCATTGTAACAAGGCGAGGGAGGGTGCCTGGAGACCTAGAATTTTTTCTGCAGCGTGACGCCGGGGGCGCGCTTGGGCTGCAGGCCGAGACTGCTGCTCGGGCTCAATTCAACGATGTTCGACGAGTTCATATTGAGTCCGACCCCGATGCCCCACTCGCTTTTCTGATCGAGCGGCACGACCAGGCTCTTCGCGTCGCGGCTGTAGTTGAGACCAAACGGCAAAGCAATGCCGCTATCGACGGTGCCAACGGATTGAGGTTTGAGGCCGAGATGACTAGGCGTCAGCTTCGCGCGGAGCGTGTCCGCGTCGAGCTTGATCGGCGGATGCAGATCGGCGGGCGGCGACACGACAGTGCCCGCGTTTTGCGCGAAGGAACCCGTTGCAATCGAACCGGTGGCGAGCGTGGCCGCGGCGAGCAGCATAAGCAAACGCAAGTTGCGCATGGTGTTTGTCCCTCCGCTTACGTGCCGGGCGCTGGGTAAGGTTATAGCGAGTAGCGAACCCCGGCAGCTGAGACATTATTAGCCCTTAAGTGTGACATATTCAACAGCTACGTGAAGTCGACGGCTATTTTGCCGATCTTGTTGCCGATGCTCATACTCTCTCGCATACTAAAAACTTGTATTTTCAAGTTACTGAATATCCATTGTGACAAATGACCTTAATATGCACGGTTATGGTGCAAGCGTGCAGAACTGCTGCCGATATTGGTGGCAACAGGCGTAACGTGATAATGTTACGGCCTTTTTTCGGAGCGAGCGGCAAGGGATGAATAAATGTCCCAAATGCGGTTACGAGCGCACACCCACCGATACCGGCACGCAGGGCACGTGCCCATCGTGCGGGCTGGTGTTCGCCAAATGGGTGAGCCGCACGCTCGGCACGACGCGCCTGCCGCGCGAGGAAAGGATGGAGGGCGCAGTTGCCGACGGCTGGTTCGCGCGTCTGGCCGCGCTGCTGACCCACGTCGAGCCGCGCACCGACCCGATCCTGTTCTGGGGCCGCGTTGCGCTGTATGCGGCGTTGCTGATCTGGGGCTGGTATTTCATCCTGCTCGATTTCCGCAGCAACGAGATCGGCCATTCGTTCATGCACCGCGTCAACCTCGTGTTTCACGAGGCCGGGCACGTCGTATTCATCGCGTTCGGCCAGTTCATGCACGTCCTGGGCGGCAGCCTCGGCCAGCTGCTGATGCCGGCGGCCGTGAGCGTGATGCTGGTCTACAAGAACCAGGACAATTTCGGCGGGTCTATCGGACTGTGGTGGTTCGCACAGAGTCTCATGGATCTGGCGCCCTACATCAACGACGCGCGCGATCTGCAGCTGCCGCTGCTCACCGGGCACAGCCAGGACGTGCCCGAGACCCACGACTGGGCGAACATCCTGATCGACCTCAATCTGATATATCACGAGAAGAAGATCGCGTTCGCCGCCGATGCCATGGGCACGCTGATCATGCTGCTGGCGATGGTATGGGGCGGTTACATATTGCTGCAGCAATACCGCAATCTGGAATCCGGTGATTGATGCATGGTGCGCGCAACGCATTTGAAACTCGTGACCCCACCCGGCGACGACCACGCCGCCGGGTGGCTTGCCGCGGTCGGCGCCGATTACACCGCGTCCGACGCGTTGCTGGTCAAGCGTGCGCTCGAATGGTTCGCGCCGCGCGTCGCTGGGCACGCGCTCATAAGCGGCGAGCCGGCGCTCGCGCATGCATTGGGCACCGCTTCGATTCTGCGCGAGCTCAAACTCGACGCCGAATGCCTTGCCGCGAGCCTGCTTGCGCAGGTTACCGATACGCACGAGGCGGTGCTCGCGGTGCGCGATGCGTTCGGCGCGCGCATCGCCGAACTCGCGGAGGGCGTCGCGCGCATGGCGTTGATCGAAAGTCTGGGCAGCCGCGCGTCGCGTAGTGGTGATGAAGCGGCGCAGCTCGAGGGCCTGCGCAAGATGCTGCTCGCGATGGTGCAGGACGTGCGCGTGGTGCTGGTCAAGCTCGCCGATCACGCGCAGACCATGCGCTTCGCGGTGAAGTGCGACGACGTCCAGTTGCGTCACGCCATGGCGCGGCTCGCGCTCGACATCTTCGCGCCGCTCGCCAACCGGCTCGGCGTATGGCAACTCAAATGGGAGCTCGAAGACCTGGCGCTGCGCATCCTCGAGCCCGAAACCTACAAACGCATTGCCGGGCTGCTCGACGAGAAGCGCAGCGACCGCGAGCGCTACATCGACGAGGTGGTCATGCGGCTGCGCGAGGAACTCGAGCGCGCGGCCGTCAGGACCGAGATCAGCGGCCGGCCGAAGCACATCTACAGCATCTACCACAAGATGCGGCGCAAGGGCGTCGATTTCGATGCGCTCTACGACGTGCGCGCAGTGCGAGTTCTGGCCAATGACGTCAAGGATTGCTATACCGCGCTCGGCATCGTGCACAGTCTGTGGACGCCGCTGCCGAAGGAGTTCGACGATTACATCGCCAAGCCCAAGAGCAACGACTACCGCTCGCTGCATACCGCGGTGATCGGCCCGGAAGGCAAGCCGCTCGAAATCCAGATCCGCACCCAGGAGATGCACCAGCACTCCGAGCTCGGGGTGGCCGCGCATTGGCGCTATAAAGAAGGAATGCGGGAGGGCCCGCGCCGCGACGCGGGGTACGACGAGAAAATCGCGTGGCTGCGCCAGATCGTCGAATGGAAAGATCAGGTCGCCGACTCCGGCGAGCTGGCGGCGCAGTTCAGGAGCGAATTGTTTGCCGACACGATTTATGTATTGACGCCGCAGGGCAGGGTGATCGATCTGCCGAAGGACTCGACGCCGATCGACTTTGCGTATCACGTGCACACCGACCTCGGCCACCGCTGCCGCGGCGCCAAGGTCAATGGCACGATGGTGCCGCTCAATACGCCGCTCAGGAACGGCCAGCAGGTCGAGATCACGGCGGCGAAGCAGGGCGGGCCGAGCCGCGACTGGCTGAATCCCGCGCTGGGGTTTCTGAAAAGCGCCGGCGCGCGCGCCAAAGTCAGGCAGTGGTTCAACCGCCAGAACCACGAGGCTTCAGTGACGCAGGGACGCGACCTCGTCGACAAGGAGCTGCAGCGCCACGGCCTGACCGGAATCAATCTCGACAAGCTCGCGCAGCAATTCGAGTTCGACAAGCTCAACGACTTCCTGGCGGAGGTCGGCCGCGGCGGGATCGGCCCGCGCCAGTTACAAACCGCGCTGCGCGCCGATGGAGCGCCACCGGCGCCGGCCGGCAACCAGCCGATCGTCAGGAAATCACGCGCGCAGCCGGGCGGCATTCTGGTGGTCGGCGTCGACAAGCTGCTGACGGTGCCGGCCCGATGCTGCAAACCGGCGCCGCCGGATCCCATTATCGGTTTCGTGTCGCGCGGCCGCGGTGTGACCATACACCGCAAGGGCTGCCGAAATATCGCGCGCCTGGCTGCCGAGCGGCTGGTCGCGGCGGATTGGGGCGTGTCGCCTGACGCGACTTTTCCGGTCGATATCGTGATCGAAGCCAACGATCGCACGGGCCTGCTGCGCGACGTTACCGAAATCCTGTCGCGTGAGCGGATCAACGTCACGGCGACCAACAGCGCGAGCCGCGACGCGGCGGCGCGCATGCTGCTCACCGTCGAGATCAGCAATCTCGATCAGTTGAATCGCATGCTGGTGCTGATCCGCGAGGTGCGAGGAGTGGCGCGCGCGGCGCGGCGTTAGGCGGTAAACGTCACTGTCAGCGGCGCAACCGGCAGACCGCTGATTTCCGAAGTCCAGGTTTCCCCGGCCCTGATCGGCAGCGCGGCGGTCAGCGTGCCGGTGGTGATCACTTCGCCTGCAGCGAGCGCATCAAACTTCGGTTGCGTGACGAGAATGTCGGCGAGGAAAGCGAGCGCGAGCGCGGGATGGCCAAGCGCGTTGCCGCCGACGCCGTGGTCCCTGATTTCACCATTACATTTCAGCGCGATCCGGCAATCGCGAATCTGAAAGGCGAGTCTGGCGATTTCAGTTGTTGCAATCGGATACGGCTCTCCGATGATCAAGCGCCAATGAAACGAGAAGTCGGCCGCCGCATCGGCAGGCTTGAACTTCCAGTCTGCGAAATGACAGTCGACAATCTCGAAACTCGGTGCGAGCCATGCGATCGATTGCAGGATGGTCGCGGGGTCGGTGCAGCCGCTCGGCACCGGGCCGCGCAGCTTGAAGGCAATCTCCGGTTCCAATCGGGGCGCGACGCTGCCGCGCAACGATAGTGTTGCTTGGTTGTTCCTCGCGTAGATGAGCGTGCTGTCGTAAACGTGCGCCCAGATCGGCGAGGTTGCGCCGTATTCGGGCCAGATATTGCGGTTGGTGAAGCCGATCTTGCGGCCGCTGCAGTGCTCGCCGCGCGCACGGCGCAGCTTGACGATTTCCGCGGCGACATCATATGCGGCGCTCCAGTCGAAGCCCGGATTGCCTTCGCTTATCGATGGGATCGGCTTGCCATGGTCGTAGGCGTCGAGCAGTTCGCGTGCGATGAGCTGAATGTCAGGCAACTTTCACTCTTTCAAAAAAATCTTGAACCGCTAAGGACGCCATGGAAAATCCAAAGATCTTGGATTCCGTGATTAATGTCAACGAATTGTTGTTCCTTTGCGTCCTTCGCGTCCATCGTCCGCATTGCAGGGATAGGGGCGGTAGGCGCTGGAGACCCATTCCCATGCGTTACCGGTCGATCAACGCGACTGCAATGCGACAAACCCCGCCCCGGTTCACACGACGCCTTCGACCACGATCAATTTCGATCGCGCGGTGCGCAGACGCAATGCCTTGGCCTGCGCATATTCGCGCGACGCCCACCATTGCCTGGCGCGCCCGGGCGTCGGGAATTCCAGTACCACGATACGTTGGGGACGCCAGTCGCCTTCGAGCGTTTCGCACGCGCCGCCGCGCACCACGAATTTGCCGTCATATGCGGCCAGCGTGGGCGGCACCAGTTTCTTGTACTCCTCGTAACCGGCGGGATCTGTTATCTCGAGCTCGACGATGACATAGGCAGGCATGTTCTCTCCGGAGAGTTTGGGGCAAATCCGCACGTGTTGATGCAGAGCATCGCACTATATTGCGCCTCCGGATTGGCGGCAATCCGAACCGGGTCGAGAGCGAGACAAGGCCATGATTTATTTGAACCACCGTGCTGAAACGGGTAGAATCCACCGCTTTCAGGCGCGTAGCTCAGCTGGTTAGAGCACCACCTTGACATGGTGGGGGTCGTTGGTTCGAGTCCAATCGCGCCTACCAGATGAACGCAACGACACGGAGCACAGGGAGAGAGCGTTATGACACCGCGAACTTGCACGTCGATATCGTCCCGATCTTAGTCGTGCTGGTTTTCCGTGGTTGCGAGAAAAGTGCGGCTGGCCCGCACTTTTTTTCGTCTGTTGCAATGAACGACTCTAAACATGGTCAACATAAAACTTCCCGACGGCTCGCTCCGTCCGTTCGATAAACCGCTGTCGGTCGCCGAGGTGGCGGCTGCGATCGGCCCGGGGCTGGCCAAAGCCGCGCTCGCCGGCAAGGTCGACGGCAAGCTGGTCGACACGTCGTTCGTGATCGATAAGGACAGCGACGTCGCGATCGTCACCGACAAGGATCCCGCGGGTCTGGAATTGATCCGTCACTCGACCGCGCACCTGCTCGCTTATGCGGTGAAGGAATTGTTTCCGGACGCACAGGTGACGATCGGGCCGGTGATCGAGAATGGCTTCTACTACGATTTTTCGTATCAGCGGCCGTTCACGCCCGAAGATCTCGCGGCGATCGAGCAGCGCATGGTCGAGCTCGTCAAGCGCAACATCCCGATCGTGCGCGAAGTGTGGCCGCGCGACAAGGCGGTCGAGTTCTTCAAATCGATCGGTGAACACTACAAAGCCGAGATCATCGCCTCGATTCCGGCGGGGGAAGACGTGTCGCTGTATCGCGAAGGCGATTTCATCGATCTCTGCCGCGGGCCGCACGTGCCGTCAACCGGCAGGCTCAAGGTGTTCAAGCTGATGAAAGTCGCCGGCGCCTACTGGCGCGGCGATTCCAAGAACGAGATGCTGCAGCGGATTTACGGCACGGCGTGGGCGAAAAAGGAAGACCAGGACGCCCACCTGCACCTGCTCGAGGAGGCCGGGAAACGCGACCACCGCCGGCTCGCGAAGCAGCTCGATCTGTTTCATATGCAGGATGAAGCGCCGGGACTCGTGTTCTGGCACCCGCACGGCTGGACGGTCTGGCAGCAGGTCGAGCAGTACATGCGGCGTGTCTATCAGGATCACGGTTACCAGGAAGTGAAGTGCCCGCAGATACTCGACCGCACGCTGTGGGAGAAGTCGGGCCACTGGGAAAACTTCCGCGAGAACATGTTCACTACCGAGTCGGAGAACCGCGATTATGCGCTCAAGCCGATGAACTGCCCGGGTCATGTGCAGATCTTCAATTCCGGTCTGCGCAGCTACCGCGAGCTGCCGTTGCGCTACGGTGAGTTCGGCGCATGCCACCGCAATGAGCCGTCGGGTGCGCTGCACGGCATCATGCGTGTGCGCGGCTTCACGCAGGACGACGGCCATATTTTCTGCACCGAGGCGCAGATCCAGCCCGAGGTGTCGCATTTCATCGATTTGTTGATCAGGGTCTACCGCGATTTCGGCTTCAACGACATCATCTACAAGCTCTCCACGCGGCCGCCGAAGCGCGTCGGCTCGGACGCGACCTGGGACGTCGCCGAAAAAGCGCTCGCCGATGCGCTCGACGGCAAAGGCGTGCCGTGGGAGCTGGTGCCGGGCGAGGGCGCGTTCTACGGACCGAAGGTCGAATTCTCGCTCAAGGACTCGATCGGGCGTGTCTGGCAGTGCGGCACGATACAGGTCGACTTCTCGATGCCGGGGCGGCTCGGCGCCGAATACGTGGCCGAGGACAACACGCGCAAGACGCCGGTAATGCTGCACCGGGCGATCGTCGGCTCGATGGAGCGCTTCATCGGCATCCTGATCGAAAACTTCGCCGGGGCGTTCCCGGTGTGGCTCGCGCCGGTGCAAGTCGTGGTCATGAACATCACCGCCCGCCAAGCCGCCTACGCCGGGCAGGTGCTGGGCGAACTCAGACGCGCCGGGCTGCGCGTTGGAGCCGACTTGAGGAATGAGAAAATAACCTATAAAATTCGGGAACATAGTCTGCAAAAGCTGCCGTATCAGGTCATCGTAGGCGACCAGGAGATGGCGGCGCAGACAGTTGCCGTGCGGACCCGCCAAGGCGAAGACCTCGGCCAGATGCCGATTCAGGCCTTCGTCGAGCGCCTGCTACACGAGGCGCAGCAGCTCGGGCGCGCGGCATAACTTTTTGACATAGCGAGGTTTTTGTATAGCTCAGGAAAAAGAGCCGCGCATTAACGGCGAAATTAACGCACCCGAGGTCAGGCTGATCGGCCCCAATGGCGAGCAGGTCGGCATCGTCACCATCGGGATCGCCAATGCGCAGGCGGAAGCAGCGGAGCTCGATCTGGTCGAAATCGCCCCGACGGCTGTGCCCCCGGTTTGCCGGATCATGGATTACGGCAAGTTCAAGTACCGCGAGAGCAAGAAGCGGCACGAGGCGAAGCTCAAGCAGAAGCAGATCATCGTCAAGGAGGTCAAGTTCCGCCCGAGCACCGACGAGGGCGATTACAAGATCAAATTGCGCAACCTGGTCCGCTTTCTCGAGGAAGGCGACAAGTGCAAGGTGACGCTGCGTTTCCGCGGGCGCGAGATGGCGCACCAGGAATTCGGCTATCGACTGATCGAACGCGTCAAAAACGATCTCGAGCCGTACAGCATGATCGAGCAGTTTCCAAAGATGGAAGGGCGGCAGATGGTGATGGTGCTGTCGCCGAAGAAAGCCGCCAAGCCGGTAGCGGCGGCGCCCAGGAAGGCGGCAGCAAAGCCGGCGACCGCAGCAGCCCCCGCGGCCGCCGCAGTCGAAAAAAAGTAGTTGTTGTCGATAAGTAGTTGTCCGGGTTCCCGAAGACTTCCCGCTGGGAAGCACCCGGCGCTATGTTAAAAAATGGAGCAGTCATGCCCAAGATGAAGACCAAGAGTGGCGCCAAGAAGCGCTTCAAGGTGTCCGCCAGCGGCCGTATCAAGCGCGGGGCCGCGTTCCGGCGCCACATCCTGACCAAGAAATCGACCAAGCGGAAGCGCCAGTTGCGCGGCGTAACCGGCGTTCACGGCAGCGATACCCGCTCCGTGCGCACCATGCTTCCCTACGCGTAAGGAGACGAGCCATGCCCAGAGTCAAACGTGGCGTGACTTCGCGCGCCAGCCACAAGAAAGTCATTGCGCGCGCCAAGGGTTTCCGCGGCCGCCGCAACAACGTATTCCGTATCGCCAATGAAGCGGTAATGCGCGCCGGGCAATATGCGTATCGCGACCGCCGCAACAAGAAGCGCGATTTTCGCAGCCTGTGGATCACGCGCATCAACGCGGCGGTGCGCGAGCACGGTTTGTCATATAGCGTGTTCATGAACGGGCTGAAGAAGGCCGCGATCGTGGTCGACCGCAAGGTGCTTGCCGATATCGCGGTGCTCGATAAGCCTGCGTTCACGAAGTTTGTCGAAAAAGCCAAGGCCGGCCTCGGCGTCTGAGCAGATACGATGACCCCAAGGAGGCTGCGCTCAGCCTCCTTTTTTTTCGGCTCCGTCAGCAGATGGAAAAGCTCGAATCTATCGTTCAGGAAGCGCTCAAGCTGTTCGCCGGCATCGACGATGGGGCGCAGCTCGAGCAGGTCAAGGCGCGCTATCTCGGCAAATCCGGCGCGCTGACCGCGCTGCAGAAAAGTCTCGGCAAGCTGCCAGCGGCGGAGCGCCCGGCAATGGGCGCACGCTTCAACGCCGCCAAGGAGCAACTCGAGGCAGCGCTCGCCGCGCAGCGCGAAAAAATACAATCACGCAAACTCGAAGCGCAACTCGCGCAGGAATCGCTTGACGTCACGCTGCCGGGGCGCGGATCGGGCGCCGGCGGGCTGCATCCGATCACGCGCACCCTCGAGCGCATCGAGGCGCTGTTTCACTCGCTCGGCTTCGAGGTCGCCGACGGCCCCGAGATCGAAACCGACTACTACAACTTCACCGCGCTCAATCAACCGGAGAATCATCCGGCGCGTTCGATGCACGACACATTTTACGTCGATGACGGCAAGCACCTGTTGCGTACGCACACCTCGCCGATCCAGATCCGCTACATGGAAACGCATAAGCCGCCGCTCAAGATCATCGCGCCGGGCCGCGTCTACCGCGTCGATTCCGATGCCACCCACTCGCCGATGTTCCACCAGATCGAAGGCCTGTGGATCGACGAGCATATCAGCCTCGCCGACTTGAAGGGCGTGGTTGCGGATTTCCTGCATCGTTTCTTCGAGCGCGACGATCTGAAAGTGCGGTTCCGCCCGTCTTTTTTCCCGTTTACCGAACCCTCGGCCGAAGTCGACATGAGCTTCGGCGACGGCTGGCTCGAGCTCGGCGGCTGCGGCATGGTGCATCCGAACGTGTTGAAGAACGTCAACATCGACAGCGAGAAGTACCAGGGCTTGGCGTTTGGCTTCGGTCCGGACCGGCTGACGATGCTGCGGTATGGCGTCAACGATCTGCGGTTGTTCTTCGAGAACGATCTGCGGTTTTTGAAACAATTTAATTGATGAAGTTCTCCGAAAACTGGCTGCGCACCTTCGTCAATCCGCCGCTCGCGAGCAGGGAACTCGCGGACGCGCTGACGATGTCCGGCGTCGAGGTCGAACTGGTCGAGCCGGTTGCGCCCGCATTCGACAAGGTGGTGGTGGCGGAAGTGCTCGAGGTGCAGAAGCACCCGGGCGCCGACCATCTGACGGTGTGTCGCGTCAACGCCGGCGGCGCGCCGTTGCAGGTCGTATGCGGTGCGCCCAACGTGCGCGCCGGCACCCGCGCACCGCTCGCGCAAGTTGGGGCCACGCTGCCTGGCATCGAGATCAAGCAGGCAAATGTGCGCGGCGTTGAATCCAGCGGCATGCTGTGCTCTGCCAAGGAACTCGGTATCGCCGAGGATGCGTCGGGGCTGCTGCTACTTCCTGCCGACGCGCCGATTGGCGCTGACATTCGAAAATATCTCGAACTCAACGACCAGCTGTTCACGATCAAGCCGACACCCAACCGCGGCGACTGCCTGAACGTGTTCGGCGTCGCGCGCGAAATTGCTGCGATTACCGGCAGTGTGCTGATGCCGGCCGAAATTCCCGCAGTTTCGCCGGCAACGGCCGACCGCATCGACATCACCCTCGAAGACGAAACCGCATGCCCGCTCTACTGCGGTCGTATCTTGCGTGGCGTGAATGCGCGCGCCACGACGCCGCGCTGGATGGTGCAACGCCTCGAGCGCAGCGAGTTGCGCAGCATCAGCGCGATCGTCGACATCACCAACTACGTGATGCTTGAGCTGGGCCAGCCGCTGCATGCATTTGATTTCGCGCGCATCGATGGCGGCATCCGTGTGCGCTTTGGCCGCGCGAGCGAAAAACTCAAACTGTTGAATGAGCAGGAGATTCCGCTCGCTGCAGACCTGCTCGTCATTGCCGACAGCAAGCAGCCGCTGGCGCTTGCCGGCATCATGGGCGGTCTGGACAGCGCGGTCAGGCTCGATACCCGGGATGTCCTGCTCGAGAGCGCATTTTTCGATCCGGCAGCGATCGCCGGCAAATCGCGTATGCTCGGTTTCGGCTCGGATTCGGCGTACCGCTTCGAACGCGGCGTTGATTTTGCCGGGACCCTGCGAGCGATGGAACGCGCAACGCAGTTCGTGCTCGAAATCTGCGGCGGCAGGGCAGGGCCCGTAATTGAAGCGAGGGCGGCGCTGCCTGAACGCAAGCCGGTGCGGCTGCGCCGCGCGCGCGCGCAGCGCTTGCTCGGTATCGATCTGAGCAACCAGCAGATTGCCGGTGTATTGCGTCGGCTGGGGTTTGCATTCGAAACGCACGGCGACGAGTTCGCGGTTAGGCCGCCAAGCTATCGCTTCGATCTCACGGCCGAGGAGGATCTGATCGAGGAGGTGGCGCGCATCCACGGTTATGACCGGATTCCCGCCAAGCTGCCGAGTGCGCCTGCCGCGATGCTGCCGGCGACGGAGACGCGCGTCAGTGTCAAAGCGCTGCGCGCGTTGATGGTGGCGCGTGACTACCAGGAAATCGTCAGCTACAGTTTCGTCGACCGCCAATGGGAAATCGATTTTTGCGCCAACCGCGATCCGGTGACACTGATCAACCCGATTGCGGCGCATCTGAACGTGATGCGTTCATGCCTGCTCGGCAGCCTGGTCGATAGCCTGAAGCTTAACTTGAGCCGGCAACAGGAACGGGTGCGGCTGTTTGAAATCGGTCGCTGTTTCGAGCGTGCCGGTTCCGGCTACAGCCAGGTCACCATGCTCGGCGGCCTGGCTTATGGCGGGGCGGTAGCGGAGCAATGGGATACCCCCAAGCGCCCCGTTGATTTTTATGATGTGAAATCCGACCTTGAAAGCCTGGTCTGGGCGCAGACCGTTCGTTTTGAGGCAACGCAGCATCCGGCATTACACCCGGGCCGGGCGGCCAAGTTGGTCCTGGAAGGGGTGCCAGCCGGGTGGTTGGGGGAATTGCATCCGCGGTTGCAGCAGAAGTATTATTTGCCTTTTGCGCCAATGGTTTTTGAGTTAAACCTCGAGGTGATTCGCGGGCGTAAACTGGTCGATTACCAGGAATTTTCTCGGCTGCCGACGGTGCGCCGCGACTTGGCCGTTGAAGTGGCCGAAACCGTGAGCGCACAAGCCATGCTTGATGCCATGAAAAGGCGCGCTCCAAGTATCGTTTCCGAGGTCGCGCTGTTTGACGTATATCGCGGCAAAGGCATTGATTCAGATAAAAAAAGTGTTGCGTTTCGCGTATTATTGCAAGATACTCGTAAAACGCTGACCGACGCTGAAGTTGAAGCTGCGATACAGCAGTTTCTTCAAGTGTTACAAGAAGACTTTCAAGCAAAGCTCCGAAAATAAGGGGAAAATATGACTTTAACCAAGGCCGAGTTGGCAGATCTGCTGTTTGAGAAGGTGGGTTTCAACAAACGCGAGGCCAAAGACATGGTGGAGTCGTTTTTTGAGGAGGTGCGCCTGGCGCTCGAAAATGGCGAGGGCGTAAAACTGTCTGGCTTCGGCAATTTTCAGTTGCGCGCCAAGCCGCAGCGGCCTGGGCGCAACCCGAAGACCGGCGAGGAAATTCCGATCACCGCGCGGCGCGTGGTGACCTTCCACGCCTCGCAGAAGCTGAAGGCGATGGTTGAACAAAACTATAACAATGGACACAAACCACAGTCCTAAGGAAGCACTGCCACCGATACCTGCGAAGCGCTACTTCACGATCGGTGAAGTGAGCGAACTGTGCGGCGTCAAACCGCACGTGCTGCGTTACTGGGAGCAGGAGTTTACGCAGCTCAAGCCGGTCAAACGCCGTGGCAACCGGCGCTATTATCAGCACCACGAGGTACTGCTGATCCGGCGCATCCGCGATCTGCTCTACGATCAGGGTTTCACCATCAGCGGCGCCCGCAACCGACTCGACGAGATCGTGACCGAGCCGGCCAAGGCGAGCCGCGCGGCCGCGGCCGGCAAAGCGAATCTCGCCGCGTTGCGCAAGGAAATCAAGCACGTCCTCGACATCCTGCGCCGCTAGCGCGGTCGGCAATCGTGCGCGCTGTCCAGCGCTACCTCATCTGTTATAATCCGCAGCCTCGGGGCGTAGCGCAGCCTGGTAGCGTACCTGCATGGGGTGCAGGTGGTCGGAGGTTCAAATCCTCTCGCCCCGACCATTGAAATCCAAGGGGTTCCGGCAGGGAACCCTTTTTCATTTCGGATTTTCAGTTCGAACCGTTTAAAGGGAGCTGCAAGATGAGCCGCAAGCAATGGATTCGGCGAGCAGTAATTTCCGCGTTGGCTGCGCTCCCGGCGCTTGGCGTGGCGCAAGAGGTCGCCAGGAATTCCCCCGGCCCGGCGCCGTCCCAGAGTGATTCTCGGCTAGGCTTGCCGAGTTGCGGCAACCCGGAGACCAACTGATGAAAATTCTGAACCATTCGATCGCCATGTTGTTGATAACGTTTGCGGCCCACGTCGGCGCGCAAAGCCTCAAGATCGGTTACGTCAACGGATTGCGCATCGAGAACGAATCGGCGATAGCGATCCAGGCCATCGAGCAAATTAAAAAGGAATTCGCGCCGCGCGAGCAGCAGCTGCAGGAACTGCAGAAACAAGGATCGGCACTGCGCAGCGAATTCGAAAAAGAGATCCTGACGATGTCGCCCGCCGACAAACAGGCCAGGGAAAAACAGCTGACGGCGCTCGCGCAGCAGTTTCAGCAGATGCAGCGCAGTCTGGTTGAGGACTTGGAGCTGCGTAAGCGTGAAGCGCGCGCGCGCTTCCTGGCCGAGGCCAGCGTCATCATCAAGAGCATCGCCGAGGCGGGCAAGTTCGATCTGATCGTGCAGCAGGCGATCTACAGCAGCGCGCAAATCGACATCACGGATCAGGTGCTGAAGGAAATGGCGAAACACGCCGGATCCGGGGCGCCCCCGGACAGGTAGCAAATACGATCCGCGCGCGCCCGCCCGGCGCTTCCGCGCCGACAGCGATTTGCCACAACGCGGGACGTGATGATCAAGCCGTGAACGCAATTTCCCGATAAGCATGGCGGCATTCAAGGCTGCCTGCGTGCAGCTCAACTCCGGCAACGACATGGCTGCCAACCTGGATGCCGCCGCCGCTGGCGTACGCGCGGCGGCGCGGCAGGGCGCGCAGTTCATCATGCTGCCGGAATATGCCGCGCTGCTCGACGGCAGCGGCCGCGTGATGCGCGAAAATTCCTATCCCGAAGCCGGGCATCCGGCGTTGCCGGCATTCCAGGCGCTTGCTCAGGAAACCCGGACCTGGCTGCTGGTCGGCTCGCTCACGGTCAAGGTTGACGGCGAGCAGATGGCGAACCGCTCGTACTTGCTGGCGGCCGATGGCGGCATCGCCGCGCATTACGACAAGATCCACATGTTTGACGTGACGCTGCCGAGCGGCAAGGTGATACGCGAATCGAGCGCATACCGCCCCGGCGATCGCGCGGTGATCGCGGCCACGCCATGGGGACCGCTTGGCATGACGGTGTGCTACGACCTGCGTTTTCCGCATCTCTACCGCGCGCTGGCGCAGGCCGGCGCGATATTTCTGGCGGTGCCATCGTCGTTCCAGCGCGAAACCGGTGTTGCGCACTGGCACACGCTGCTGCGGGCGCGGGCGATCGAGAATTTGAGCTACGTGTTCGCGCCGGCGATGTGCGGGGATCACCCGGGAGGCCGCATGACTTACGGCCACTCGCTGATCATCGACCCGTGGGGAAAGATATTGGCCGAGCTTGGTGACGAACCCGGCGTCGCCATCGCCGAGATCAACACCGACGAGGTCGCGCGCGTGCGCGGGATGCTGCCTGCACTCGAGCACGACCGCCGATTCCAGCCGCCGCCCGCCGCCGGCGATCCCCCCTGATTACGCGCATGACGGCTTTCCGCAACCCGGTTATCGCGGTCTTCACCAAGAACAGCACCAATCCGGCCTATGCCGCGGCACGACTTGGCGCCGACCGCGCGGCGCAGCGGCTGGGTGCACGCACCGTGCACTATGTGCCACGGCAGCCCGATAACGTCGAGGAGCAGCTGGCGCTGATTGAGCAGGCGCTCGCACAGCGTCCCGATGCGATGGTTCTGGTTCCCGTGCATCCGACCGCAATCAATGCCTCGATCCGCAGGATCAATGCCGCCGGAATTCCTGTCGTCGGTTACATCAACCGCTTTACCGCCGGCGACTGCGTCACCTACGTCGGCTCGGAAGACTATCCGCTGGCGGTCAGCATCGCGAGCCATCTCTGCGGGCAGCTCGCAGGGCACGGCGAGATCGTGCTGGTCGAGGGGCCGCGCGATTCAATCACCAGCGTGGAGCGCGTGCGCGGTTTTCACGCCGCCCTGAAGCTTTATCCCGGTATCCGCGTCGTCGCATCGATATGCGGCGACTATCAGCGCGAGCCGGCGCGGCGCGCGATGGCACAATTGCTCAATTCGACGCCGCGCGTCGACGGCATCCTGGCAGCCAACGACATTATGGCGGTCGGCGCGATCGATGCGCTCGAAGCCGCCGGACGCAAGAGTTTGACCGTCGGCGTCAACGCGATACCCGAAGCGATAGCAGAGATCAAGCGCGGCAGGATGCTCGCGACGGTCGATTTCGATGCGATGAAAATGGGCTGCCTTGCGACCGAAGCCGCAATCCGGCATCTGCGTGGCGAGGCGCTGCCGCCGGAAATCATCTTGCCGGTGCAAATCGTCGATCGCGCCAATTGCGCCGGGTGGGACAAGCCGTTCGAGCGGCGCGAGTGCCTGAGGTGGGAAGACGTGGTGAAATAAGCCGCAGTCATCGCTGGCCAAACGTTTAAACCGATACTCACGAAAGAGGAGAAGACGCCGCCATACCGCTGGATTGATGCGGCCGCATGCGGTCGCGCATGCGGTTGGCGCGATGCTGAACCGCAGGGACTTGGTCGCTGCGGCCACCGTCATTAGTACGATTTCGGCAGGCCGAGCACCTTTTCAGCAATGAAACACAGGATCAGCTGCGGGCTCACGGGCGCGATGCGCGGGATCAGCGACTCGCGCAGATAGCGCTCGACGTGGTATTCCTTCGCATAACCCATGCCGCCGTGGGTCATCACCGCGGTTTCGCATGCCTTGAATCCCGCTTCGCCGGCCAGATATTTCGCGGCATTCGCCTCCGCGCCGCATGGCTGGCCGCGATCGTACAGCGTCGCGGCCTTGAACACCAGCAAGTTCGCTGCTTCGAGCTCGATCCAGCGCTGCGCGAGCGGATGCTGGATCGCCTGGTTCTGCCCGATCGGGCGATCGAACACGCTGCGCTCCCTGGCGTAATCGGCGGCGCGTTTGAGCGCCGCGGTGCCGAGGCCGACCGCTTCGGCGGCGACCAGAATGCGCTCGGGATTGAGTCCGTGCAGGATGTATTCGAAGCCTTTGCCTTCCTCGCCGATGCGGTCCGCCACCGGCACCTTGAGCCCGTCGATGAATAGCTGGTTCGAGTCGACCGCGTGGCGTCCCATTTTCGGGATCTCGCGCGCCTCGACGAATTGGCGGTCCAGGTCGGTGTAGAACAGGCTCAAGCCCTGGGCCGGTTGCCCCGTTTCCTCGAGCGGGGTGGTGCGCGCGAGCAGCAACATCCTGTTCGCGACTTGCGCCGTCGAGATCCAGATTTTCTGGCCCGATACCAGGTAATGATCGCCTTGCCTGACGGCTTTGGTCTTGAGCCGCGTCGTGTTCAATCCGGCATCGGGCTCGGTCACGCAGAAGCAGGCCTTGTCATGGCCGGCAATCAGCGGCGGCAGCCAGCGGCTCTTTTGCGCATCGCTGGCGAACACGACGACCGGATTGAGGCCGAAGATATTCATGTGCACGGCGGACGCTCCCGACATGCCGGCGCCCGATTCGGCGATCGCCTGCATCATGATGGCGGCTTCGGTGATGCCGAGCCCGGCGCCGCCGTACTGCTCGGGTATCGCGATGCCGAGCCAGCCGTCGCGTGCGAGTGCCTGATGAAAATCGGCGGGGAAACGGCCGTCAGTGTCCCGCTGCAGCCAGTACTCGGCATCGAATCCCGCGCAGATCTTCTCGATCGCGGCGCGAATCGCGAGTTGTTCTGCGGAGAACGAGAAATCCATGATTAACCGCAAATACGCAAAGACGCAAAGAAGATCATGCAATTTACAGAAATACTTCGCGCCATTGCGCCATTGCGGTCAACGTTTCGATGCATGGGGGGTAATCGTCACGCCAGCCGCGATCATCGCATTGATCTCAGCCTCCGCGTAACCGGCTTCGCGCAACACCTCGATGCTGTGTTCGCCCAGGCGCGGCGCGGGACGCGGTTCGCCGGGAGGTGACTGCGACCACTTGCTCGGCACCGCCATCGAGCGCACTTTGCCCTCGGACGGATGATCGACGACCGCAAAGAATCCGGTCTGATTGAGGTGCGGGTCGGCCAGCAGATCGTCGAGCGAATTGAGCGGCATCACCGGTATGTCGGCTGCCGACAGGGCGGCGAGCCATTCGGCGCTGGTGCGCGTTCTGATCTGCCCGGCGACAAACGCATAGACATCGGCAATGTGTCGTGAGCGGCTCGCTTGCGTTGAGAACCGCGGGTCGCTCTCCAGCGCATCTTCGCGGCCGAGGACGCGGAAGAAATTGCGCCACTGCTTGTCATTGTAGATCAGCAGGCACAGGTAGCCGTCTTTGGTCGCATACGGATTGCGGTGCTCGGCGAGCAGGCGTGAGTAACCCATCGGGCCAATCGGCGGCTCGAACGTTTTGCCGCCCATGTGGTCGCCAAGCACGAACTGCGCGAGGCTCTCGAACATTGTGACTTCGATGGCCTGGCCCTGGCCGCTGCGCTCGCGATGGAAGAGGGCGGCGGTCACGGCATTCACCGCGTTGAGCCCGGTGATGCGGTCGGCAACCGTCGAGGGAACGAAGCGCGGGCGATCGGCGCCCGCCTGCTCGATGATAGCCGGCAACGCGACCATGCCCTGGATCAGATCGTCGTAGGCGGGCTTGGCCGCATACGGCCCGTTCTGGCTGAAGCCGTAGGCGCCGACGTAAATGATGCGCGCGTTGACTTGCCTGACGTCGTCGTAGGTGAGGTTCAGCCGCGCCATCGCCTGCGGCCGCACGTTATAGATCAGCACGTCGGCGGTCCTGGCGAGCCGCAGCAGCGCTGCGCGGCCGGCCGCCCGCTTCAAGTCGAGCACGAGCGAGCGCTTGTTGCGGTTGAGGTGCAGGAAAATGTGGCCCATGCCGGCGTGCTTCATCGGCGCGGCATGGCGCATGTTGTCGCCCTCGCGCGGCTCGATCTTGATTACGTCGGCACCGAGGTCACCGAGAATCTGCGTTGCGTAGGGGCCGAGTATGACCGTCGTCAAATCGACGATTTTGACGCCGGCGAGCGGTCCGCTCATGGTGGCAGCAATCAGCGTTCAGCCGTCGGCATTATGGGTTTTAAACCAGGGCAGCGCACGCGCGCTGAATGCGGCTGCAGGCCTCGTGCAACTTCTCCGTGGAGATCGAATACGAGATGCGGATGTAAGGCGACATGCCGTAGGCGGCGCCCTGCAGCACGCCGACCTCGGCGCGATCCAGCAGATACAGTCCGAAATCGAGGTCGTTGGCGATGACATCGCCCTGCGGCGTGCGCTTGCCGATCACGCCCGAGATGTTCGGAAATACGTAAAACGCGCCCTCCGGCCTGCGGCACGAGATTCCCGGCGCCGCGTTCAGCATCGCGACCGCCAGATCGCGCCGCTCGCGAAACTTCTCGGCGCGCTCGGCGAGGAAATCCTGGGTACCGGTCAGCGCTTCGATGGCCGCGGCCTGGCCGATCGACGACGGGTTGGTGGTGCTTTGCGACTGCATCTTGAGGATGGTCTTGATGAGTTGCTGCGGGCCGCCGCCGAAACCGATGCGGAAGCCGGTCATCGCATACGCTTTGGAAACGCCGTTTACCGTCAGCGTACGGGCGTAAAGCGCAGGCTCGACCTGCGCCGGCGTTGCGTTCCTGATCCCATCGTAAATGATGTGTTCGTAAACCTCATCGGTCAGGATCCAGACCTGCGGGTGGCGCAGCAGCACTTCGGCCAGCGGCTTGAGATCGGCGGTGGTGTAAACGGCGCCGGTCGGATTGCACGGCGAATTCAGGATCAGCCATTTGGTGCGCGGCGTAATCGCACGCTCGAGATCAGGCGCCTGCAGCTTGAAGCCCTTGTCCTCGGGGCAGATCACCGGCACCGGCGTGCCGCCGGCAAGCTGCACCATATCCGGATAGGACGCGTAATAGGGCGCCGGCAAAATCACCTCGTCCCCCGCGGCGACCGTCGCCATCAATGCGTTGAAGATCACCTGCTTGCTGCCGTTGCTGACGGTGATCTGCTCGCGCGAGTAGCTGAGGCCGTCCTCGCGCTTGAACTTGAGCGCGATCGCGTCTTTCAACTCCGGGGTGCCGTCGACGTTGGTGTAACGCGTCTGCCCGTTGCGCAGCGCATGTATCGCCGCTTCGATGATGTTGGGTGGCGTGTCGAAATCGGGCTCGCCTACGGTAAGCCCGATGATCTTGCGGCCGGCGGCCTGCAGTTCGCGCACGCGCATCGTCGCCATCGAGCTCGGCGACGGCTTGATGCGATCCATGCGCGGTGCGATAAAACTCATCATGTCACGTCGAAAAATCGATATGCTAGCATCAAACGGCGCCGTTTAATGCTTGGCGCCTGGGTTCGAGCAATGCGCTCATGGCGGGGATCGTGCATATGCCGCGCCATCATACGCAGTGATTGACGCCGGGCGCGTGATATAATTTTCCGCGGGAAACCTTGCAGTGACATTCAATCTTCCCCGTGCCATGGCGCGTGATCCGCGGCGGCCGAAAACTCCGCGGCGCAGGCTGACTGGTGACGGGACACCCGGTCTCGACCCATGCATATCCTGCTGAGTAACGACGACGGTTACTTTGCTCCCGGCCTCGCCATCCTGGCCGAATCGCTTGCCCTCTTCGCGAAAGTCACCGTGGTAGCGCCGGAGCGCGACCGCAGCGGCGCCAGCAATTCGCTGACGCTCGACCGGCCGCTGGCGGTGCGCCGCGCGGGCAGCGGCTTTTCCTACGTCAACGGCACGCCCACCGATTGCGTGCACCTGGCGGTGACCGGCCTGCTCGACGATTTGCCCGACATCGTGATCTCGGGGGTGAATCACGGCGCCAACATGGGCGACGACACCATTTATTCCGGCACCGTCGCGGCCGCGACCGAGGGCTTCTTGCTCGGCATTCCGTCGCTCGCGGTATCGCTGGTGGCGAGCGGCAGCGATTATTTCGCGACTGCCGCGCGCGTCGCGGCGGAAATGGTGCAGCGTTTTGCGCGCAAGCCGCTCGGGCAGCCCACGCTGCTCAACATCAATGTGCCGGACGTGCCGTATGACAAATTGCGGGGGTTCGAAATAACGCGGCTTGGCAAGCGCCACAAGGCCGAGCCGGTGGTCAAATCGATTACGCCGCGGGGCGAAACCGTGTACTGGATCGGCGCCGCCGGCAGTGCGCAGGACGCGGGCGAAGGCACCGATTTCAACGCGGTTTCGCGGATGGCGGTTTCGGTGACGCCGCTGCAGATGGATCTGACGCAGTTTTCGCAGTTGCAGACGATCCGGGACTGGATCGCATGAGCACGCGCATCTCCGGCATCGGCATGACCTCACAGCGCACCCGCATGCGCATGATCGAGCGCTTGCGCGAGCAGGGCATCGTCGACGAGGCCGTGCTCAACGTGATGAACGAGGTTCCGCGCCATATTTTCGTCGAGGAGGCACTCGCGAGCCGCGCCTACGAGGACCTGGCGCTGCCGTTGGGCTTCGGCCAGGCGATCTCGCAGCCATATGTCGTCGCGCGCATGACCGAGCTGCTCACCGCGGGCAGGCCGCTCGGCAAGGTGCTCGAGATCGGCACCGGATGCGGTTATCAGACGGCGATACTCGCCAAGCTTGCCACCGAGGTCTATTCGGTCGAACGTCTGCTGCCGTTGCTCGCCAAGGCGCGCAAGAACCTGCGCGAGCTGCGCATCACCAACATCCGGCTCAAGCACGCCGACGGCCACATCGGCATACCGGAAGCCGCGCCGTTCGACGCGATCCTGGTTACGGCGGCGGCGACACACGTGCCCGAGGCGCTCAAAAAGCAGTTGGCGGTGGGCGGCAGGATGGTAGTGCCGATGGGCGCTCGCGACCAGCATCTATGCGTGATCGAGCGCGCCGCGCGCGGATTTTCCGAGGCCAAGCTCGATGCAGTGAAGTTTGTGCCGATGCTGTCGGGATTGAATTGATGTCAGGCCGCGACCCACATCGCAAGCTTGCGTCTGCGAGCGTGGCGGCATTAACGCTGCTGCTGGTCTGGGGTTGCGCTTCGACGCATCGTCCGGCGCCGGTGAGCGAGCGTGCGCCAGCGAGCGCGAAGCCGTCGCTGCAGCCGGCGCCGCAGGCGGCAGCGCGCGAGCCTGACCCGCGTCCGGAGTTCTACACGGTCAGGAAGGGCGACACGCTCTACAGCATCGCGCTCGACCAGGGGCTCGATTACAAGGACCTCACCGAGTGGAACAGTCTCGACAATCCCAATGTGATCCGGATCGGCCAGCAGCTGCGGTTGCGGGCGCCGGCGTCGATTGTGGTCACGGCGCCGCTCAGGACCGCGCCGACGGTCGAGGGCAGACCGGTCACCGGCAGCGCACCGCCGATCGCAACGGGCGAGGCGGTCAAATCGGAGCCGAAGGCAGTCAAAGTGCCCTATTCGGATCAGGCGTTGGCGCAATTATCGGGATTGCCGCAAATGAAGCCCGCGGCGCCGATGGTTGCCAAAGTCGAGCCGCGCCCCGACGAGAACCCCGCCGCCAGTGAGGACGATGACGAAAAAATCGATTGGGGCTGGCCGGCAGGCGGCAAACTGCTGAGCAGCTTCAACGAAACCACCAATCTCAAGGGCATCGGTATCTCCGGCAAGCCTGGCCAGCCGGTGATCGCCAGCGCGCCGGGCAAGGTGCTGTACAGCGGGGACGGCATCCGCGGCTACGGCAAGCTGGTGATCATCAAGCACAACAAGGTATATCTGAGCGTCTACGCTCACAACAGCCAGTTGCTGGTGAAGGAAGGCCAGAGCGTCGTCAAAGGGCAGAAGATCGCCGAGATGGGCAACAGCGATTCCGACCAGGTCAAGCTGCACTTCGAAATCAGGCGCTTCGGCAAGCCGGTCGATCCGCTCCGGCTGTTGCCGCCCGAGCATCCGGCGTGACGCGCGGCGCTCGCGCAACGCGCAACGCCATCACGTGCGGAATGCCGCCACTTCGCGCTGCAGTTGCAATGCCTCGGCGGCAGGCGCAGCGGCGCCGTAACGCAGCCGGATGTAGAGTTCGCTGATCGAACCGATCGATGGTGCCAGCTCGGGGCGCGCGGCGCTCGCGCGCTTGCGAAATGCGTCAGGTCCCTCGCTCGGATGGCGCGCCACGCCGCGGCGCGCGAGCCGTTCACAGAAGCGCGCATAGGCGGCAGCGACCGGATCCGGGCGCATGGCGCGCAGCTTGTGCAGCATCAGCGCGGCGAGCGCCAGCGTGATCGCGCCGGTCGCGATAAACATCACCGTCACCAGGGTTTGCCACGTGGCGTCGTCGATGCCGGCGCGCCGCATCAACTGGCGCTGGCGGTCCTGCGTGTAACCAAGCACGATCTGGTTCCAGGAGTAGGCGACTGAATCCCAGGTCATGCGCGCGCGCCGCAGCCACGGATAATCACCGCGCAGCAACAGCGGCAGCGATTCGGTTTGCGGCACGGCGGCGGCAACGCCGGACTCGACGCGCGCCGGCGAAACCGCCGCGGTGGGATCGATGCGCACCCAGCCGTCGTCTTGCAGCCACACCTCGACCCAGGCGTGGGCATCGGCCTGGCGCACGGTCATGTAGTTACCGATGGTGTTGAGTTCGCCGCCCTGGTAACCGGTGACGATGCGCGCCGGGATGCCGGCTGCGCGCATCAACACCGCAAACGACGACGCATAGTGCTCGCAGAAGCCGGCGCGCGTCGCAAACAGGAACTCGTCGACCGGATTATCGCGCAGCGGCGGCGGCGTGGTCGTGTAGTAGAAGTTCTGGTCGCGGAACATGCCGAGCACCGCCGTGACGTAGGCGCGCTCGTCGCCTGCCGCCGTGCGCATTTCACCGGCGAGCCTGGCGCTGCGCGGGTTGGATCTCGGCGGCAGCGCCAGTGCGCGCCGCAGTTCGCTGCGCCCGGGCTCGGCATTGTCGCGATAGTTGAGATAGGAAGCCATGTCGTAGCGCACGCGGCTGCTGACCGCGGTCTGGTAGAGCAACTGGTAGTCGTTGGTGATGGCGCTGCGTGGCGGCGCACGCGCCGGCAGATCGAGCGCGAACAGCCAGCGCCGGCTGTGCGGCTCGACCGTTACGGTGTACTCGACCGGGTTGCCGAGCCGCTGGTATTCGCGCTGCAACGTGGATGGCACGCCGCGTGGCGCGGTCCAGTTGTAGCCGTCGTAGTCCCACAACACCGGTCCGCGCCAGTAGAGCCGGTTGACGGCCGGAATCTGCGCTTCGAAGCTGACGCGAAACGCGATCGCGTCCGACAGGATCAGCTGGCTGACGCTGCCCGGTGACATTTCGTCCGACAGGCCGGTCATGCCGGCGTAGGCATCCTGCGGCATGCCCCAGATCGGCCCTTGCACGCGCGGGAACAGCACGAACAGCGCCAGCATCAGCGGTGCCGATTGCAGCAGCATGACGCCGGCGCTGCGCAACTGGTATTGGTAGCCCGGCTGCAGCGTACGGAACTGGAAGCCGATCATGGTGGCGGTGATGATCCACACCGCGCACAGCATGTAGAGCGCAGTCGGTATGCTCTGCGAATAAAGGAAGTTGGTGATGACGAGGAAGTAGCAGATGAAAATCAGGATCATCGCGTCGCGCAATGTCGCCATTTCGAGCAGCTTCAGGGCGAGCATGATTACCAGCAGCGTGATGCCGGAATCGCGGCCGAGGATTCTGCCATAGCTGATGTAGATGCCGCCGAGAGCGCCCGCCGCGATCAGCAGCAGCAGCCATTTGCGCGGCAGTTGCAGGCCGTACAGCGTGATATACAGCCGCCAGGCGAGCAGCGTGATGACGAGCAGCGCGATCCACCATGGCACGCGTTCGACGTGCGGCACCGTCACCATCATCAGCGCGAGCAGCAGCCAGCCGATGTGGCGTGGATGCAGTCTAGCGGCTGCCTCCGTCATGCGCTTTCACCTGCCTGGAACAAGGCGAGCGCTTCGAGGCAGCGGTCGCGCTGCGCATCGCCCGGCGCCGGCGGCAAGGTCACGCCGGGCAGCCGCAAGCCGAAACTCAAGGCAGCGGCATGGGCGTCGAGCACCCAGCGCGCGAGCCGCGACAACCTGCCCTCGACGCCCAGCGTATCGGGCGTCGCGCGCCAATCCAGCCATAATTCAACGTTGGCGCGGCCGCTGAATTGCTTGGTGAGCAGTCCCTGGCCGCGCGCCGCCGCTTTCCACGCGATATGTCGCGGCGAATCCCCGGGATGATAAGAACGCAGACCGGAAAAATCTTCCTGCCCCGAGCCGTGGACGATGCCGGTGCCGGCGTCGGCTTCAGGCACCGGCAGGGGTATGCGCGCGGTCTCCGCGCGCGGGTAGACCAGGCAGCGCACGTCCGGCTCGACGTACGCCCAGGCGTAGCACAAGCCGAGCGGATAGCGCGTAAACAACGTCAGGCGCCCGGGCATCTGGATGCCGCGGCGTGGCGCCGGCACCGCAATGCTGGCGGTGGCCGCCCGGTTTGCCGGAACATCGGTGTAGATCGCGTCCTTGCCGTCGCGCGTGACGCCGATGCTGAAGCGGTCGAGTAAGCCGGGATTGTCGATCACCAGCATGAAGTGGGCGTGGTCGCCGGCGAACACCGGCTGCACGCGTCCCGGCGATATTTTCAGCCTGGCCAGATTGCGGAACGTATGCAGTATCGAATTGATGCCGAGCGCAGTGAGCAGAAACGTCAGCACAAAACCGAGGCTCAAGTTGTAATTGACCGATCCGGCCAGCATCAGCATCAATGCGCCGACATAGAGCACGCCGTGGCGCGAGGGCAAAATGAAGATGCGTCGTTGCACCAGCACGATGCTGCCGGACTCGGCGCCGCGCAGCTGAAACAGCCAGCGGTCGATGTACGACCGCAGCGCCCGGTAGGGCGCAAGTAGACGAGAGGCGAGAGGCGAGAGGGGAGAGGGGGAAAGCGAAAAGTCCGCGAAGCGAAACATGAATTTACTCCTCACTCCTCTCGCCTCACACCTCTCATGGGATTGGCACTGCCTCGATCAGTTGCTCCGCGACGTCGGCGCCGTTGATGCGCATGTTGTCGCGCGTCACGTACAGCCGGTGACCGACTACGCCGGGCACGATCGCCTGCACATCCTCCGGCAGTACCTGCTTGCGGTTATCCATCATGGCCCAGGCGCGTGCCACGTTGAGCAGCGCGAGCGCGGCGCGCGGCGACAGGCCGTTAACGTAGTCGGGCGACTTGCGGCTGTAGTCGACCAGCGCCTGCAGGTAGTCGAGCAGCGCGCCGGAGGCGTGCACTTCGCGCGCGGTGTGCTGCAGCGCGACCAGATCAGCGGGCTGCATGCAGGGTGCGAGCTGCGGCAGCAGCTCGCGGCGGTCGACCCCCTGCAGCAGCGCGCGCTCGGCGCCGGCATCGGGATAGCCGAGCTCGATGCGCATCAGGAAACGGTCGAGCTGCGATTCCGGCAGCGGAAACGTGCCGATCTGATGGGATGGGTTCTGCGTCGCGATCACGAAAAACGGTTCCGGCAGCGGCCGTGTTTCACCTTCAGCCGTGACTTGGTGCTCTTCCATTGCTTCGAGCAGTGCGCTTTGGGTCTTGGGGGTGGCGCGGTTGACCTCGTCGGCCAGTATTACCTGCGCGAAGATCGGGCCCGGGTGGAAACGGAATGCGCTCGATTCGCGGTCAAAGATGGATACGCCGAGAATATCGGCGGGCAACAGGTCGCTGGTGAACTGGATGCGCTGAAACTGCAGCCCGAGCGTGGTGGCCAGCGCGTGGGCGAGCATGGTTTTGCCGACGCCCGGGATGTCCTCGATCAACAGGTGGCCGCGCGCCACCAGGCAGGCAATCGCGAGGCGGATTTGCCGCTCCTTGCCGAGGATGATTTCGCCGACCTGGCGTACGACGCTATCGAGTTGCTGGTTCATGGTCCTGATAATTGTAACTGAACCCCATCACCCGTCGAGTTCCTTGGTGACGCGCATCACGGTCGGATCGTCCTCGCGCATGTGCGCCTCGAAACCGAGCCCGTGCACGAAGCGCAGCATCTTGTGGTTGGAGGATAGCACTTCGCCGACCATGGTCTTCAGCCCGCGCTCGCGCGCGGCGGCAATCAGCTGCGCCATCAGCAGGCCGGCCACGCCCCGGCCCTGCCATTCGTCGCCGACCACCACGGCAAACTCGCAGCTCGTGCCGTCGGGGTTGACGACGAAGCGCGCGACGCCGATCTCGACGTTGCGGCCGTCCTGGTGCGTGGCCGCGATCAGCGCCATGTGGTCGTGGTAGTCGATCCGCGTGAGGCGCGAGAGCATCGTCGGCGAGAGCTCGCGCAGCATGTCCATGAAGCGGTAATAGCGCGCCTCATCGGAAAGTCCGCGCACGAAGTCCTGCTCGATCTGCGCGTCTTCGGGGCGGATCGGGCGGATGATGATCCCGGTGCCGTCGCGCAGCCGCAGATGTCTGACCAGGTGTTCAGGATAGGGCTGCATGGGCGCAATGCGGCTTCATGTAACTCCGGATTTTAGCCTGCGCCAATCAAACATGGGCGTCGGCGCTGGTTAGACAATATTCGTGGTCGCGGATAATATGATTTCGCCGCCATTCTTGAAGCCATGGAGAACGCGCTTTGAGCACCGCTTTCATCACCCACCCGGATTGCCTGTTGCATAACGTGGGTGCGTGGCATCCCGAGTGCCCGGCGCGCCTGCAGGCGATCGAAGACCAGCTCATCGCCTCGGGCTTCAGCAGCCATTTGCTCCATATCGAGGCGCCGCTCGCGCAGCGCGAGCACCTCGAGCGCGTCCACGCTGCGGGCTACATCCAGGCGATCGAAACTACGGCGCCGCAGTCCGGGTTGATCCATCTCGATCCCGATACCGCGATGTGTCCGCATACGTTCCATGCAGCGCTGCGCGCGGCCGGTGCGGGGGTATTGGCTACCGACATGGTGATCAGCGTTGAAGCCGAAACTGCGTTCTGCAACATCCGGCCACCCGGTCACCACGCCGAGCGTGGCCGGGCGATGGGGTTTTGCGTGTTCAATAACGTCGCGGTCGCCGCGGCGCACGCGCTCGAACATCACGGCGTGCCGCGCGTGGCAATTGCCGATTTCGACGTGCATCACGGCAACGGCACCGAAGATATTTTTCGCCACGACGAGCGGGTGCTGATGGTCTCGACGTTCCAGCACCCGTTCTATCCATACAGCGGCATTGACGGGCGTTCCGAGCGCATGGTCAATATTCCGCTTGCCGCTTACAGCTCGGGCCGGGAGTTCCGCGCGGCGGTGCAGGAACATTGGCTGCCGGCACTCGAACGGTTCAAGCCCGAAATGCTGTTCATCTCGGCCGGGTTCGATGCGCACCGCGACGATGATATGGCGATGCTGCAGTTGGTGGAGGCCGATTACGCGTGGGTCACGCAGCAACTCAAGGCCGTCGCTGACAAATACGCACAGGGCCGGATCGTGTCATTGCTCGAAGGCGGCTACGAGCTGCACGCTCTCGGGCGCAGCGTCGCGACCCATCTCAAAGTGCTGGCCGGGCTGTAGGCCGGCTGGCGCAAGCGGATTCAGTTCAGCAGAACGGCCGCCACCACGTTACGGGCTTCGGCCACCAGAATGTTGTAGGTGCGACAGGCGGCGGGGGTATCCATCACTTCCAGCCCGATGCGCGCTTGCGCCAGACAGCGCGACAGGGCGGGCGGCGGAAAGCGCAGCGTCCTGCCGGTGCCGAGCAGCACGATTTCGGGCTTGAGCGCGAGCAGGAACTCGAAATGGCTCGCGTTCAAATCGTCCCAACATGCGAGCGGCCAGTTCTCGATGACGCGCTCCGGCGTCACCACCAGGCTGCGTTCGTGGCGCACGTTGTTGACCGCCACGTAGCCCGCGCCGTGACCCGTGAACAGATTAAGGCCGGTCGTATTCTGAAGTTGGAATTTCACGCAAATCAGATTTGCCGCGGAGGTGCGGCTCAGCGTAAAATTATACGCTTTTTCACGTCCTTAGCTGCGTTTTGCCGATCGCCATGGAAGAGTTTGCCCGCATCAAGCGCCTGCCGCCCTACGTGTTTAACATCACGGGAGAGCTCAAGGCCGCGGCGCGCAAGCGCGGCGAGGACGTGATCGATCTCTCGATGGGCAATCCCGACCAGCCGACGCCGCGCCACATCGTGGACAAGCTGATCGAAACCGTGCAGCGTCCCGACACTCACCGCTATTCGGTGTCGAAAGGCATCCCGCGGCTGCGGCGCGCGATCTGCAACTGGTACCAGACGCGCTTCAACGTCGAGTTCGATCCTGATGCCGAGGCGATCGTCACCATCGGCTCCAAGGAAGGCATCGCGCACTTGACGCTCGCGACGCTCGACCGCGGCGACATCGTGCTGGTGCCGAACCCGAGCTATCCGATCCACATCTACGGTCCGGTGATCGCCGGCGCCGACATCCGGCACGTGCCGATGATGACGGGCGTGGACTTCTTCGAGACGCTGGAGCGCGCGATCCGCGAGTCGTATCCCAAGCCGAAGATGCTGATCGTCAATTTTCCGAGCAACCCGACCAC
>JAHFRL010000161.1 GCA_023266235.1 Betaproteobacteria bacterium
TCGGCGCTCGAGCAAAGCCGACACGTCGTGCGCCGATGGCAGGTCGAACTCAAGCGGACTTGAGGTCGTGAATCGGCGGGATGCGGATAACGTCAGCCTCGTAGACTTCCTGCGCCCGCGAATTTCTCCCCAGGGTCAGAAACACGGTGTCCTCGGGAAACACCATCGCATGATCCACCATCGGGGGCGTGAAGAACATCTGGCCGGTTCCGATGACAACCTTCTCCGGAACGCTATCGGAACCGTGAGGCCGGTGATAGTATTCGATCGAGCCCGACATCACGTAGCAGAAGTGCCAGTCGGTCTGATGGTAGTGGTTCGCGCGAACGGTTCCCTTTTTCGAGTTGATCAGAACGCAGCTCTCCATGGGAAGATCCACCAGGGGTTGAATGGCTCCGCGCGTGTCGACGAAGGGAGACTCCAGCCGCACGATGACTTCCTTCGGCCACTGCCGGCTCTCGTTTGAGGTAACCGGCCTGATCTTCACGTTGGATGCACTCTTGGTCACTGTTACCTCCGAAATAATTCATGGCCCCCGGAAGCACCGTCCGGCGTTCACGGCGGTCTGGAATGTGGGTAAGATTTTATACAAATCCGCGGCCGGGTGTACGGCCCGCTGAAGGGGAAAGATGAAGAAAATACTGATACTGGGGGTCAACGGCTTCATCGGCCACCACCTCTCGAAGCGCATTATCAGCGACACTGATTGGCAGGTCTTCGGAATGGACATGCAGACCGACCGCATCAATGATTTGCTGAATGAGCCACGATTCCATTTTTTTGAAGGCGATATCACGATCAACAAGGAGTGGATCGAGTACAACATCCGCAAGTGCGACACCGTGATCCCGTTGGTCGCGATCGCAACGCCCGCGACTTACGTGAAGGAGCCGCTGCGGGTCTTCGAACTCGACTTCGAGGCCAACCTCCCGATCGTCCGCTCCTGTGTCAAGTACCGGAAGCGGCTGGTCTTCCCCTCGACCTCCGAAGTCTACGGCATGTGCCGCGACGAGCAGTTCGACCCCGAAAGCTCCGACCTTGTCCTGGGGCCTATTGCCAAGCAGCGATGGATTTATTCGTGTTTGAAGCAGCTCATGGATCGCGTCATCTGGGCGTACGGGGTGGAGCAAAATTTCGATTTCACCCTGTTCCGGCCATTCAACTGGATTGGCCCGGGTCTCGATTCCCTGCACACCGCAAAGGAAGGCAGCTCGCGGGTGGTGACTCAATTCCTGGGCCACATCGTGCGCGGCGAGAACATCAAGCTCGTGGACGGGGGCAGGCAGCAGCGGTCGTTTACGTACGTGGATGACGGTATCGACGCGCTCATGAAGATCATCGAAAACAAGAACGGCGTGGCGCGCGGAAAGATCTACAACATCGGAAATGCCGCAAATAACCTTTCGATAAGAGACCTCGCGAAGACGATGGTCGACCTCGCTCTTTCCTACCCCGAATACCGCGCCCGCGCGAAAAAAGTGAAACTGGAAGAGGTGGCCTCCGAGAACTACTACGGCAAGGGCTACCAGGACATGCAGCACCGGGTCCCGCGGATTGACAACACCTGCCGCGAACTCGGCTGGAAACCCAAGGTGGGCATGAAGCGCGCGCTCAAGAACATCTTTGACGCGTATCGCACCCACGTTGCGCAGGCGCGCCGGCTGATGGATTGAGCGCTCCCGAACGGCTTCCGGAAGGCGCCGTGTCCGTGCTCAGCCCCCTTTCACCGAGGCTGTCTCGATCGCGCCGAAGCGCATCCGGCCAGGCAAAACGCGCAATTCCTGAACTCCTGCTGTGGCCTGACTCACTTCACGCGTTGCGCGGTGCTTACAATGGGTTCCCGCAGATTTTCTTGTAGGTCCGTATGCCCTCGTCGACATCACCGACGTGGACAGCCTTACCATGATCAAGAACCAGGCATGAATGGCAGATTCTCTTAATGGAATCCATGTCGTGGCTCGTGAACAGCACGGTGCGGCCGTTTAATGCCGTTTCCCGGATCTTCGCCTTGCATTTTTCCTGGAACCCTTCGTCTCCGACCGCCAGCACCTCGTCCACCAGCATGATCTCGGCCTCGAGGTGAGCGGCCACCGCGAACGCCAGTCGCATGAACATGCCGCTTGAATAATGCCGGACCGGCGTATCGATGAAATCCGCGCATTCCGAAAACTCGATGATCTCCCCTTCCCGCCGTCTCACTTCCCTTGGCGTCATTCCTATCATCGTGCCGTTCAGGAGAATGTTTTCCCGGCCGCTCAGGTCGGGGTGAAACCCGGTTCCCACTTCCAGCAAAGCGCCGACTCTCCCACGCAGCTCCGCCATGCCTTCCGTGGGCGCGGTGATGCGGGCAAGGATTCTCAGCAACGTGCTCTTGCCCGAGCCATTGCGCCCAATCACCCCCAGGACCTTGCCGGCCTCCACCTCGAAAGTAATGTCCCGCAGGGCCCAAATCGAATTGGGCGCCTGGTGCATGGAGGCACCGACTCCCTTTCTCCTGAACGGGGACGCGAATAACTGGACTATCAGCTCGGACAGGCTTCTGCGATAACGCAAGTCGTTGACCGCATACCATTTGCCCAGTCGTGAAACGCTTAACGCGACTTTCGACAATGTGCTCTCCGCCCCTCAGACGATATCGGCAAATGTTGCTTCCTGCCGACGAAAAAACCAGTACCCCGTCACGCACAGGAACGCGGCGACCCCGCAAGACACGGCAACCATCCATCCCTGCGGCGAAGGGCCGCCTGCGAATGCCCAGCGGCTGGTATCAATCACGACAACGACCGGATTCAGCGCATAAAGAAACTGGTACTTCGGCGGCAACAGGGTGCTCGGATAGATGACCGGGGACAAAAACATCCAGATCGTTGTCATGAAGGGCAGCAATTGCCCGACGTCCCGATAGGGCACGTAAAGCGCGCTGAGCCATAGCGACAATCCCAGGATCGTCATGATCATGAGCAGCATCATGGGCAGAAAATACAGGGCCCCAATCGTCGGCACGACGCCATACCAGATCATCAGCACCACGAGCACGGAAAAAGCCAGCAGGAAGTCCGCAAATGCAACCGCCATCACGGCAAAAATCAGGATCATCCGGGGGAAATAGATCCGGCCAATCAGGTGCGCATTGTTGAACATGCTCGCACTCGCCTGATTGAACGCCTGCGCGACGAACAGCCATACCGCAAGTCCGCTCATTACGAATATGGGATACGGTTGCCCGTTGGTCGGAATCGCCACGAGCAGCCCGAAAATAACCGTGAACACAAAGGTGTACAGAATCGGCTGCAGCAACGCCCATGCAACGCCGATGACGGTCTGCTGATACCGAACCCGAAGCGCGCGCCACACCAGGATGTAGAAGAGATGACGAAAAGCCCAGAGCTCCCTGAAGTTGAGAAGCGGTTGCTGGCCAATCGCGCGGATGACAAAAGTCTGCGACATGACTGCTCCTGACGCCTAGGGCTTTGATCCCACGGCGTAGCGGAAAGACCAATAGATCACCTGTATCGGCCACAGGTGGTTCTCCGCGACGGCCTGACGTAGCACCGAAACCGTCTCCGCCAGCTTTCCCCGCACCATCAGCATCCACGCCAGCCGCCCGCAACACCGGCCGTGAAAACCGCGCAGTTCGCGTCGCTCGTCCGGCCGCAGCGGGGAATGCGCCAGGTGGTCGGCGGCAACCCGGATGCTGCCGCGCATCATCTCCATGTCCATGTCCGGACTGCGCCCCAGCGTTCGGGATGCGGGATGTCGCCAATATGTGTAAGCCAGCATCGAAAGCACCTTCGTCTTCGGTCGCGCAAGGATCACGCGGATAAACAATTCGAGGTCGTTCGACATGCTGTAGTCCGGATTGTATCCCCCGAGCTGCCGGTAGACGCGGCGGCGGATGAAGCGCCCGCCCGAGAGCACCTGGCGCACGATGTTGTGGATATTGAATTCCAGAATTCCGGAATCCAGGAACTCGGCATCCACAACCGGATTGTCATCCCTGTCGAAATGAACGACCCGGACTCCGCACGACAACACGTCGAGCTCGGGATCGGCGGCAAACTCGCGCGCGACGTGATCGAGTGCGCGCGGCTCGAGCCAGTCATCCGCCGGGAGCAGGCAGATGACCTCGCCGGTTGCGCGCTCGATCCCCTCACTTATCGCGAATTCCGGACCGCCGTCCGTGAAACTGCGCCAAAAGGCTATCCGCTGTTGGTAGCGGCGGATGATCTCGACAGTGCCGTCGGTTGAGCCCCCGTCGAGAACCAGCAGTTCGACCGGCGAATCCTGAATTTCGAGCACGCTCTTCAAAGCCCGCTCGATCGTACCCGCGGCATTCTTGACGAAAACGACAACGCTCAGCCGGGGAGCAACACTTGAAATGGCTGGCGATCGGTCTGTCACGCGCGAAAAGGGCAAATTACGGCCGATCAGTCTTGTGCGAGCGGCGGATCACATACGAAAGTCAAAATGGTGAGCGCATCGTAAGTCGGTCGATTGCGATTATAATGCAGCGCTGAAGTTTGGGCGATGTCTCCAGAAGCAGTGGCACTGCCACGCCGGGCGCGCGCGGCACACGACTCGCCTGGTACTTTCCAGGGCCGGTCAGCAGAAGGCGCTCGTCGCATATTGCGCCACCGTGCCGCCACGCAAGGTCGAATCGGTCCTATTTGTCGGGTCGCAATTGATTGCAATCGTGTCGAACAGGATGGTGGTTTCCCCTTCCCTCACGTTGAACGCAACATGGTAACGATCGCCATCAACCACAATCCGCCGATGACGCGATATCTGGTGGAGAAGTCCGACATTTTCCGTGACGACCCCGTGACGATCGTCGATGTGGGTGCGAGGTGGGGGTTCAATCCCGAATGGGAGGTATTCGGCAAACATCTCCGCGTCTATTGCTTCGAGCCCGATGAAGACGAATGCCGCCGCTTGAATGCCGCCGCAGGCGAGAACGTAAGGTACATCCCTTTTGCGTTGGGTCGGGAAAGGGGCCAAGCCACCCTCTACGAAGCCAAGTTGAGCGCGAGTAGCGGGTTGTACAAGACGAACATGAGTTACTTTTCCCGCCTGTTGAATCGGGACAACGGCACTACGGTCGGCGAAAGAACCATAAACCTTCAGACGCTCGCTGGAGCGCTCGACCAATTCGGCGTCCGCTCCATTGACTTCATCAAGCTCGACGTCGAAGGCGCCGAGCTCGATGTCCTCATGGGCGGCGAACGGTACCTGAATGACGGGCGGCTCCTCGGCATCCTGTCGGAAGTGCGATTCCAGGAAGAAATCAACGGAAGCCCCGTCTACTGGCAGCTCGAGGAGTACGTGCGGCGGTTCGGCTTCCGGCTCTACGGCCTGCAATTCACCCATCAGAGCCGCCACGCCCTGCCTTATCCCGGACTGGCGGACTACCGCACTCCCGAGGGCCAGCGTTTTTTCGCCTATACCACTCACGGCCAGATCATGGACGGGGATGCCCTCTATTTCCGTGACCTCCTGATTCCCGCCAATCAGGGCCGCCGTGCCATGGCTAGCGCGGGCCAGCTGCTGAAACTGGCTGCGTTCCTCGAAATCTATTGCCTCAACGACTGCGCGGCAGAGGTGATCCTGGCCCATCGGCAAAAGTTGCAGACCAAGGTTGATTGCCGTGCGCTCCTGGATCTCCTGACTCCCGAAGCAAACGGCAGGAAGATGGGCTACGACGATTACCTGAAGCAATACTTCGATCAACAAGGCGGAGTATTTGCCGGTCCTGGCGATTTCCGAAGCGACGGGGGCGCGGCATTGCGCTGGATTTACTCGTCGGTCAGGCGGCGCGCCGTCAGGCTATTGCGCAGCCTGAGTTCATCTTTCCGGCGCCCCGGCAACTGATTAAGCCGTCCGGCACAAGGCATCGCGGTAAATTGCCATGCGCCCGTCGCCAACCCTGCGCCCGACCGTATCTGGCGATCCTGCGTTTTCGCGGCGGAGTATTACTGCGTCTTATGCAGAATATTCATCATCTCGACGAAGGCAGCGGACAGGTTGCGCGCAAATCGCTCCGCGTTAACCAATCCGGATTCCCGGGACAGCTTTCGCAGGTTGGCCCGATAATAGTCGAGCCGGTCCGGCTGTTCGCTCAAGCGCACCGCGAGATTCACATATTCATCCGGCGTGTCCGCAATGAGTTCCGGGCAGCCGCTCGCCGCTACCAGCGAAGCCCCGTAGCGCCCCGAGAACCGGTTTCCTCTCAGGGTGACCACCGGGACACCCTGCCATATTGGTTCCGCGATCGTATTGCCGCCACAATAAGGCCAGGTGTCGAGGCTGATATCCACTTCGTCGTAGCATTTGAGGATGGTGGCCTGATCGGTACCCCCCATCAGCCGAAAACGGCTCTCGTCTATACCGTGCCGGCGGAACCTGTCGATCATGAACTGTCGATTGTCCTCGGGAGTAAGCTGCCCGTTGCGCAGGAAAAGCATCGACCCTGGCGCTCTCTTGAGAATTTCGGCCCAGAGCGCAATCAATGCGTCCCCGATCTTGCCGCCGCTGCCAAAGCAGCCGAAGGTGACATGGCCCCGACTCTTGCTCGGGCGCTCGGCCACCGGCGGCATCGCGAATTCGTCGTAGTTGTAGCAGAGAAAACTGCCCGGCAGGCGCCAGACCTTCTCCGTGAACCACCGGTCCTCGCCCGGCAGGACGGAGATTTCATCGGCGAAGACATAATCGACATTCGGTACTGCGCTGGTACCGGTGTGGTTCAGATACGAAATCTGAATTGGGGCGCACCGGGACGCCATCGCCGCGAATCGATTGAATGGAGAGAAACCCGTCGTCTCGATGAAGATATCAAGCTGGTCGGAGCGGACGGTTTCGACAAAATCCCTGTCGGAAGCCGCCCCGGTCGTGACGAACCTGTCGAAATGTGCCTCGACATCAGCGGGTGCAGGACTTGGGGCATAGCCGACAAGCTCGAATCTTTCCCGGTCGATATGCTTCAGGACCGATAGCACGATAACCCGCATGACGTAGCTTTCCGCAAAGGAAGAGTAATACCCCACACGTATCTTTCGCTTGCGGTCATACGGCAGAGCCGAAATCCTGGGCAGCGACGAAATCGGTTTGGCGTGCTTGGCCGCCCACCGCTGCTGGCCGTCGATCAACGACTCGTAGGTGGCTTCCGGCAACATGAGCCTCGCCTGGCACGCGAGGCCGTCTATCGTTGCGTCTTCAAGCGCCTCCGCCTTTCTCCAGTTTTCCAACGCCTGGTAAATCTGGCCGCGCGCGTAGTAGAGCGCCGCCACGTCGTGGTAGAGCAGCGGCGAAAATTCCGGCTCGACGGCAGCAGGCACGGCTTCTTCCGCTACCTTCCGTCGGTTCCGTACAAAATGTCCCAAAGACGCCTTGATCGTGATCGCAAGATGCAGCAGCGTCGTGAACATCTTCCGCACCGACTCCTTGGCGTGCGCCGGAAGGCGCTGGCGGATCGAGGACGGAAAAGCTAGCGCGATCCTTATCCAGATACCCCGTATCCTGCGGAAGACCGCAGACTCCTCGCCCGCTGAACTCCAGCCCCTCCGCGTCCCGTCCAGGAAGTTGAAGTATTCGCGATAGCCCACGCGGTCCAGCACAGGAATGCTGGACTTCAGCTGCCCGATCGATTCGAGAAGCAAATTCTCCTGGTCGGCCAGCCGGTACGCGCGGACGTGGTTGTAAAGGAGATAGAGCTGGTTGTAGAGGCAGCCGTTGAGCTTGATTTCATCTGTGCCGAAAAAACCCGGCGCCGAGAACATCTTGCGGATCACCTTGGCGCGATTGTCGAAGTGCTCGTGAAAGTAAAAGCGCGTATTGCTGAGCTGCCCTTGGTGTATTGCATATTTCGATATCCGGATCGGCAGGTGCTTGACGGTATGCTGGGTGCCGAGTCGGCACCAGGTCTCGAACTCAAGGCATTCAATAGTCCAGTTGCGGGTTTTCAGACCGACATCGAGAAGCGCCTGCCTGCGGAAGAAGCTGCCGGGCCAGAACGGGCAGTACTTCCCGAACAGATAATCCACGAGGTTGAATTCGCCGGCATTGAACTCGTCGATGATCTTGCCGTTCGTGTCGGTAATCCAACCGTCGCACGTCAATGCGCCGACATCGGCTTGCTCCCGCAAGTAAGCCACCGCCTTCTCGATCGCGCCCGGCACCAACTCTTCGTCCGACAGGCAGGTCCCGATAAACTCGCCTTCGCAACGATTCATCACCTTCCAGAATCCCTCCGCCGGCCCGCTGTCGGGCTCGGAGACAATCTTGATCCTGGGATCGTTGTAGCTCTTCAGGATTTCAACGGTGCCGTCGGTCGAAGCCCCGTCCTGGACGACGAATTCGATATTGCGGTACGACTGGCTCAGAACGCTGTCGATGCTTCGCCGGATGGTTGAAGCGCGGTCCTTGCAAAATGAAATGATCGAAACGAGGGGCTGATCGCTGGTCACGATGGGAGAGGCGATGGGTTATGAGTATCGGGTTCCAAACCAAGGCGGGCGTGTCGCGGCATTACCGGTTCGCGTCGAAATTTGCGGCACCGGGGCCCGCTAGGTCGCTGTTGCCGCGCTTGGGCGTTGATGTATTGATCGGCCGGCAAGCGGGCCGACGTCATGCCCCGTGAAAGGTGGCGATGATAGTTCATAAGCGGCTAATTTGGAAGCTTCGGCGTTGGAAACACCCTCTCAAATACTGTAAAATAATCATCGGTCTACTTGGCTTTGCGGGCAAACAACGGTTCCCGTTTCTGAGTAGGCGCAATGTGCGACCCAAGAGAGGTTCCGTTGCATCCTAACGCCCCCGAAGTGCCTGCAAAGCCGCAACTGCAGCGCCGTCTCGTGCCCATATCGAATCATGCCTAGGTCCCGAGCGTTGATTACCGGCATCTCGGGTATGGTCGGTTCGCATCTCGCCGACTACCTGCTGGAGCACACCGATTGGGATATCGTCGGCATGTGCCGCTGGCGCAGCCCGCTCGACAACGTCCAGCATCTTCTCGAGCGGGCCAACCGGCATGATCGCGTGTCATTCCTGTACGGGGATCTTCGCGACTATATCGCGATCCAGAACGTGGTCGATCAGGCGCGGCCCGATTACGTATTTCACCTGGCGGCGCAAAGCTATCCGACGACGAGCTTTTCTTCCCCGCTCGACACCTACGACACCAATATCCAGGGCACGGAGCGCCTGCTGGAAGCGTTGCGGCGGCTTCCCGGCATT
>JAHFRL010000042.1 GCA_023266235.1 Betaproteobacteria bacterium
ATCCAATTCGCATCATCGTTCCATTCGCGGTGGGCGGCCCAAGCGACATCATGGCGCGCATCATGGCGCAGAAGCTTACCGAACTGCACGGCCAGCAGGTCGTCGTCGACAACCGCGTCGGCGCCGGCGGCAATATCGGTATAGGGATCGCCGCGAACGCTACCCCCGACGGCTACACGATCCTCGTCGTGAGCTCGGCGTATGTCGTGAACCCGGGGCTTTACTCGAAAAGCTCTTACGATCCCGGGAAGAGCTTCATCCCGATTTCCAAGATGGTCGCTTCGCCGAACGCTTTTATCGCGCATCCGACCGTGCCCGCGAGATCGATGCAGGAGCTCGTAAAATTCATACAGGCGAACCCAAAGACGTTCAGCATGGCAACGCCGGGAATCGGCACTACGCCCGATCTTTCGGCGGTTTTATTCAAGCTCACGACGAAACTCGACTATCCGACCGTGCCCTTTAACGGCGCCGGTCCTGTCGTCGCCGCCATACTCGGAAATCAATTGCCTGTCGGCTGTGCGGCGATAACGCCGGCGGTTCAGCATATTCTCGCGGGGCGTCTGCGGGCGCTTGCCGTGACGAGTGCGAAGCGTTCACAGGCAATTCCCGAGGTGCCGGCGCTGGCGGAGGCCGGTTTCCCCGGGCAGGAATCGGACACGATGCAGGCGATGCTCGTGCCTGCGGGCACGCCCCAGGCGATCGTGAAGCGACTGCATGCCGACGTCGTCAATATCCTGTCGCAACAGGACATGCGGAACAAGCTGGCCGGGCTCGGATTCGATATCGTCGCCAGCAGCCCCGAAGAATTCGCCGCGCAAATCCGCATCGAGGTCGCGAAATGGACGAAGGTCATCAAGGAAGCCGGCATCAAAGTTGACTGATCGATGTGGAACAAGTCGTTGATGCATCGAGCACGAGAGCCGCAGTGAAAGATCAAAATAGCGAACACAGGCAGGGAGGGCATTTGATGAAAATGACCCGGCGCTGGATCGTCATGGTGATGGCGCTCACAGCTGCTGTTGCCGCCGCGCAGGATTATCCGACCCGGCCGGTCCGCATGATTGTGCCTTTCGCTCCTGGCGGTCCGACCGATGTGATCGCCCGCATCGTTGCAGGCAAACTCTCCGAAGCGTTTGGCCAGCAGGTTGTCGTCGACAACCGTGCGGGGGCGGGCGGCAACATCGGCACCGGACTTGCTGCGAACGCGACGCCGGATGGCCACACGCTGCTGTTAGTCAGTTCGAGCTTCGTCGTGAACCCCGGCCTTTACGCGAAGATTCCATACGATCCGTACAAGAGCTTCGCGCCGGTATCCAACCTGGCGACCATGCCCAACGTGTTTGTCGTTCATCCCTCGGTCGCCGCGAAATCGATGCAGGAGCTGGTCAAAGTCATCCAGATCGCGCCGAGGAAATACAGCTTCGCCACGCCGGGTATCGGCACCACTCCCGACCTCTCGGCGGCGCTCTTCAAGCTTGCGACGAAGCTCGATGTTGCGAAGATCCCGTACAACGGCGCGGGCCCCGCCATTGCTGCAGTGATCGCGAATCAGGTGCCGCTCGGCTGCATGGCGATGCCGGGGGTTACACCGCACATTCGCGGTGAGCGCCTGCGCGGGCTGGCGGTAACAAGCGCTGCGCGCTCGGCCGTGTTGCCCGATCTGCCGACGATGGCGGAAGCAGGTTTTCCCGGACAGGAGGCGGATACGCTGCAAGCCCTGCTCGTTCCGGCGGGCACTCCCCCGGCAATCGTGCAACGTCTGCACGCCGCCATCGTCAAGATCATGGCGCTACCGGACGTAAAAGAGCGCGTGACCTCGCTCGGCTACGCCATCGTCGCGAGCAGTCCAGGCGAATTGGCGACGCAAATCAGGAGTGAAGTCACGAAGTGGTCGAAGGTGGTCAAGGACGCCGGCATCACCGTCGAGTGAATCAGCAAGAGAGCGCAGAGTCACGCGCCTGACAGAGGGAATCTCATGGAATTCGATATGGCCGTTCCCGGCTTCGAGCGCATCGTCGCGCCGGAAACGGAGTTCGAAGTGATCGCACACGACGTGCTGTTCGGCGAAGGACCGGTCTGGAACAAGCGCGCGGGAGCGTTGTTTTATACCGACATCATCGGCGACACGATCTGGAAGTGGACGCCGGGCATCGGCAACGAGATCGTGATGCGACCGAGCCACAAGGCCAACGGCATGACGCTCGACCGGCAGGGCCGCCTCGTGGTCGCCGGGTGGTCCTGGCGTTGCGTGTGGCGCGTCGAGCTCGATGGCTCCGTCAAAACCCTGTGCTCGCATTATCAGGGGAAGAAGCTCAACACGCCCAACGACATCGTCGTCAAGTCAGACGGCGCGATCTACTTCACCGACCCGACCGGCGGCCTCAACAACATGGAGATGCACGGCGAAGACATCCAACGCTACATCGACTACAACGGCGTGTATCGCATCTCTCCCGGAGGCGAGACGACCCTGCTCATCGAGGATTGCGTCTATCCGAACGGACTCGTGTTCTCACCTGACGAGACGCTGCTCTATGTCAACGACACGCGCCAGGCGCTGATCCGCGTGTTCGACGTGCGGCCCGATGGCGGCGTCGGCAACGGGCGGCTCTTCTACAAGCTCGTCGGCAACGAGCCCGGCGTCGCTGACGGCATGAAGGTCGATGTCGAAGGCAACGTCTATTGCACCGGACCCGCTGGACTGCATGTGATCTCGCCCTCCGGCCAGTTGCTGGGCCGACTCAAGATCCCCGGCCACTGCACCAATCTCGCATGGGGCGATGACGATTGGCGCACGCTCTACATCACGACCTTCACTTTCCAGGTGTTTCGCGTGCGCCTGGGGCTGCCCGGAATACCGGTTTGAGCGTCGCCGAGGAAACGATGAACTGGACATTTGAACTTGTACACGGCCCGCTCGGCCGACCGATCGGCGGTCTCGCATGGGACGGCGAAGCGATGCTCTTCAGCGACGTCGATGAGAGCGTCATTTTTCGCCACGATCCGCGCGGCAATACGGTTTCGCCGTGGCGCAAATATACCAACCGCACGAGCGGCATCGCATTCGGGCCCGGCGGCGCCCTCTATGGATGTCAGGAGGGATCGCGGCGGGTCGTCTGCTTCCTGCCTGACGGATCGGCGGCGACAACGACGACGAAACTGCACGGCCGTAATCACAACTATCCGCGCCAGCTCACGATCGATCGCAGCGGCCGGGTCTGGTTCAGCGATCCGTACAGCGCGCACCCCGCGATGGGCCCGATCGCCTATCCGCTGCTCGAGCATCAGTCCGTACTGCGTCTCACGTGCAGTCCGCCGCCGCAAAGTCATTGGCGCATGGAGCGCGTGACCTTCGATACCGGCGCGCCGCGCGGCATCGCACTGTCGCCCGACGAGAAGATGCTTTACGTCGCCGAAAGCGACAACACGCCGGGTGGAACAAGAGAGCTCCGTGCGTATCCGATCGTCGACGATATGACAGCGTTGGACAAGCACATCGTCCTGCACACATTCGGCGCGGATCACCGCGGCATCCATCGCGGGATCGAAGGTCTATGCGTCGACAGCGCGGCGAACGTCATTGCATGCGCGGGCTGGCGGCGCAGTGGTTCCGGTCCGCTGGTCTACGTGTTCTCGCCGGCAGGTGTAGTGCTCGAAACGCACCCGCTGCCGGCTGACCTGCCGCTTGATTGCGCGTTCGGTGATCCCGGCCTGACTTCGCTTTACGTCAGCACTGCAGCCGGGCACTTGTTTCGCGCGAAGTCGACTGGACATACCGGACACTTGCTGCATCCACAGCGCTGAGGCGCTGAAAAAAAATTCTCGCGATGTCGCGATTGCGCACGCACGTTATTCATTCATACGTCTCAACCGAGGAACGACGAAATGAAAATCACCGCCGTAGAGACATCGATGCTGCGGGTCCCCAACAACCCGCCGGTGTCGACCTATTACCGTGAAAACAGATATGTCGTTGCACGGATCCGGACCGACGAGGGGCTCGAAGGGCTGGGCTACACGATGCTGGTTGGCGGCGCCGGCGCCGAGTCCGTGCGCGAGTACCTGGAAAAGAGCCTGGTGCCGCAGTTGATCGGCGAGAACCCGCTGCACGTGGGGCGCCTGTGGCAGAAGATGTACGACACCGACCGAGGCATTCGCAAAAAAGGCATTCCGGTGTACGCGATCAGCGCGCTGGATATCGGTCTATGGGATCTTCTTGGCAAGTCGATGGGCCGGCCCGTCTGGCAACTGCTGGGCGCGTGCGCCGAAGCGATCGCGGTTTACGGCAGCGGCGGCTTTCTCTCCTATTCCGTCGACGACATCGTCACGGAGGCCGAAGGCTTTCTTGCGCTCGGCTGCCGCCACTACAAGATGAAGATCGGGCGGCCCAACCTCATGGAGAACGTCGAGCGCGTGCGGGCGGTGCGCAAGGCGCTCGGCGATAACGTCGAACTCCTGGTCGATGCGAACCAGCGCTGGGACGTGGCCACTCATCTGAAGATCGGGCGGCGTTTGGAAGAGTTCGACCTCTTCTGGTACGAAGAGCCGGTGCTGGCCGACAACATCGCTCAATGCGCCCAAGTGGCGCGGGCGCTGAACATCCCCATCGCCACGGGCGAGAACGAGTACACGCGTTACGGCTTCCGGGATTTGATCGAACAGAAGGCGGCGCACTACCTGAATCCCGATATACACCGCTGCGGGGGCATCGGGGAATTGATGAAGATCGCGCACCTCGCGGCGGCCTACGATCTGCCGATCGCGCCGCACCTCGTGCCCGAGCTCTCAATCCACGTGCTCGTTTCGATCCCGAACGCTGCGCTCGTCGAGGTTCTGGCGGGTGCCCCGTCGGAGCTGTGGAAAGAGCCGCCGGAAGTCAAAAACGGCATGCTGGCGCCGCCCAACCGCCCCGGTCATGGGATGGAGTTCAGCGCGGGGGCGCTCAAGCGTTTTACGGAATGAACGCGATGCGCTCTCACCGCTGGACCCTGAACGAACCTTTCAGGGACAGACCACTAAGCCAAGCCACTCATCTACCACCCGGTTTCCGCCATCGCGTGAGCGCAGGGCGCGTTTGACTTGGCGCGCCCGCCGAGCGCATGATTTCCTGCAAGGTCCGTTGCGAAGCGCCCCGGCAGCGCGGAGCGGACGGTGGAGCACGCGCGGGTAGCGCCGATCGCGCGCCAGCGGGCGCACCGAGCACCGGTCCGGCATCACCGCAGCGTTGCATAGTCACGGGACGCCGGCGACGGGCGCATTGGTTTTCCTATTAACTGTTTTGAAAGCATATTCATGGTGCGCGTCGTGAAAGTAGGGTTGGCGTTGATTCTGCTCTCGGCCTTCACCCTGCACGCGTTCGCGCAAGGCTATCCGGCCAAACCAATCCGTATGGTTGTTCCCTTCGCCCCTGGCGGCACCGGTGAATTCTTGTCGCGCAGCATCACCCCGCGCATGGGCGAGTTGATTGGCCAGCAATTCATAGTCGATTTTCGCGGCGGCGCCGGCACCACGCTCGCGGCCGGCTTGGTCGCAGCGGCACCCGCCGACGGCTACACCGTGTTGATTCAGACGATCACCACGCAGGCCATCAATCACAGCCTGTATTCAAAGCTCGCTTACGATACGCGCAAGGATTTCGCGCTGGTGGGACTGATCGCGGTGATTCCTGTCGTGCTGGCGTCACACCCGTCATTACCCGCGCGCAACGCCAAAGAGCTGGTTGCGCTTTCACACACACGCGCAGGCAAACTCGATTTCGCCAGCCCTGGCATAGGCACGGCATCCCATTTTGGCGTCGAGTTGTTCAAACTCGTCTCCAAGGCCGATCTTACCCATATACCTTACAAGGGTGCCGGGCCGGCGATCGTGGATGCGATGGCCGGATTCGTGCCGTTGGTGACGGACAACATCACGTCGCTCAAGCCCCATATCGATTCCGGCAAGCTGCGCGGGATTGCTATTGGCAGCGCACAGCGTTCCGAGGCGGCGCCGCAACTGGCGACATTTGCCGAGTCCGGATATCCCGGGTTCGAGGCCAGTTCGTGGTGGGGCATATTGGTGCCTGCGCGCACCCCGGCAGCCGTTATAACGCGGCTCAACAGCGAGTTGAACAAAGCGCTGGAAGACAGCGCGGTGCGCAGTCGTTTGCTGACTCACGGTGCCACGATCAAATCGGGCACACCCGGGCAGGCGATGGAGTTGATGATGTCGGAGATCGAAAAATGGGCGAAGGTCGTCAAAGCAACCGGGGCAAGGGTCGATTGAGTGTAAACAGGAAAGCATTACCAAGAGGAAGCTGTTGTGGCATTTGAAAAACTGATTCAGGAATTTCAGTGCAACCTTTCAGGGTCAGGCCACTAAGCCAAACTGTCAGCGTGTGAGGTAACCCGGGTTACCTCAGTCTGTCCCCTCGATTCCTTCATCCCCCTCTCGTTTGGACTCTTATAGCAGCAAACGGACAAAAACGCTGGAGCAGCTTAGCGGCGGCGAAAAGGCGGCCGGCCGCGCCAATTCTGAATCAACAGCCACGCCCCGAGCATTCCGCCGAGATGGGCGAAATGCGCGACGCCTTCCTGCGTGCCGGTAACGCCGAGGTAGAGTTCCAGCGCGCCATACAAGATCACGAAGTACCGCGCCTGCATCGGGATCGGCGGAAAAATCAGCATGACCATCCGGTGGGGAAAGTACATGCCGTAGGCAAGCAACAAACCGAAGACGCCCCCGGATGCGCCCACGGTCGGATAGGGATCCGCGACCGCGACGCCGGAAACGACGAGTTGGGCGATCGCGGCGGTGATCACGCTTACGAAATACAGGTTCAGGTAACGCTTCTGGCCGAACAACTGCTCCAGCTCGCCGCCGAACATGTACAGCGCGAACATGTTGAAAAAAAGATGCAGCGCGCTGCCGTGCAGAAAGCTGTAGGTGATGATCTGCCACGGCTGAAAACCGTGACTGCCCCCGGTCAGCGACAGGGTCCCGATCGGCCACAGCGCCAAATTCGCGATGACCGCATCACCGACGAACATCTCGACGACGAACATCGAGACGTTGACGACGAGCAGCGCGCGGGTGATGGGTGGAATGGAATGGAACACTTTGGATAATCAGGGTAGATACGATTGCATATGCCCGGTTGATAATGTGCTGCGCCCAAGCAATGTTAGTATTGCCGTGCACGGATGTTAGCATGGCATGGGAGAAATTTTTATGGCGGCATTAAGGATGATGTTCGCGGTGGTCTGCCAGCCAGCCCCGCGCAATTGCGCAGCCGGCGCAAAAAGTGGAGCATGGTCCGGTCGGACAGCTGGCTTATCGGGGAGAAACTTCATGCGGATCTGCTTTGCGCTCTTGTTATGTCTGGCGTCTTCCTTCGCGTACGCTCAAGACAGCTATCCGGCCAGACCGATACGCATCATCAACACGGTGGCGCCGGGTGGCGGCGCCGACTTCACGACGCGCGCGGTCGGCAACAAGCTGGCGGAGGCCTGGGGGCAGCAGGTCATAGTCGACAACCGGCCGGGGGGCAACGGCATCGTCGGCATGGAAATCGCCGCGCATGCGACACCGGACGGCTATACGCTGGTGCTCGGCACGATCGGGCCGGTGGCGGTCAATCCGAGCCTCTACCGCAAGCTGCCGTACGATCCGGTCAGGGATTTTGCACCGGTTGCGCGCGCGGTTTCCGCGCTCAACGTGCTGGTGGTGCACCCGTCGTTGCCGGTCAACTCGGTCAAGGATCTGATTGCCTACGCCAAGGCCAATCCCGCCAGGCTCAACTTCGGTTCGTCGGGGGTGGGTTTTGCCGATCATCTTGCCGGCGAGCTTTTCAACACGCTTGCGGGCGTGCAGATGCAGCACGTTCCGTACAAAGGCGGCGCGCCTGCGATGATCGATTTGATCGGCGGCAACGTGCAGCTCATCTTCGCCACGATGTCGACCGCCCTTACGCACATCAAGGCGGGAAAGATCCGGCCGCTCGCCGTGACTTTTGCGAAACGCGTCGAGCAGTTCGCGGACCTGCCGACGGTGGCTGAAGCCGGCGTGCCGGGGTTCGCAGTCGACAACTGGTACGGTTTTCTCGCGCCGCGCGGCGCGCCCCGGCCGGTGATCGTCAAGCTGCATCGCGAGATCAACCGCATACTCGAGCTGCCCGACGTGACGGAACGCCTGCAAGGCCTGGGAATCTTCTCGTTTCTCGCGCCGACGCCGGAAGCTTTCGGTGATTACATCAAGGCCGAGATCAGGAAATACGCCAAAGTGGTGCAGGACTCCGGCGTGCGCGTCGACTGAAGAAGCGGTGAATGGGGAATACACTCCTTACTCATCACCCGCCGCCGCATCACCGTAGCCGCGGCCGCTCCAGGCATCAGCGTCCGCTGGTGACGACGATCAAGCCGATCATCAGCAGCACCATGCCCATGATCTCGAGCGGGGTCAATCGCTCGCGGAAGAAACGCCGCGCAATCGCATAGCCGAACAGCAGCTCGATCAGGCCCAGCGTGCGCACGTGAACCAGGGGCTCGATCGCCATCGCGGTGAACCAGCCCGCCGATGCGGCAGCGCCCATGCAGCCCGCAAACAGCGACGCGCGCCACGCGCGGCAGACGCGCGCCACCACTTGAGCGTCGCGCGCCAGCAGCCAGCCGCCGAGCAGCAGCGTTTGCAGGGCCTGCGCCGCGACCAGCGTATAGGCCGCGGCCATCGGGAACGCGGCGCCGTCGAGCGCGAGCGCCGCGCCGCGGTAGCCGACCGCGGCGAGACCGAAGCCGGCGCCCGAGACCAGGCCCAGCAGCGCGGTGCGCGTGGCCCAGCCGGCCACGAGCGTGCGCAACGGGTGCCGGCGGTCGATGGGCGCCAGCAGCAGCACGCCCAGCGTGCAGAAGGCGATGGCGATCAGCGCGACTGGCGTGAGCGGATCGCCGAGGAACACCAGCCCGAACACCGCAACCTGGATGACTTCGCTTTTGGCGTAGGCGATGCCGAGCGCAAAATTGCGCTCGGCCATGATGCGCAGCATCAGTGCCGTTGCCCCGATCTGGGTGATCGAACCGAGCAACACCCACCACAGGAAAGCGGCGTTCGGCGCGGGCAGCGGGAAATGGCCGACGAGATAGACGGCGGCGAGCCACAGCACGGCGAACGGCAGCCCGTACAGAAAACGCACCAGGGTTGCTCCCAGCGTGCCCAGCACGGGCGTGAGATGTCGCTGGGCGGCGTTGCGCACCGTCTGGGCGAAAGCCGCGCCGATGGTGATCGGTATCCAGAGCCACTCGGCGGGGATCAATTACGAAGTCCGATCGAGCCGTCAGCCGCGCCCGACGAACGGCATCTTGGTCGCCATGATGGTCATGAACTGAACGTTGACGTCGAGCGGCAGGCTCGCCATGTGGAGCACCGCATTGGCGACGTGCTGCACATCCATCATCGCCTCGACCGCGATTTCGCCGTTCGCCTGCTTGACGCCCTTCGCCATGCGCGCCGCCAGACTGGTCAGCGCATTGCCGATGTCGATCTGGCTGCACGCGATGTCGTACTTGCGGCCGTCGAGCGAAATGCATTTGGTAAGCCCCGTGACCGCGTGCTTGGTCGCGGTGTAGGGGGCCGAATCGGGCCGCGGCGCGTGGGCCGAGATCGAGCCGTTGTTGATGATGCGCCCGCCGCGCGGGTGCTGGTCCTTCATTTGCCGGTACGCCGCCTGCGCGCACAGGAACATGCCGGTCAAGTTGGTGTCGACCACCGCTTGCCATTTCTCGTAAGCGAGGTCCTCGAACAGGATGCCGGGGGCGTTGGTGCCGGCGTTGTTGAACAGCACGTCGAGGCGGCCGAATTTGTCTCTGGTCAATGCGAAAAGCGCATGCACGGATGCCGGATTGGCAACGTCGGTAGGAGCGGCCAGCGCGCGTGGGCCGGCCGCCGATTCGGCGGCGGTCTGCTCCAGCAGTTCGGCACGCCGGCCGGCGAGCGCGACGCAGTAGCCCGCCTTGAGCAGCGCGAGCGCAACGCCCTTGCCGATGCCGGTTCCCGCGCCGGTGACGATGGCGACTCTGTCATGTGAGCTCATGGTGCGGTCTCCTTGGTGAAGGGTGAATGGTGAATGGTGAATGGTGAAGGGAAACACGCTTTTGCGATTCCCCATTTCCCATTTCCCATCCTTTAACGCTTACGCCGCTCGCAATGCCCGGTCGAGCCCGCGCAGCAGCGGCAGCACGACGTCGATGTTGGGCACGGCGACACTTTTCTCGCGCGCGAACGCATGGAGCTGCCCGAGCAGCGCTTCCACCTCGATCGGCCGTCCCCGCAGCACGTCCTGCAGCATGGAAGGGCGTTGGCCCGGCTTGCCGCGCCGTGCCGTGCTTTCGACGTCCACTTCCGCGCGCAGGTCCCAGCCGAGCGCCGCGGCGACCGCGAGCGTTTCGCGCATCACGCGGATCGACAGCGCACAGAGTTCCGGGTCGGCGCCGAGCCCGCCCAGGTCCACGCGGCTCAGCGCGCAGAGCGTGTTGCCGGATGCATTGTTCACGAGCTTTTGCCAGATATCGCGGCGCAGATCGCCCGCTGTCCTCGCCTCGATCCCGCCGCGGCCGAACATTGCGAGCGCGGCCTCGAGGCGCGCGCTCGCTGATCCGTCCGGTTCGCCCAGGATAAAATGGTCGGGGCCGGCATGCACGATCACGCCCGGCGCGATCAGGTCATTGGGCGAGTGGACGACGCAGCCGAGCGTGCGCTCGGGCTTGACCCGGGTCCACAGCGCGGCGTCGGGATCGAGCAGCGGCAGCGGGCCGCCGGCGCCGGCAAGACCGTGCCGCCACCACCACGGGATGCCGTTGAGCAGAAACACCGCGCAGCCCTGCGGCGCGAGCAGACGCGCGATCGCGGCGGCGGCGCCGGGCGCCGCATGCGCTTTCAGGGTGACGAGCACCACATCCTGCGGCGGCAGCGTGGACGGATCGTCGGTTGCAACTTCGGCCCGCGCCGTGATCTCCGTGCCGCCCGAGCGCAGCGTCAGGCCGCGTTCGCGCATCGCCTTCAATTGCGCGCCGCGCGCGACCACCGAGACGTCGTCGGCTTGCGCGGCCAGGAGCCGCGTCGCGATATTGCCGCCCACGGCGCCCGCGCCGAATACGCAGACTTTCATGCATGCTCCCTGATTTGGTGTGCTGGAAGGCGCATCGCCTTCCGCTCGCTCCGGCGCGGTCGCCGCGCCGGTGAGCATCATAGCGGTTTTCAGACTGCAATAGCGCCGGGTCCGGCTCTGCTCAAGCGTCGATCTCGACGTCAAGCGTAGCGGAGAGCAACTTGCGCATGTGCTCCCAGTGCGAACCTTCCCAATAAATTCGTTCGCATCCCGGGCAGCGCACGAAGCGCGCATAGCGCGCGAGAATGCGACCGGGCACCTGCTCTTGCGCAGCGCCCGCCCCGACTTCCTGCAGGCGCAGGTTGCAGTGGAGGCAGAGCGTGAACGGTTGCATCTGCCGCCCCAGCGCATAGCGCGCTGCCACCTCGCTGATCTGTGCTTCGGTCTTGAGCGCGTGGACGAAGCACCCGCGCATCACTTCGCGGCATTTCAGGAGCTCGCGGTCGCGGGTCAGCACGATGCGTCGCTCGCGCCGCGCGATCTCCAGGATTGCCAGGTCCTGGATGGCGTTGTCGAAGAGGGTGTCGAAGCCGAGCATCCGCAGCATGCGCGCAAGACCGCCAAGATGCGCATCGGCGAGAAAGAGCGGCGCGTCCGCCGTGGCGGCCGCGCCCGGCTCGAAAGGAAAGACCTCGATTGCATCCCCGTCGCGCACGCTGCGCGGGAGCGTCGCCGGCCCGCCATTGACCAGCAGCCGGCCGACTTCCGTATGCGGCACGCCCAGCGCTTCGGTCGCGTTCTTCAGCGTGGCGGCGCGGGCACACGCGCAGTCGAAGGCCCGGCCGCGGTGCCCCCGGGCCAGGAAACTTTCCAGCACGCCGTGAAAGCGGAAGGTGGCCGTTGCCATAGCTCCCGCTTATTATTCCACGGCGACTCCTCGCTCGTGTTGTCCGCAAGCTGCCGCGGGGCGGCGCCCTCGCTATTGCTTCGCGAGCCCGAGGTCGGTCAGCGCGGACCGCAGCTTCGCGTCCTCGGCGCGCAGGAATTTCGTGTAATCGGCGCTGTTCAGGTATTCGGCGTCCCACTGGTTCGCGGCGAGGAACGCCTTCCAGTCCGCGCTCGCGACGCTCGCGGCGAGCACGCCGTCCCAGTACGCGATCTGCGGCGGGCGCATGCCCTTGACGCCGAACACGCCCGCCCAGTTGGACACGACGAGGTCGAGCCCCAGCTCCTGCCACGTCGGCACGGCGGCGAGCGCGCCGCCGAGCCGCTGCGGCGCGGCCACGCCGAGCATGCGCAGCTTGCCCGCTTCGACATGCGGCAGAATATTGGACGCGACCGTGACCACGCAGTCGACGTGACCACCGAGGGCTGCGGTCATCAGCTCCGCGCCCTGGAATACGGCGATCTTCGCTTTCTTCGGGTCGCCGCCCGCGCCTTTCACCAGCATGCCGGCGAGGATGTGCAGCGCGCTGCCCGCGCTGTTGATGCCAAGGCTCAGCGCGTAGGGGTCGCGCTTCAGCCGCTCGATCAGCTCGCGCCCGGAGCCGAGCGGCGACTCGGTGCGCACGGCCGCCGCGACGTACTGGGTGCCGAGCAGCGCCATAGGCGTGAAGTCCGCGAACGTGAACTTGCTCGCGCCGGTGACCTGGCTGGTGATGATCGTCGGCGAGGCGATCTGCAGGTAGTGCGCATCGCCCGCGCGCTGCGCGAGATAGCTCCAGGCGATCTGGCCTCCGCCGCCCACCCGGTTGACGACCGTGCTGGTGACGCCGAGCGCGTTCGTGTCCTGCCAGATCTTCTGCAGCGTGCGCGCGGTGCGGTCCTGCGAGCTGCCGGCCGTGAGCCCGACCACGATCTCGACGTTCTTCTCCGGCTTCCAGTTTTGCGCCAGCGCCGGCGTGGCGGCCGCCGCGAACAGCAGCGCCGCGCCGAGCAGATTGGCGACGATTTTGTCGTCCTCGATCAGGATGCCGCCGCCGGGGATGTCGCCGAGCTTGTCGTCGACGGTCACCAGCGAGCTGTTTTTGATCAGTGTGCGTGCCATTACTTTTCTTTCACAACCGGTTATCCCGCGCGCTGCATGTCAGTGCGAACGACTGAAAACCGCGAGCGCGTGGATTTCGCCGGTAACTGAATTCCCGGTTAACCCGGTTTGCTCCAGGAGTCCCTGAGCGTTATCGCGCGATTGAAGATCGGCGCGCCCGCCTTCGAGGCGATACGATCGGCGACGAAATATCCATGCCGCTCGAACTGAAACCGCTCTTCCGGTCTGGCGTTCTTTAGCGCAGGCTCGAGTTGCGCGGTGATGACTTTCCTGGAATCCGGATTCAGGTCTTGCCGGTAATCGCGGGCAGCGGCGCCGGGATGCGGTGATTTGAACAAGCGGTCGTAAAGCCGCACTTCGCTCTGGTAGGCGTGTTGCGCCGACACCCAGTGAATGTTGCCTTTGACTTTGACTTTGTCCGCGCCCGGTGTGCCGGATTTGGTTGCGGGATCGTATTGGCAATGCACGATGGTGACGTTGCCCTGCGAATTTTTCTCGCAGCCGGTGCACTCGACCACGAAGCCATAGCGCAGCCGCACCTTGCCGCCGGGATAGAGACGGAAATAGCCGGTGGACGGCGTTTCCATGAAATCCTCGCGCTCGATCCACAGCTCGTTCGAGAACGGCATCGCGCGTTTTCCCAGAGCCGGCTTCTGCGGATGGTTGGGCGCGAAGCACTCTTCCTGCTTGCCGTCGGGATAGTTGTCGATCACGAGCCTGACCGGGTCGAGCACGGCGATGCGCCGCTCGGCGCGCCCGTTCAGGTCCTCGCGCATGCAGTCCTCGAGCACGCTCATGTCGATCCATGAGTCGGCCTTGGCGACACCGATGCGATCGGCAAACAGGCGCAAGCCTTCCGGGGTGAAACCGCGGCGGCGCGCGCCGGCCAGCGTCGGCATGCGCGGATCGTCCCAGCCGTCGACGTACTTGTCCGCGACGAGCTCAATCAGCTTGCGCTTGGAGAGTAACGTGTAAGTGAGATTGAGGCGCGCGAACTCGATCTGCTGCGGCAGCGGGCGCGCGAGCACGCCTCCTTCGGCCAGCCGCTCGAGCAGCCAGTCATAGAACGGGCGCTGGTCTTCGAATTCCAGCGTGCAGATCGAGTGCGTGACCCGCTCGAGCGCATCCTCGATCGGGTGCGCGTAGGTGTACATCGGGTAGATGCACCATTTGTCGCCGGTGCGATGATGGGTGGCCCTCTTGATGCGGTAGATCGCGGGGTCGCGCAGGTTGATGTTGGGCGAGGCCATGTCGATCTTCGCGCGCAGCACCATGCTGCCGTCGGCATGCCTGCCGTCGCGCATTTCGCGAAAATCCCGCAGCGATTCCGCCGCCGCGCGGTCGCGCCATGGGCTGTTCGTGCCGGCCTCGGTCAGCGTGCCGCGGTTGGCGCGCATTTCTTCCGCGCTTTGCCGGTCGACGTAGACGTGGCCGGCGCCGATCAGGTACTCGGCGGCCTCGTACATGAAATCGAAGTAGTCGCTCGCGTAGTAAAGGTTGTCTGCGCCGTTGAAATTCCAGTCGAAGCCGAGCCAGCGCACCGCGTCGAGTATCGAATCGACGTACTCCTGTTCTTCCTTCTCCGGGTTGGTGTCGTCGAAACGCATGTGGCATACCCCGCCGTAATCGCGCGCGAGCCCGAAGTTCAGGCAGATCGACTTGGCGTGGCCGTAATGCAGATAGCCGTTGGGCTCCGGCGGAAAACGCGTGCGGATCTTCGCGGGATCGGGCGGCGCGCCGGCGTGGACCTTGGCCGGGCCGGGCCGGCCGCCCCAGGTTTGCGTCGCATAGGCGCCCTTCGCGAGGTCAGCGTCGATGATGTTGCGGATGAAGTTCGTGACGTGCGGCGCGGCGGGCTTGGTATTGCTGGCTGGCATGACGTTTCCGGGTCGATGAAGGCCCTATTCTAAACGATGCCGGCGGTCGCGGCCGCCACGTGACCGGGGCGGAGGGGCGACCGCATGCGCCGCCACGCGGCGGTAATCTGAGTGGCGACACGGCTGCTGGCGCGGTATGCTAGTTGACGATTACCGGCAAGCCGCTAAGATTTCACTTACCACGGTTTTTGAGCATCAGTCGCGAGGGATAGCCATGACGGGAGCGTTGATTACTGTAGCCATCGGGTTCGTGATGTTGATTGCGGATTGGCACATGGCCACCAAGCCGGGAGAGAACGACAAGATCAAGCGTCGCAAGCCGCTGACTCCGGTCAACCGCAAACAATTATGGGATATTTTCGTGATGACGTTCGTCATCGCCGGCGGGGTGTGGCTGGTGACGTATTTCTTCAGCGGTTGATCGCCGCCGGACGCCTGCGCGGCAGCGCCAGCGCGAACGCACACTCGGCGCCGAGCATGGCCGCGGCAGGCAGCAACCAGGCGGCGGTGCGCAGCAATATCATCGCCGGCCGCTCAATTGTCGATCTTGACGTTGGCGTCCTTGATGACCTTCGCCCATTTCGCCACCTCGTCCTTCAGGAACTTCGTGAATTCGGCGGGCGTGCCGCCGACGGGTTCGATGCCGAGCTGCAGGAAACGCTCCTTGATCTCGGGCCGGCGGGTGGCGGCGGCGGCTTCGCGCGCGAGCTTGTCCACGATGGGCCTGGGCGTGCCGGCGGGGGCGAGCAGACCGACCCAGGTGCCGCCGACCACGTTTACGCCGGATTCGATCAGCGTCGGCAACTCGGGCGCGACCGCGACGCGCTTCTCGGACGCCATGCCGAGCGCCTTGATTTTGCCGGCGCGCACGTGCGGCAGCATGGACGAGGGAACGTCCATCATGACCTGGATCTGGCCGCCGATCAGGTCCTGCAGCGCTGGCGCGGTGCCTTTGTACGGCACGTGCACCATCTTGATTCCCGTCGTCGACATCAGGAGCTCGGTGGTCAGGTGTGCCGCGGCGCCGATGCCGCTCGAGGCGAACGAGAGTTGCCCCGGCTTCGCCTTGGCCAGTTCCACCAGTTCTTTCGCCGACTTCGCAGGCAGCGAGTTGGTCGCGCACACGATCAGCGGCGCGGTGGCAAGCAACGACACGTGCTCGAAACTCTTGATCGAGTCGTACGGCAGCTTCGCGTATAGCGTCTGGTTCGCCGCGTGCGCGGCGATCACGGTGCCGAGCGTGTAGCCGTCGGGTGTCGACTTCGACAGCATGTCGACGGCGAGTATGCTGTTGGCGCCGGGGCGGTTGTCGACGACGAAAGTCTGGCCGAACGTCTTCGCGAGCTCCAGCGCAACGACGCGCGTGACGACGTCGGTAATGCCCCCCGGTGTGTACGGCACCAGCACGCGCACCGGCCTGGCCGGATAGCCGGATTCAGCGGCGGTCAAGCGGGTCTGGGCGTGCAGCGCGCCGCAGGCGAGCAGCGCGGCGCACACGAGAAGCGAACGCGATAGGGATTGCATGGGGTCCTCTCCTTAAACGGGTCGGCGCGCGCCGAGGTAAGTTGTCTTGATCCCGGTTCCGGCTGCGCGGTTGCGCGATTTTCTCACACGGCAGGCTTTTGCGTGCAGGCTCCGCGCCTGCGGCATGCGGTGGACTCATAGTGCGCCGCAGCACCGGCGGCTGCTACCCGTAACTCGGGCTTTCGATTATCGTCTATTCTATGGGACCCGATGCATGCGTTGACCTTCCAGGCGCTGCGCCTGCTCGCCGACGGCGAATTCCGTTCCGGCGAGGCGATGGCGCGCGCGCTCGGCGTGTCGCGGGCGAGCGTGTGGAACGCGCTGCACGCGCTGGACGACGTCGGGCTCGCGGTGTTCAAGGTGCGCGGCCGCGGTTATCGCCTCGCCGAGCCGCTGGCGCTGCTTGAGCGCGCCGCAGTCGAGCGTGAGCTCGGTGCGCACGCCGCGCGGTTCGCGCTCGAGGTGCTCGATAGCGCCGAGTCGACCAATACGCTGCTGATGCAGCGCGCGGCAACCGGCACGGCGGGCGGCAGTGTGATCGCCGCCGAGTGGCAGACGCACGGGCGCGGCCGGCGCGGCCGCGCCTGGCATTCGACGCCAGGCGCCGCGCTTACTTTTTCGCTGCTGTGGCGGTTTCAGCAGGGCGCGGGTTTTCTCGCCGGGCTGAGCCTCGCAGTCGGCGTTGCGGTGGCGCGCGCACTCGCCGCGCTCGGCGCCGGCGCTGCCGGTCTCAAATGGCCGAATGACGTGCTGTGGCGCGGCCGCAAACTCGCGGGCATCCTGATCGAAATGCAGGGCGACATGCTGGGACCGAGCGCGGCGGTGATAGGCATCGGGCTCAACTGCCGCCTGCCCGACGCGCTGCGCGAGCGTATCGACCAGCCGGTGGTCGATCTCGCGGCCGTGAGCGGGGAAGTGCCCGATCGCAATCGAGTGCTGGCGCGGCTGCTGATCGAGCTCGAGCGCGTGTTGAGCGAATTCGCGCGCAGTGGCTTCGCGCCGCTGCGCGACGAGTGGCAGCGCCGCCATGTCCATCAAGGCAAGGCGGTGCAGCTCGCGCTGCCCGACGGCGGCGTTATCCGCGGCACGGCGGAAGGCGTGGCGGACGACGGGGCGTTGCTGCTGTCGACGAAGTCGGGACAGCGGCGTTTTCACAGCGGCGACGTGAGCCTGCGAGGCAGCGGCGAGGCGAGAGGCGGGAGGGGGCAACGCAAAGATGATGAATGATGAAGCAATGACGCTGATGCATCAGGAAGTGAGCCCGTTGTCAGATCGCACGGTTGCTGGTTTTCTTGGCGGTCTTGGCGTCTTGGCGGCGCATGGTTTGAGGACCGAGGGGTGAAGAACAAAATCGTGCTCGCGATCGATGCCGGCAATACGCGCATCAAATGGGGCGCGCACGACGGCGCGCACTGGCTCAAGCAAGCCTGGGTCGAGACTGCGCGTGCAGCCGATCTCGCGCCCGCGTTCGCCGGATTGCCGCCGTTGCAGGCGGTGGTGGTGTCGAACGTCGTGGGTGCCGCGTTACAGCGGCAGCTGGCAGCGATACTGCCGGCAGCGCCCACATTGCGCTGGATCAACAGCGAGCGCGCGCAATGCGGCGTGAAAAACGGCTACGACGATCCGGCGCAGCTCGGTTGCGACCGCTGGGCGGCGCTGATCGGTGCGCACCGGCTCCACCCGGGACCCGTGGTGGTGGTCAATGCCGGCACCGCGCTCACCGTCGATGCGCTCGCCGGCGACGGCGTGTTCGTCGGCGGGGTCATCGTTCCCGGCGCGGAGCTGATGCGCAAGGCGTTGTCGGACAATACCGCCGCGCTCAAACTGCAGCCGGGCAAGTTCAGTTATTTTCCCAACACCACCGGGGATGCGATCATGAGCGGCGCGATCAACGCGCTCGCCGGCGCGGTCGAGCGGATGGCGCGTTTCCTCGAGGAGACCGGCCAGCCGCAGCCGGTTTGCGTGCTGAGCGGCGGCGGCGCGGCGCTGCTCGAACCGCACCTTAACCTCGAGGTGAAGGTAGTGGATAATCTCGTCCTCGAGGGGTTGATTACCATCGCTGACGAGGCCGGCGCTCCAAATGCGCAAGACCGATGAACCGCTGATGAACGGTAATAACCAGTGACCAAGTGATTAGGTGATTCAGTTATTGGGTACTTAATCACTCAATTACTCAATCACCTAATCACTCATTCCATCGGCATTTATCTGCGGCTGCTGGTTGATTTAGGAACTATGGCGCAACCATGAGACTGCTGTTTCTGATACTGCTGCTGGCGAACGTCGCCGCGTTCGGCTATGTCCGCTACGCGGAGAGCCGCGCCGGCGCCGACGCGCAGATCGGGCTGCTGCAGATCAGCCCCGACAAGGTGAAACTGCTGAGTCCGGGGCGGCAGCCGCCCGCTGAACGCAAAGACACGGCCGCTGCGACGGCGTCGCAACCGCAGCCGTCGCTGGTGTGCCTCGAGTGGGGCGGCTTCACGGCGGACGATGTGGCGCGCGCCGCCGCTGCGCTCGGCAAGTTCGAACTCGGCGACAAGCTGTCGCAGAGGGAAACGAGCGAAGCCTATTGGGTTTATATCCCGCCGCTCAAGACCAAAGCCGAGGCCGACAAGAAAATGGGGGAGTTGAAAGCGCTCGGCATCAGCGATTTCAACGTGATGCAGGGCAGCGACCAAGGGCGGTTCGCGATTTCGCTCGGTGTGTTCAAGACCGAGGAGAACGCGCATAACTACCTTGCACAACTCAAGCAGAAGGGCGTGCGCTCGGCGGTGGTCGTGCCGCGCGGGGCGGCCAGCAGCACGTTCGTGATCCGCGACCCGGGCGACGCAATCGCGGTGAAAATAGCCGGGCTGAAACCGGAGTTTCCCGCGGCGCAGCTCAAGGCGACCGCCTGCGCCGATGCCGCGCAGGCGAAGAACCAGTGAAGCGGTAATGGGGAATCGGTCAAACACTCATCATTCATCACTCCTTATTTTGGCCAGCGTCGCGCTGGTCGAGTAATCGCGGATGAACGGGATCGAGTGCACGGCGCCGCCCCAGCTCCTGACGTCCGGGCTGCCGACAATTTTGTCAGGCGTCCAGTCGCCGCCTTTCACCAGCACATCGGGCCTGACCAGCCGTATCAATGCCAGCGGTGTGTCGTCATCAAACCAGGTCACCAGGCTCGCGGATTCGAGCGCGGCGACGAGCGCCATGCGGTCGGCGAGCGGGTTGATCGGGCGGTCCGGGCCTTTGCCCAGGCGCCTGACCGAGGCATCGGTGTTGACGGCGACGAGCAGGCTCGCGCCGAGCGCACGTGCCTGCGCGAGATAGCTCGCATGACCGCGGTGCAGAATGTCGAACACGCCGTTGGTGAATATCAGCGGCCGCGGCAGTTGCGCGAGGCGCGCCGCGAGCTGTGCGGGCGCGCAGAGCTTGGATTCGAAGGCGGGAGCGGGGTGCACGCTGCAAGTGTAACGCCGCCACCGGCGACGCTCCAAATGCGGCGGGAGCGGCAGGTCACTCCGCAGCGCCAGGACCGGCGCCAACGGGCCGGGGCATGCGACAAGCGGCCACTGGCGGAGTTTTCACAGTGGTTGCGCAGTTCGCGTAAACTTGTCGTGCAAACACAATTCCCGAAAGAGGATTACGCATGAGCGCAGGAATGGCAAGCGACGAAGTGACGGACATGATTGCCCACATCGAAATGCACCGCCAGGAAATGCAAAAGGAGGCCGGTCTCGCGGCGGCGTGCAATGAGGCGCTCCGCAAGCTGCACGAACTGCTTGAACAGGAGAGGCAGCAACTGCAGCTACACGGCCCGGACACGGTACATCCGGCGAACATCGAAGCCGTGACCCTCCACATCAACCGGGTCAAGCAATTGGCCGGCGCCGGGGGCCAGAAATCAATGGCCAGAAACGCGCGTCCGCGGCAGCAGAGGCAAGCATCACGGCCGGGCGGTCCGCGCAATCCCGCCAGAAATAAAGGCCGCCGGACGATGGGACGACGCGGCGATCGTTAGCCGGGTTGGCCGGCTGTCGGGATCCCCCCGCTAAGCCCGGGACAGGCCCTGCGACGGGCTCAGGACAAGCGTGGCGGCGCGGCGGCTCTGCTCCTGACTTAGTCCAGGTACTCAAACAACCTCACGACCTTCTGCACGCCACCGGTTGTGCGCGCGATCCCGGTCGCGTCGTCAGCTTCCTTGCGCTTGACCAATCCCAGCAGATACACCGTGCTGGATTCGGTAACAACCTTGACGTGGATCGGGTTGAATTTCTGCTGATCCACAAAGCGCGCTTTGACTTTCGATGTCAGGTAAGAGTCATTGCCGCGCGCCGACAGCGAGCTGTTGCCGGCAATGGCGATCTCATTGTAGATGCCACGTACGTTCTCGACCGCACGCGCGATCTTCCCGATCTCGGCCTTGGTCGCCGTGTCGGGCGCCTCGCCGGTCAGCAGCACCATGCGGCTGTAGCTGGTGATGTTGATGTGCGGGTCCTTGAACTTGTCGCCGATGCGGTTCGCGGCTTTCACTTCGATACCCTGATCCTCGGTCACGGTGCCGACCGTGCGGCGGTCTTCGGCGACCATGATCGCAGTGCCGGCCCCGCCTACCGCGGCCGCGACGCAGCCATAGAGCACGGGAATGATGATGACGAGCAAAGCAAGCAGACGCAGTTTATTCATTTACTCCACCCCCAGTAGTAGACAATCAATCGCATCGCACAGGCAATGCAACGTGAGCAAGTGCACTTCCTGAATGCGCGCCGTGCTTTGCGCCGGCACGCAGATATGGATGTCCGAAGACTGCAGGATCTCGGGCAGTTTGCCGCCGTTCTTGCCGGTCAGCGCCACCACACCCATGCCGTTTTCGTGCGCGGCGAGCACCGCCGCCAGCACGTTCTTCGAATTGCCGCTGGTCGAGATCGCGAGCAGCAAATCGTTTTTGTGTCCGAGCGCGCGCACCTGCTTCGAGAACACCTGATCGTAGTCGTAATCGTTGGCGATCGAGGTCAGCGTCGAAGTGTCGGTGGTGAGCGCGATCGCCGCCAGTCCCGGCCGCTCCATTTCGAAGCGGTTCAGGAGCTCCGCCGCGAAATGCTGCGAGTCGGCAGCCGAACCGCCGTTGCCGCACGCCAGTATCTTGCCGTCGAGCCTCAGGCACTGCACCATGCGCTCGGCCGCGGCCGCGATCGGCCCCGCCAGCGCGTCCATGCTCTGCAGTTTGAGGTGCGCGCTTTCCGAAAAGTTCTCGCTGATGCGGTTGATCAAATCCATTTTCGGGCCTGTTGAACCCGGAAATTATCGCACAAATCACTCCCCGAACGCGTTTTTGATCCATTCCACCGAGCGGTCGGCGCCGCTGACGAGCAGCGCGTCGAAGCGGCACGCCGGCATGCGCGTCGTGCCGGCGAGGTAGTGACGCGCCGCGCGCGTGAGCTTGCCGCGCTTGGCGGCGGTGATGCTTGCCGCCGCGCCGCCGAAGCTATTGCTCGAGCGCATGCGCACTTCGACGAACACCAGCGTCTTGCCGTCGCGTGCGATCAGGTCGATTTCGCCGAAGCGGCAACGGTAGTTGCGCGCGACGAGCTCAAGCCCCTGCTGCTGCAGGAATGCGGCAGCGATGTTCTCGGCGTGCCGGCCGCGCTGGCTCATCAACGGGTTTCGCCGAGAATGACGGTCTTGCCGTCGACGTATTGCGCCGCGGTGAGCTCGCGTACGAACTGCTGATCGCGCGTCAAGCGGATGCGGCCGGTCACGCCATCGAGCGCAGGGTCGCGGTTCAACCGCAACAACTCGAGTCCGATGCGAAACGCATCGATGCCGAGCGCATACAAGCGGTCAATGTCGATCGCGTCGCCGAACTGTGGACGCGGGTAAACCATCACCGCCGGATGGTCGGGCTGCAACAGCCACGGCATGTCGACGAAGCGCACCTGGTTGAGATCGTGCGCGGCAAGGGCGTCGGCGCTGCCGGCATTGACCTGCGATGTCGCGTAAAGCGCGAGTATATTACCAAGGTACGGTCGCACGGTGCGGGCACGCGCGAAGTCGAGCGCGAGGAAAACCATGTCGGCGACGCCGAGATTCGATGCCTGGCGCAGCTTGCTCAAGCTGGCCTGGTCGGCGCCAAAACCGAATTCGGCAACGGTAATGCCGCCGAGGCGCGCGAATTCCTCGAGAAACGCCTGGCGCATACGCTTGCCGAGCGGCGTGCCGTCGCTCACCACGAACGCGTTGCGGCGGCCGTCATGGAACGCGAACTGCGCGATCTGGCGCGCCTCGGGCTCGATGTTGAGGCCAAACAAATACATGCGCGCCGGCTGCGGCAAGTGCGGCTCGAGAGTATTGAGCGCGAGCGTCGGCACGGTCACGAGAGTGCTCGCGGCCAGCGCGGCGACACCGTTGCGCGTCAACGGCCCGACCACGATCTGCGCGCCGGACTCGATCGCCTGTTCGTAAATCGTCAACACGTTGAGCGTGTCTTCGTTGACGGAATAAATCCGGATCGGGGGGACGTTTCCCCCGGCCATCTTGGCGGCAGCGACGAATCCCTGCCGTACGGCGTCGGCGTGGCGGCTGAACGAAGGTGAGCTCAGCGGCAGGATCAGCGCAACGTGCGGCGTGCGCGTTACCGCTTCAGCCGCCCGCGCGACGTTGGTGGTAAAGCTGGCGACAGCCCCGTATAGTATCGCCGAGAGGAAAATCAGGGCGGCACTCAAGCGATGGATGGGACAGCGCATCATGAGCAGGCGGGAGTGGAACGGCCTTCATTATATGTAGTCGCGACACCGATTGGAAACCTCGCCGATATCACGCTGCGCGCGCTCGAAGTGCTGAAGCGCGTCGACGCGATTGCCGCCGAGGACACCCGTATCACGGCGCGGCTGCTCAGGCACTACGGCATAGGCGCGCCGCTGATTGCATTGCACGAGCACAACGAGCGGAGCGCGGCGCAGAAAATCCTGCAGCTGCTCGCGCACGGCAAGTCGGTCGCGCTGGTGAGCGACGCCGGCACGCCGGCGATTTCCGATCCCGGCGCGATCGCGGTTGCGCTGGTGCGCGCGGCCGGCCATCCGGTGGTGCCGCTGCCCGGTGCGAATGCCGCGCTGTGCGCGCTATCGGCCGCCGGCACTTTGGCTCAGCATTTTTTGTTTTACGGTTTTTTGCCGCCGCCGGCCGCCGCGCGCAGGCGCGAGCTTGCGGTATTGAAGACGCTGCCTTATCTGCTGGTGTTTTACGAAGCGCCGCATCGCGTCATCGCGAGCGTCACCGACATGGCGGCGGCATTCGGCGACGGGCGTGCCATCACCATCGCGCGCGAGCTCACCAAGCTGTTCGAGACCATTCACACCTGCCGGCTCGGGGAGGCGGCGGCATGGCTCGCCGCCGATGCCAATCGCATCAAAGGCGAATTCGTGCTGCTGGTCGAGGGCGCGGCGGAAGCAAGCGCCATGGATGCCGGCGCGGCGCGGCGCGTGCTCGAAATCCTGCTGCGCGAGCTGCCGCTCAAGCAGGCGGTCAAGCTCGCAGCGGCAATCACCGGCGCCAGAAAAAACGGCGTTTACGGGCTGGCGCTGAGGATGAGGAAAGAAGGTAAATAGGGAATGGGGAACAGGAAAGGCCGGCTGACGGCCCCTTTCACAAGTCATCATTTACCATTTACTATTCACCATTCACGAAAGAACAACCATGAGCCGAGTCACCATTGCACGTCCCGACGACTGGCATCTGCATTTGCGCGACGGCGATTATCTGCGCGCGGTGCTGCCGGATAGCGCACGCCGTTTCGCACGCGCGATCGTGATGCCGAACCTCAAGCCGCCGGTGACGACCACCGAAATGGCGCTCGGCTACCGCGAGCGCATACTGTCGGCGCTGCCGGACGGCATGAAATTCGAGCCGCTGATGACGTTGTACCTCACCGACGGCACCACGGGCGGCGAGATCCGGCGCGCCAAGGCAAGCGGCGCGGTGCATGCCGTCAAATACTATCCGGCCGGCGCCACCACCAATTCCGAATCCGGCGTCACCGAATTGAGCAAGCGCGAAGACGCGCTGGCCGCGATGGAAGAATGCGGCTTGCCGCTCTTGGTGCACGGCGAGGTCACCTTTCCGAATGTCGATATCTTCGACCGCGAAAAAATTTTCATCGGTCGCGTGCTGATCCCGGTGCTGCAGAAATTTTCCAAGCTGCGCGTCGTGTTCGAGCACATCACAACCAAGGAGGCAGTGCGCTTCGTGCTGGCATCGCCGCCGCGCGTCGCCGCGACGATCACCGCGCATCATCTGCTGCTCAACCGCAATGCGTTGTTCGCGGGCGGCATCCGCCCGCATCACTACTGCCTGCCGGTATTGAAGCGCGAGGAAGACCGCCAGGCGCTGATCCAGGCCGCGGTGAGCGGGAATTCCAAATTTTTCCTCGGCACCGACAGCGCGCCGCATGCGCGTCACACCAAGGAAGCCGCGTGCGGTTGCGCCGGCATGTACACCGCGCACGCCGGCATCGAGCTCTATGCCGAAATCTTCGGTGCCTGCGACGCGCTCGACAGGCTCGAGGGCTTCGCCAGCAGTTTCGGCCCGAATTTTTATGCCCTGCCACGCAACCGGGACCAGATCACGCTGGTGAAAGAGATGTGGAGCGTGCCGAAAGAGCTGCCGTTCCACAAGGACACGCTGGTGCCTTTTCGCGCCGGCGGCACGGTAAGCTGGCGCATGTTGTAATAAAAAGCCCCGCATTGCACGGGGCTTTTTTTGCCACTGCCGGTGGCGGTGCTGCAGCGCCGTAGTTACGGCGCACTCATGACACTTGCGTGTCGATTCACGTCAGGTGATCTCCATTGTCGTCGCGATACTACCTCCTGTTGCTACGAGAAACCGGTGCACGGTGCGCGAGTCAAACCGCAAATTTATCATACTCCGACTATTTGACCCCGCGCTTTTAAATTAGTGCCAACATGCCATTATGGGCTGCTGCGGCGCAGAAAATCCAGCAAAAACACCGGCAACAAAGGCGCTGCCCGGCGCGTGATAAAATGATCGCGGGAGTTGGCCAGACAGTCGCTGTCGGCGCCGCAGGGTGCCAATAGAGGAAAGTCCGGGCTCCACAGGGTAGGGTGACGGCTAACGACCGTCCGCCGCGAGGCGAGGAACAGGGCCACAGAGAACGAACCGCCGATGGCCGCAAGGCACAGGCAAGGGTGCAAAGGTGCGGTAAGAGCGCACCGCGTTCACGGTAACGCGAACGGCATGGCAACCTCCACCCGGAGCAACACCAAATAGGCAAGCGATGACGTGACCCACCGAGCTTGCGGGTAGGTGGCTAGAGCGTGCGGGCAACCGCGCGTCGAGAGGAATGACTGTCACGGGAGCGCAAGCTCCCGACAGAACCCGGCTTATCGGCTGACTCCCACTCCTGACAATTACCTGCGCCGGTTGTATGTCGGTAGCGCAGCGTGCAATACAGCGGTTCGCCGGATTGAACACTATTTGAAAAGAGCGCGAAGATGAAAAAATACAGAATCGCCTATATTCCCGGCGACGGCATCGGCAAGGAAACCGGCCCCGAAGGCGTGCGCGTGCTCGAAGCTGCGGCGCGCAAGTTCGGCATCGAATTCAAGTTCGATGAGTTCGACTGGAGCTGCGATTACTATGCCAGGCACGGGCGCATGATGCCGGAGGACGGGCTCGAACAGGTGCGCAGGCACGACGCGGTGTTCTTCGGCGCGGCCGGCTGGCCGGCGGCGGTCCCCGATCACATTTCGTTGTGGGGGCTGCTGATCCCGTTCCGCCGCAATTTCCAGCAATACGTGAATCTGCGCCCGGTGCGGCTGATGCCGGGCATCAAATGCCCGCTCGCCGATCGCAAGCCGGGCGATATCGATTTCTGGGTGGTGCGCGAGAACAGCGAAGGCGAGTACTCGTCGATCGGCGGGCGCATCTTCGACGGCACCGAACACGAAATGGCGGTGCAGACGAGCACGTTCACGCGGCGCGGCGTCGATCGCATCATGCGCTTCGCTTTCGAGCTTGCGCGCAAAGGCAAAAAAAAACACGTGACGTCGGCCACCAAATCCAACGGCATCTCCATCACCATGCCGTACTGGGACGAACGCTTCAAGGCGATGGCGGCGCAATATCCGGACGTGAAAACCAGCCAGTACCACATCGACATCCTGTCGGCGCATTTCGTGATGCATCCCGACTGGTTCGACGTCGTGGTCGGCTCCAACCTGTTCGGCGACATCCTGTCCGACCTCGGACCGGCGTGCACCGGCACCATCGGCATCGCGCCGTCGGCCAACATCAATCCCGAGCGCGAGTTCCCGTCGCTGTTCGAGCCGGTGCACGGCTCGGCGCCCGACATCTACGGCAAGGGCATCGCCAACCCGATCGGCCAGATCTGGTCGGGTGCGATGATGCTCGAGCATCTCGGCCATCCCGACGCGGCGCAGGCGATCGTCGGTGCGATCGAGACCATACTCGTCGAAGGCCCGCGCACGCCCGACGTCGGCGGCAAGGCGAAAACCGCTGATCTCGGCAGGGCGATTGCCGAGGCGATTTAGCTGCGTTGTCCGCGGCGTTCATTTGCGGACATTTTACAATTTGGCTTTCCGTTGTTGCGCCCCGCACGCCAGCTGGTCGCTTGCGCGCACGCTTTTTCTCCAGCAGTTCGACGCAACATTTTGCGACCGCCCCGTTTTCTAGCATTCCCGCGCCAGCGGCCATCACCATGCTCCGCGTGCCGGGGAAGGCAGGATGGGGGAACCACCGGACTGCCTGCATTCGCGGGAGTGGCGCGATGCTTTTTGCATTAGCCTGTCACGGCGAATGACCGGTTTATTGCTGGCCTGAACGCCCGCGAACCGTGCTTCGCCTATCTCTTAGTGTTGCTTTTCCGCAACTCCAACATACCGCTCTAACCCCTTGATAGTCAAAAACAAAGTTAAAGCTTTACCTTTAATTTACCAAGTATCCTATTGTTTATAAAAAGGTATCAATTTCATAACTTAATCCAGACCTGAATTAATCTTCATAAGTCTTTGTCCTGAAAACAGAAAATCGCTTTCCCGTGCTTGACCCTGTAATTGATTTTTCATATAGTGGGTTCAAGTGGTAAAAAGTGGGAGAAGAGCGTCTTCTTCCGCACTCAGAAGGGGGAGTCGTGTTTCGCGGCGTAGCGCAGTTGAGTCTCGACAGCAAAGGGCGGCTCGCGGTGCCGTCGCGCTACCGCGAAGCGCTGCTCGTGCGTTGCGCCGGGCGCCTCGTGATCACCGCCGACTTCGACAAGTGTCTGCTGATTTATCCGCTGCCCGACTGGGAGCCGATCCAGCAGAAGCTGATGGGACTGTCGAGCCTGAACCCCCGCATCCGCGATTTGCAGCGGCAGTTGATCGGCTATGCCGAGGATATCGAGATGGATGCCGCCGGGCGCGTGCTGGTGTCGTCCGCGTTGCGCGAGTTCGCCGCGCTCGAGAAAAACGTGGTGCTGGCCGGGCAGGGCAACAAGTTCGAACTGTGGGACAAGCAGAAGTGGGAACAGGTGCTGGAGCGCGGTTCCGGCTTCACTGACGGCGATCTGCCGCCCGAGCTGGAGGGCTTCTCGTTGTGAGCCCGGGCTCACACTCCCCGGTCCTGTTAGAGGCGGCAGTGGAAAGTTTGAGGGTGCAGGCGGACGGTGTTTACGTCGACTGCACGTTTGGCCGCGGCGGCCACAGCCGGGAAATTCTGGCGCGCCTGGGCGGGCGCGGACGCCTGATTGCGCTGGATCGCGATCCGGCGGCGACCGCAGCGCACGGAGAAATCGATGACGAGCGGCTGCAGTTCACGCACGAAAGTTTCAGCCATTTGCGCGAGGTATTGCGCGCGGCCGGCATCGCGCAGGTCGACGGCATTCTGCTCGACCTCGGCGCGTCGTCGCCGCAGTTCGACGACGCGGCGCGCGGCTTCAGCTTCCGCTTCGATGCGCCGCTCGATATGCGCATGGATACCAGCCGCGGCGCAACGGCGGCCGAGTGGCTGGCGGGCGCGGCCGAACAGGAAATAAGGGAGGTCATCCGCAACTATGGCGAAGAACGGTTTGCTAAGCAGATTGCAGCAGCGATTGTTGCGGCTCGAGCGCGGGGCCCTGTCGCTACCACACGGCAGCTTGCCGGGATCGTGGCCAAGGTCGTCCGCACGCGCGAGCCAGGGCAGGATCCGGCGACGCGTACCTTTCAGGCTCTACGGATTCATGTCAATCAGGAGCTTGAAGAGTTGACCCGCGTATTGCCGCAATGCGTTGATGCGCTCGCGCCCGAAGGACGGTTGGTGGTGATCAGCTTTCATTCGCTCGAAGACCGCATCGTCAAGCGCTTTCTGCGTGAGCAATCGCAGCCGCCGCAATTGCCGAAACGCCTGCCGTTGCGTGCCGCCGAATTGCCGCAACCGAAACTAAAACTGATCGGCAAGCTGCAGCGGCCTGCCGCCGCCGAAATCACCGCCAACCCGCGCGCGCGCAGCGCGGTAATGCGTGTCGCTGAACGTATCCCGGGAACCTGAACCTGATGGCGCGACTGAACCTGATCCTGCTCGCTATCCTGGTCGCCTGCGCGCTCTCTGTTGTGACGTCGCAGCACAAGGTGCGCAAGCTTTATGTGGAGCTGCAAAAGGAGCAGGAATTCGCCAGGCAGTTCGAGGTCGAGTGGGGCCAGCTGCAACTCGAGCAGAGCACGTGGGCAATGCACGCGCGCATCGAGAAAATCGCGAGCGGCCAGCTCATGATGCGCGTGCCGCCGCCGTCGCGCGTGCAGATGGTCGCGCCGGAGGACAAGCGATGAGCCCCGCCGCGCAGGCGATGCCGCTGACGCTGCCGGGCCGGCGCTCGTGCGTCGTGCTGGGGCTGCTCCTGCTCGCGTTCGGGGTTCTGCTCGCGCGCGCGGTTTATCTGCAGGGACTCAACAATAATTTCCTGCAGCAGAAAGGCGAATCGCGCTACGGCCGCGTGATCGAACTGCCCGCCACGCGCGGCATGATCACCGACCGCAACCGCGAGCCGCTCGCGATCTCGACGCCAGTCGAGTCGGTATGGGCGAGTCCCGCCGACATTGAGGTCACGCCAGCGCAGATGAAGCGGCTGGCCCGGCTCCTCGAACTGGACCCCGGCGAGATCGAAAAACGGCTGGTCGATACCAAGCGCGAGTTCGTGTATCTCAAACGCCATCTGCCGCCGGAACAGGCGGCGAAGGTCGTCGAGCTCAATATTCCCGGCGTATTCCTGCAGCGCGAGTATCGCCGCTACTATCCGGGCAGCGATTACTTTTCACACCTGATCGGCTTTACCGACGTCGACGACAAGGGCCAGGAGGGCCTCGAACTCGCGTTCGATGCGCAGCTCGCCGGCAAGCCCGGCAGCCGGCGCGTCATCATGGACCGCCTCGGTCACATCGTCGAGGACGTCGAGAGCATTCGCACGCCGAAGCCCGGGCGCGATCTGCTGCTTTCGATCGACGCCAAGATCCAGTACCTCGCCTATCGCGAACTGAAAAGCGCGGTCGCCGCTCATCAGGCCAAAGCCGGCGGCATCGTCGTGCTGGACGTCAGAACCGGTGAAGTGCTGGCGCTGGCAAATCTGCCGTCGTACAACCCGAACAATCGCGGCAAGATCGAGCCACGGCGCGCGCGCAACCGCGCGGTCACCGACCTGTTCGAACCGGGCTCAACGCTGAAACCGTTCACGGTGGCGGCCGCGATCGAAGCCGGGCTGTTCAAGCCCGACAGCGTGATCCAGACCGGGTCCGGGCAACTGACGATCGGCGCCTGGACTATCCACGACGCGCATCCGTCCGGCGCGCTGACGGTGGCGCAGGTGATCCAGAAATCCTCCAACGTCGGCGCCGCCAAAATCGCGCTCGCGCTGCCGTCGGAAAAGCTGTGGAGCGTCTTCAACAGCGTGGGCTTCGGCGCGCCTCCCCGCTCTGGTTTCCCGGGCGAAGGGTCGGGCAAGCTGCGCGCCTATCACACCTGGCGGCCGATTGAGCAGGCGACGATGTCGTACGGCCACGGCATCTCGGTGAGCCTGCTGCAGCTCGCGCGCGCCTACATGGTCTTCGCCGGCGGCGGCGAGATCAGGCCGGTGACGCTGATGAAGCGCGAGGCGCCGGCCGAAGGCACGCGGGTCATCGCGCTGGAAACGGCGCAACAGGTGCGCAAGATGCTCGAAATGGCGACGCAGCCGGGCGGCACCGCGCCGCGCGCGCAGGTCACCGGCTACCGCGTCGCGGGCAAGACCGGGACCGCGCACAAGCTCGAAGGCGCAATTTACGCCGCCGGCCGATACGTGTCGTCGTTCATCGGTTTTGCGCCGGCGTCGGATCCGCAGCTGATCGTGGCGGTGATGATCGACGAGCCCGCCGGCCAGTATTACGGCGGCACCGTCGCGGCGCCCGTCTTCAGCAACGTGATGGCGGGCGCGCTGCGGCTGCTCGGGGTGAAACCCGACGCGCCGCTCGATAACGTGGTGCTGCCGCCGCCGAACGCACCGGAGATCCGCGAGGAGGTATGAGCAAAGCCCTCAGCGCTCAGCCGTCGGCATTCAGCAGCGCTGGCGCGCGCGGGCTGAATCTGCGCGCGCTCGACCGGCTCGGCATCAGGCGGCTCACCACCGACAGCCGGCGCGTGCAGCGCGGCGACACCTTCATCGCTTATCCGGGTGAATCGCAGGACGGCCGGCGCTTTATCGCGCAGGCGATCACCAATGGCGTCAGCTCGGTGCTGTGGGAGCGGCGCGATTTCGAATGGAATCCGGAATGGCGCGTGCCGAACCTCGGCCTTGCGCATTTGCGCGCGCGCGCCGGCTCGATTGCGAGCCACGTTTACGATCACCCGAGCACGCGGTTGTGGATGATTGGCGTCACCGGCACCAACGGCAAGACGACGTGCAGCCAGTGGATCGCGCGGGCGCTCAACGACTGCGGCGTGCGCACCGCAGTGATCGGCACGCTTGGCCATGGCGTGCGCGGCGCATTGCAGCCGCTCGCCAACACCACGCCCGACGCGGTGTGGCTGCACGCGCGGCTCGCCGATTTCGCGCGGCGCGGCGCGCAGGCGGTGAGCATGGAGGTCTCGTCGATCGGGCTCGACCAGGACCGCGTCGCCGGCGTGCAATTCGACGTTGCGTTGTTCACCAATCTGACGCGCGACCATCTCGAATACCACCGCACCATGCGCCGCTACCGACGCGCCAAGGCACGGCTGTTCGAGTGCGAGTCGCTCAAGCACGCGATCGTCAATCTGGATGACGATTTCGGCGCGGAGCTGGCGGGCCGGGTGCGGCGGCGCGGACTCAACGTGATCGGCTACGGCTTCGAAAGCGCGGCCGGCGTGGCGCGGCGGCTGCCGCGGGTGAGCGGCAGGAATCTTGCGACCGGCGCCGCCGGCGTGCGCTTCGACGTGAGGACGCCGTGGGGCGCGGCAACCGTCGAGAGTCCCGTGCTCGGCAGCTATAACGCTTCCAACCTGCTGGGGTCGCTGGCGGCGTTGCTCGCGAGCGGCATCAAGCTCAAGGACTCAGTCGCGGCGCTGGCGCAGCTCGATGCCGTTTCCGGCCGGCTGCAGAAAATCGGTGGTGGCCGCCGGCCGCTGGTTGTTATCGACTACGCGCACTCGCCCGATGCGCTGGAAAAAGTGTTGCTGGCGCTGCGCGCACTGATCCACGACCACGCCTCCCGCCGCCCGCCGCCCGCCTCACGCCTCATATGCGTGTTCGGCTGCGGCGGCGAGCGCGATCGCGGCAAGCGGCCGCTGATGGGACGGATCGCGACCCGGCTTGCCGACTCCGTGGTCATCACCAGCGACAATCCACGCAGCGAAGACGCGCTGGCGATCATCGGCGACATCCTCGACGGCGTGCGCGGTATCAGGGAAAAACTCGCGGTCGCGAAAGACCGGCGTGCTGCAATCCGCCACGCGGTTGCGGATGCACGGCGCGGCGATATCGTGCTGATCGCCGGCAAGGGTCACGAAACTTACCAGGAAGTGAAGGGCGTCAAGCGGCTATTCAGCGATATCGCGGTGGCACGCGCCGCATTGCGGGGGTGGGACTGATGATGCGCCTGTCACAGGCAGCGCAGGCGCTCGAGGTGCCGTTCGCTGGCCGCGACGTCGAGTTCACCGCAGTCAGCATCGACAGCCGGGCGATCAGGCACGGCGACCTGTTCGTTGCGCTCAAAGGCGAACGTTTTGACGGCCACGCGTTTGTCGCGCAGGCCGCCGCCGCGGGTGCGTCGGCGGCGATGGTGGAGAAGGCGGGATCGGGGATCGAGGATCGGGGATCGGGCGGGCAGATCCCGCTGCTGGTCGTGGATGACACGCTGCAGGCGCTCGGCAGGCTTGCATTGTATTGGCGTCGCCAGTTCGACATACCGCTGGTCGCATTGACCGGAAGCAACGGCAAAACCACCGTCAAAGAGATGCTCGCCTCGATATTGCGCGAAGCATGCAAAGCATTTCAATCCCCGATCCTCGATGCTCAATCCTGCGTTCTGGCCACGCGCGGCAACCTCAACAATCACATCGGCGTGCCGCTGACGCTGCTCGAGCT